>JADFQE010000004.1 GCA_022561985.1 Chloroflexota bacterium
CAGGGGTGGTCCGGCAGGCGGACCGCGACGGTGTCGCCACCGCCCGCGACCAGCGGCGGGAGGTCGGCGTGGCGGCGCACGACGAGCGTGAGCGCGCCGGGCCAGAAGCGCGCGGCCAGCGCGAGCGCGGCGTCGGAGAGGTCCGCTGCGACCTCGGCGAGCTGGCTCTCCGCCGCGATCAGCACGGGGACACCCTGGGAGCGGTCGCGGCCCTTCATCGTAAACAGCGCGGAGACGGCCTCCTGGTCGTACACGACCGCTCCGAGTCCGTACACGGTGTCCGTGGGGTAGGCGACGACCCCTGAATCCCTGAGCAGGATCGTCGCCACGGAGCGGTTGTTCGGGTTGTCGGGTACGACCGCCATGACCGGGCCCATGTTACACCGGCGTAGTAGGCTGGCGGCGGCGCCGAGCGCTGGTCGAAGCGCGCTCGCTGTGCGCGCTCTCTGGGGGTGAAGGATGGGCCTGATGCCCGCGGAGGCGCACGAAGCGGTGATCGAGGGCGAGCGCGTCCGGTACTACGCGGCCGGCTCGGGGCCACCCGTGGTCCTGCTGCACGGCCTGGGGGGCTCCGCGGCCGTCTGGCACCGGAACGTCGCCGTGCTCAGCGGGCGCTACCGCGTCTTCGCGCCCGAGCTATGGGGCGCGGGCCGGGGGGACTCCGGCGGCCGGGCGACGCCCGAGGCCGGCGTGCGCTTCGTGACGGGGTTCCTCGATGCGGTGGGCGCCCCCTCCGCGCATCTCGTGGGCGGCTCCCTCGGCGGCTTCATCGCCGGGGCCACGGCCATCAGCGAGCCCGGCCGGGTCCGCTCGCTCACGCTGATCGGGACGGCCGGGCTCGGCCGGCGCATCGCCCTCTCGCAGCGGCTGCTGACGCTCCCGCTGGTGGGCGAGGCTATGTTCCGCCCGAGCCGGCGGCGGGTCGAGCGCATGCTGGCGATGCTGCTGCGCGAGTGGGACGCGGACGCCGAGCGGCTGGTGGACGAGCTCTACGCGATACGCTGCGAGCCGGGCGTCCCCCGCAGGATGCTGGAGGTGCTGCGCTCCGGCATCAACATCTTCGGCGTCAAGCGCTCCACGCGGCTGATGCCCGCCCTGTGCGGCGTCCGGACGCCCACGCTGCTCGTGTGGGGCAGCCACGACCCGCTGTTCCCGATCGCGGACGCCCGGCGCGCGGCCGCCGTCCTCTACGACGCCGAGCTGCTCGTGGTGGAGGGGGCGGCGCATTGGCCCTACCTCGAAGCGCCCGAGACGTTCAACCCCGCGCTGCTGGGATTCCTCGCCCGGTGCGAAGAGTTGGCCCTCCGGTAGTACCTTCGTCTGTTGACCCTTTCGGCGGGCCGGTGCTAGCGTACGAGGACGCCCCTCTGGCTTGCCAGCATCGACGGCCGCGACGGCCGCTGGCATACCCACGGGCCCCTCTCGAGAAGGCAGGCACGATGGCCGACGAACCCATACCGACGTCTCCGCAAGAGCCCACCCACCGGGTGTCGACCAGCGGGGATATCGAGGTGTCGACGTATCTCGAGATCGCGCAGGAGCGCGAGGGCGTGCGCGGGAAGAGCCGGAAGGATGGGGCGCTCTCCCCTCCCCGGCACGAGGCCATCGCGGTCCTCGATTTCGGGTCGCAGTACAGCCGCCTCATCGCCCGGCGGATCCGCGAGCACCACGTCTACTGCGAGATACTCCCGCCGGATGCCACCCGCGAGGCCGTGGCGCACCTGGACCTGCGCGGCATCATCCTCTCCGGCGGGCCCGCGAGCGTCTACGAGGAAGACGCGCCGCTGGCTCCGGCGTGGGTGTTCGACGCGGGCGTGCCGGTGCTCGGGATCTGCTACGGCATGCAGCTCATCGCGCACCAGCTCGGTGGGAAGGTGTCCGGAGAGTCCGGCTCACACGCGCGCGAATACGGCTTCGCGGTGATCCGCAAGAACGAGCGCTCGCCCCTCTTCGACGGCCTGGACGACGAGATGCCGGTGTGGATGAGCCACGGCGACCGCATCGACGCGACGCCGCCGGGGTTCCGGTCGATCGCCTACAGCGAGAACTCCCCCATCGCGGCGATGGCGAACGATGCGGGCATCTTCGGCATCCAGTTCCACCCCGAGGTCGCCCACACGCCGCAGGGCTCCCAGATGCTGCGCAACTTCACCCACGGGGTCTGCGGGCTCCGCGGCACGTGGACGCCCGGCAACTTCGTCGCGGAGACCGTGGAGCACATCCGGACGCAGGTGGGCGACGGCAAGGTCATCTGCGCGCTCTCCGGTGGCGTCGACTCCGCCGTGACCGCGAAGCTCGTGCACGAGGCGGTGGGCGACCAGCTCACCTGCATCTTCGTCAACAACGGCCTGCTCCGGCGGGAGGAGCCCGAGCGCGTCCGCGACGTCTTCCAGCGGAGCGTTGGCCTGAAGCTCGTCTACGTCGATGCGACCGAGCGCTTCCTGAGCGTGCTCGCCGGGGTCACCGACCCGGAGGAGAAGCGCAAGCGCATCGGGGCCGAGTTCATCGACGTCTTCGAGGAGCAGGCCGGGGCGTTGGGCGAGGTCGACTTCCTGGCCCAGGGCACGCTCTACCCCGACGTGATCGAGTCCCAGACGTCCGATAGCAGCGCCGCGCACAAGATCAAGACGCACCACAACGTGGGCGGCCTGCCGGACCGGATGCGGCTCAAGCTCGTGGAGCCGCTGCGATTCCTGTTCAAGGACGAGGTCCGCCTGGTGGGGGCCGAGCTCGGCATGCCGCCGGTGGTGCTCAACCGCCAGCCCTTCCCCGGCCCCGGCCTGGCGATCCGCGTGATCGGCGACGTCACCTACGACAAGCTCGAGGTGTTGCGCGCCGCCGACTGGATCGTCATGGACGAGATCAAGGCCGACGGGCTCTACGACAAGCTCTGGCAGAGCTTCGCCGTGCTCACGGACACACGCACCGTCGGCGTGATGGGCGACCAGCGCACCTACCAGCACGTGGTCGCCATCCGGGCCGTGACCAGCGAGGACGCGATGACCGCGGACTGGGCCCGCCTGCCCTACGACACCCTCGCCCGTATCTCCAACCGCATCGTCAACGAGGTGGCAAGCGTCAACCGCGTCGTCTACGACATCACCTCCAAGCCGCCGGGGACGATCGAATGGGAATGAGGGCGGTCCGGCGGGCCATCGGCACGGCCTTCGGCGCCCTGGGCATCGTGTTCCTGCTGGGCGGCCCCCCGATGGCCCTCACGCGGGACTGGGGCGCGCTCACCGTCCTGCTGCTGCCGGCCATCGGCATCGTCATGATCGTCCTCGCCGTGCTCCTCGCCCGTCAGCCGGAATCTCCCGAATAGCCATGCGCGTGCTCGTCATCGGCAGCGGCGCCCGCGAGCACGCCATCGTCTGGAAGCTGGCGCAGAGCCCGCGCAACCCGGAGCTGTACGCCGCTCCGGGCAATGCGGGCACGGCACAGATCGCCACGAGCCTCGACGTGCGGGCCGACGACGTCGAGGGCATGCTCGCGGCCGTGCGCGAGCACGCCATCGACCTCACGGTCGTGGGGCCCGAGGCGCCGCTGGTGGCCGGCCTCGTCGACCGCTTCCGCAGCGAACGGCTCCGCGTCTTCGGGCCAACGCGGGCCGCCGCGCGCATCGAGTCATCCAAGTCCTTCGCGAAGCAGACGATGGCCGCCGCCGGCGTCCCCACGGCGGCCTTCGCCGTCTTCGACGACCGCGAGGCCGCCGCCGCCCACGTCCGCAAGCTCGGCATGCTGCGCCCCGGCACGCCCATCGTCGTCAAGGCCGACGGCCTTGCGGCTGGCAAGGGCGTCGTGGTCGCGGCGGACGCCGAGGAGGCGCTCGGCGCGCTCAAGCGCATGATGGAGGACCGCGCCTTCGGCGAGGCCGGCGCACGGGTGCTCATCGAGGAGTGCCTGAGGGGCCCGGAGGTGAGCGTCTTCTGCTTCACCGACGGGGTGCGCGTGACGCCGCTGGTGGCGGCCTGCGACTACAAGCGCATCCACGACGGTGACCGCGGCCCGAACACCGGCGGCATGGGCGGCTACAGCCCGCCGCCGTGGTGGGACGCGGCGATCGAGCGCCGCATCAGGGAGACGTGCGTGGAGCCGGTGGTCCGCGCCCTTGCAGCGAGTGGATCACCGTACACGGGCGTGCTGTACTGCGGCCTGATGCTGACGGACGACGGTCCGCAGGTCATCGAGTTCAACGCCCGCTTCGGCGACCCCGAGGCCCAGCTCGTGCTGCCACGGCTGGAGAACGACCTGCTGGACGTGATCGACGCCGTGCTCGATGGGCGCCTGGACGCCCTCGACCTGCGCTGGTCGGACGAGGCTACGGTCGCCGTGGTCCTCGCATCGGGGGGCTACCCCGGCTCGTATGAGACGGGCGTGCCGATCACGGGGCTCGACCGCATGCCCAGCGAGGCGCTTGTCTTCCACGCGGCGACGGCGCTCAGGGGCGAGACGCTCGTGACGAGCGGGGGCCGCGTGCTGACGGCGGTCGGCCGCGGCGCGACCATCGCGGACGCCCGCCGCACGGCCTACGAGGCGGCGGACCGCATCGACTTCGCGGGGGAGTACCACCGGGGAGACATCGCGTCCTTCGCGACCTAGCAGCGCTTACGCGTCGGCGGCGAGGCGCACGCCCTGGAACTGCCAGCGGTCGGAGGGGTAGAAGAAGTTCCGGTACGTCGGGCGGATGTGCGAGAGCGGCGTGACCGCCGAGCCCCCGCGCAGCACCATCTGGCCCACCATGAACTTGCCGTTGTACTCCCCGAGGGCACCCGCGGTCGGCGCGAAGCCGGGGTACGGCAGGTACGCGCTCTGCGTCCATTCCCACACGTCCCCGTAGAGCTGCGCCAGGGCCCCGGCGGGCCCGTCCGCCGCGATGGCCCCCCCGGCTGCGACCGGCTGAAACAGGCCGGACTCCGCGAAGTTGCCGCCGACCGGCGCAGCGGCCGCGGCGTGCTCCCACTCCTGCTCCGTCGGCAGCCGCTTGCCCGCCCAGCGCGCGAAGGCGTCGGCCTCGACGTAGCTCAGGTGGCAGACGGGGGCGTCCTCGTCGAGGCGCTGCATGCCGGAGAGCGTGAACACCCACCACTCGCCGTCGATGCGCTCCCAGTACAGCGGCGCCTCCCACCCCTCGGCCTCGACCGTGCTCCAGCCCGAGGAGAGCCAGAGGTCCGGCCGCGCGTAGCCGCCGTCCTCCACGAACGCGGCGTACTCACCGCAGGTCGCCGGGCGCGATGCCATGCGGTGCGGCTGGAGCAGCGCCTGGTGGCGCGGCGACTCGTTGTCGAAGGCGAAGGCCGTGCCCGCCCCCGTGCCCGATCTCGACGATGCCGCCCTCGACGTCGTGCCAGCCCAGCGCTGCCGACGGACGCCGGGGCAGCTCGACGGCGTGGTATGCGGGGCGCAGGGGGTTGATGGACAGGTTGTATTTGATGTCCGTGAGCAGCAGCTCCTGGTGCTGCTGCTCGTGGTTGATACCAAGGGTCACCGCGGGCGCAAGCTCGGCCATCTGCGCCTCGTCCACCCCTTCGAGGAGCGCGAGCATCGCGCGGTCCACGTGCGCGCGGTACGCGTAGACCTCGGCGACCGTCGGACGCGACAGCAAGCCACGGCTGGGGCGCTGGTACTGCGGGCCGACGGCGTTGTAGTAGGAGTTGAAGAGGTAGGCATACTGGGGGTCGATGGACTCGTACCCCGGGAGGTGGGGCTTGAGCAGGAAGGTCTCGAAGAACCAGGTGACGTGAGCGATGTGCCACTTGGTGGGGCTCACATCAGGCGTGGCCTGGATGACGTAGTCCTCCGTGACGAGCGGGCTGCAGAGCTGCTCGGTCGCCCGGCGCACCGCCGTGTAGGCGGTCACGAGCTCCGCAACGTCGGTCTGCTGGGTCGTGCTCACACGTGCTCCTTCGCGGATCGGGCTGCGGACCGGGCGCCGGACCGGGGTAGCAGCATAGTCGGCCGAGATCGGCCCAGCAATCGTTGGGCCGGCAACGGGTTTGACGCTTGCGTGCGCTCGAAGGTGCGCGGAGTTGACGGCCGGCCGGGGCGCCCCCTAGGCTGGGAGCAGGCCGTATCGGGCGAATGCGGATCCCGGGAGGACAAGATTGCCGCAGGTAGGCATCATCGTCGGCAGCGTCAGCGACAAGCCCGTGATGGAAGATACCCTCAAGACGCTGACGGACCTCGGCGTCGAGGCCGAGCTCATCGCCGCTTCGGCGCACCGCGACCCCGAGAAGGTCCGCGCGTACGTCCTGGGCGCGGAGGAGCGCGGCATCGAGGTGTTCATCGCGGCGGCCGGCGGCGCTGCCGCGCTTCCGGGGGTCGTGGCCTCGCTCACGACGCTCCCCGTGATCGGCGTGCCGCTGGCATCGAGCGAGCTCGGCGGGGTCGATGCGCTGCACTCGATCGTGCAGATGCCGCCGGGCGTGCCGGTCGCCTGCGTCGCGGTTGGGGCGTGGGGCGCGCGCAACGCGGCGCTGCTCGCGGCCGAGATCCTGGGCCTCAAATATGCTAAGATACGCGAGGCGGTCGAGAAACAGCGGCAACGGCTTCGTGAAGCCTAAAACGCCCTCCGCCACAGCCCGATATCGTGCCCTCCTGGTGACCAATGGTCATCCTCTGTGACTTCGACGACACGGTGGCCGGCCGCAACATCGCGACGCTGTTGCTCGACCGGTTCCACCACGCACCCTCCTCAAGCTCCGCGGGAGCCGGCGGCGTCCCCTTCTTCGCGGTCGAGACCGGCGAGCGCGACGGCCGTCCGACGTTCTCGTACCCCTACGCGGACCCGGCCTGCGGCTGGTACCCCGGCAACTGCAAGTGCTCGGTGCTCGAATCGCACCGCGAGCTCACCGACTTCCACGTGCTGCTCGATCACGTGAAGGCCATGCCCGCCGGCCTGCGGACACAGGGGACACGCGCATGATCGACCGCTACTCCCGCGAGGCGATGGCTGCTGTGTGGAGCGAGGATGCCACCTTCGACCTCTGGCTCAAGGTCGAGGTCGCGGCGAGCGTGGCGTGGTCGGAGCTTGGCGTCGTCCCGAAGGCGGACGCCGAGAAGATCCGCGGCGCGCGCTTCGACCGGGCGCTCTACGACAAGTGGTTCGAGGAGACGAAGCACGACGTCGTGTCGTTCACCCGGGCCGTCACGCCCAGCCTCGGCCCAGAGGGACGCTGGATCCACCACGGCCTCACCTCGAACGACGTCAAGGACACGGCCTTGAGCCTCCAGCTCGTGGGTGCGGTGGACCTGATCGACGCCGAGGTCGAGCGGTGCATGGGCGTGGTGAAGGCCAGGGCGGAGGAGCTCGCCCACACGCCGTGCATCGGACGCTCGCACGGGGTGCACGCCGAGCCCATGAGCTTCGGCCTGAAGCTCGCGCTGTGGTGGGACGAGCTGCGCCGGCACCGCGTGCGGCTTGGGCAGCTCCGCGAGATGGTCGCGGTGGGCAAGATATCGGGCCCCGTCGGGACCTACGCGAGCATCCCGCCGGAGATCGAGGCCTCGGTCTGCCGCCAGCTCGGACTTGCGCCGGCGCCCGTGTCGAACCAGATCCTCCAGCGCGACCGGCACGCCCAGTTCGTGCAGACCCTCGCGCTCCTCGCGGCGTCGCTGGAGAAGTTCGCCACGGAGATCAGATCGCTCCAGCGGACGGAGATACGGGAGGTCGAGGAGCCCTTCGGCACGCCCGGCTTCGTGAGCACAGGGTCGTCGTCGATGCCCCACAAGCGCAACCCGGAGCTCTCGGAGCGCATCTGCGGCCTGGCCCGGCTCGTGCGTGGACACGCCGTCACCGCGCTCGACAACGTGGCGCTCTGGCACGAGCGGGACATCTCGCACTCCTCCGCGGAGCGCATGATCCTGCCGGACTCGGCCCTCGCGCTCGACTACATGCTCGATCTGCTGACGCGCGTCGTCTCCGGCATGCGTGTGTTCCCCGAGAACATGATGCGGAACCTCGAATTGACCAAGGGGATCGTCTTCTCGGAGCGCGTCCTGCTGGCACTCGTCGAGAGCGGCATGGACCGCACGGCGGCCTACGAGCTGGTGCAGCGCCACGCGCTCGCGGCCTGGGACCGCGGCGAGGACTTCCGCGAGGCGATACGCGCCGAGCCCGAGGTCACCTCGGCCCTGAGCGCAGACGTCCTGGATGGACTCTTCGACTACGACTACTACCTGCGGCACGTCGGGACGATCTTCGAGCGCCTCGGCTTCGCCGCGAAGGGGGGTCCCATTGCCACTGCTTGAGACCGGCCTTCCCGACCTGCTGTACCGCGGCAAGGTGCGCGACACCTACGACCTCGGCGACCGTCTGCTGCTGATGGTGGCGACGGACCGTATCTCCGCCTTCGACGTCGTCCTGCCCAACGGCATCCCCGAGAAGGGGTACGTCCTCAGCCGCATGTCCAAGTTCTGGTTCGATATGACCAAGGACATCGTGCCGAACCACTTCATCGGCCTCGCGGACGACCCGGAGGCGCTCGGTACGCTGGCCGACCACCCGCGTATCAAGACGCTGCCGCCGGAGATCGCGCGCCAGGCGATGGTCGTGAAACGCGCCGAGCGCGTGGACGTGGAGTGCGTGGTGCGCGCGTACCTGACCGGCTCCGGGCTGGTCGACTACAAGGCGACGGGCACGATCTTCGGGATCGAGGTGCCCAAGGGCCTCGTCGACGGCTCCAAGCTCCCGGAGCTGCTGTTCACGCCGACGACCAAGGCGGAGACCGGACACGACGAGCCGATGACGATGGCCGAGGTCGCCGGTCTCGTGGGCGCGGAGGTCGCGGAGCAGCTCCAAGAGACCTCCTTCGCGGTCTTCCGCCGGGCGCACGAGTATGCGGCTGGGCGCGGTATCATCATCGCGGACACCAAGTTCGAGTTCGGCATGCGCGACGGGGAGATGATCCTCATCGACGAGGTGCTGACGCCGGACTCGAGCCGGTTCTGGGACGCGGAGGGGTACGCCCCCGGGAAGTCGCAGCCGAACTTCGACAAGCAGTTCGTGCGCGATTGGCTCCTGGAACAGCCCTGGGACCGCACCCCGCCCGCCCCCGCCCTCCCCGACGACATCGTCGCGAAGACCCGTGAGCGTTACCTGCAAGCCTACGAGCGGCTGACCGGCCAACCGCTCCTCTAGCACCGCGCACACGCCCCCATATCCCGCCGCAGGTGAATAACGTTGGTCGACGACGAGCGAGCAGACGGCCCCGCGTCCGATGAAGGAACCGAGCCCGAAGAGGCGCAAGACGCAGCGCCGGCCGAGCAGGATGCCCGGCCCGGAGCGCGGCAGCAGCAGCGGCGCTCGCGCAGCACCCTCGCCCGGAGCGAGCGCCGCCGCCGCGCGAGCCGCAAGGCCTCGCGGCGGCAGTGGTACGTCGGCATCGGCGGCGGGACCATCGCCCTCATGCTCATCGCTGGCCTCTTCCTGCCGTCCCTCGGCGGCCTCAGCAGACACATCGTGCCGACGGACCAGGCGGACAACACCCCGCTCGCCGGCACCGCGCTCCCCGTGCAGCCCGGCGGCGAGATCGAGATCGGTGCCGCCCACGACGCCTACTCGACGCAGCCGCCGACCTCCGGCCCTGGCTACGCCGATGCGGCGCCCTGGGGCGTCCACGCAGCGCAGATCGACGACGAAACGGTCGTTCGCAACCTCGCGATGGGCGCCGTGGTCTTCAACTCGAACCTGGGGTCCGAGGAGCAGCAGGCCGACCTGCGCCAGCTCATCGAGTCGCTGCCCGGCTACCCGGGGTGCTACATCCTCCACCCCTACGAAGGGATCCCCGCCGGGAGCGTGACCATGACCGCCTGGGGGTGGACGCAGAACGTCACCGGCGCCGACCCGTTCCTGATACAGACCTTCGCGGACGACCACGTCAACCAGGGCCCGCAGTTCCTGGGCCCCTCCTGCGGTGCGCCACCCCCGGCGGAGACGCCAGAGGAAGCACCAACGCCGGAAGAGGCGACCCCGACGGGCGACGCGCAGCAGGGGGAGTAGGCGCGATGCGATTCTCGGCAAGCGTTTACGTCGCCCTCAAGCCGGGCGTGAACGACCCACAGGGCAACGCCGTGCTGGGCGGCCTGCACTCGCTGGGGTTCAGCTCCGTCGACGGCGTGCGGGTGGGCAAGTACCTCACCCTCGAGCTCGACGCCCCGGACGAGGCGGCCGCGAGCGTGCAGGTGGGCGAGATGTGCGAGAAGCTGCTCGCGAACCCCGTCATCGAGTCGTACCGGGTCGAGGTCGCCGCGCTGTAGGGGCGCACGGCGTGCGCCCTCGCGCTTCGCCATGCGGCCCTCGCGCTTCGGGACCGCGGCTAAGCCGAGATCGTTCCCTTGGTGCTCGGCACCTGGCCGGACGCGCGCGGGTCGAGCTCCACGGCATCCCGCAGCGCCTTGGCCAGCGCCTTGAAGGTCGCCTCCGCCTTGTGGTGCGCGTTGACGCCCGAGAGCACCGTCGCGTGCAGCGTCAGGCGTGCCTCCGTGGCGAAGGATTCGAGGAAGTGGCGCACGAGGTCCCCCGGCAGGTCGCCGATGGTCGTGCCGCTGATGCCGAGCTCGACCGTGGCGTGCCCGCGGCCGCTGATATCAAGCGCCACGCGAGCGAGCGCCTCGTCCAGCGGGACGAGCGCGTGGCCCATGCGCCGGATGCCGGCGCCGTCGCCGATGGCGTCCGCGAAGGCGCGCCCGAGCGCGATGCCGCAGTCTTCCACCGTGTGGTGCCAGCCGGTCTGCGCGGCGTCGCCCTTCGCCTTGATGTCGAGGTCGATCAGGCCGTGGCGGCAGAGCTGGCTCAGCAGGTGGTCCAGCATGCCGTTGCCCGTGTCGATGCTGGCGCGGCCGGTGCCGTCGAGGCCGATGGTCACGGACACGTCGGTCTCGCCGGTGGTGCGTTTGTAGGTGCCGGTGCGGCTCGTCATGGGGCTCATGCCTGCAGCGCTTCGGTGAGCGCCGCGATCAAGCGGTCGGTGTCCGATGGCGTGCCCGCGCTGATCCGTAGATAGTCGGCCAGCACGCCGCGCGCGTAGTATCGCACGAAGACGCCGCGCCGAGCGAGGCGTTCGTGCACGTCCCTGGCCTTCCCGCTGGGCAGACGGCAGAGGATGAAATTGGCTTCGGAGGGCAGCGGCGTGATGCCGGGGATGGCCTCCAGCAGCCCGTGCATGCGGGTGCGCTCGGCGACGATGAGGCGCACGCGCTCCATCAGCGCATCGGCATCGGCCAGCGACGCGAGCAGCGCGGCCTCGGCCGCCTGATTCACGTTGTAGGGGGGCTTGGCGCGCATCAGGACCTCGGCGAGCTCCACGTCCATGAGCCCGTACCCGACGCGCAGCCCGGCGAGCCCCGCCCACTTGCTCATGGTCCGCAGCACGACGAGGTTCGAGCGCTCGGGGACCAGCGAGGCCACGCTCGCCCCGCCGAACTCGGCGTACGCCTCGTCCACGATCACCAGGCAGCCGGAGCCCAGCAGCCGCTCGATGTCCTCCCGGGGCGTCAGATTGCCCGATGGGTTGTTGGGCGACGCGATGGCGATGATCTTCGCGCCCTGATCGCGGGCGGCCGCGAGCACGCCGTCGACGTCCACGCGGAAACCGTCGTCGCGCTCGACGGCGACGATGCGCCCGCCGCACACCTGCGCGGTGAACTCGTACATGCCGAAGGTCGGCACGCTGTTCACCACGGCGTCCCCCGGCCCGAGCACCGCACGGAAAAGCAGGTCGATGATCTCGTCGCTGCCGTTGCCGACGACCACGTGCTCGGGCGCGAGCCCGATGTAGCGGCCGACCGCCGCGCGCATGGCCCCCTGGGCCGGGTCGGGGTACAGGTGGGCGTCCTTCATCGACGCGAGGGCGTCCGCGACCTTGCTCGATGGGCCGTAGGGGTTCTCGTTGGCATCGAGCTTCACGAGCTCCGAAGCGGGGATGCCGGCACGCTCGGCCAGCACCTCCGGCGGGTCGACCGCCTCGTAGCCATCGAGCGAGCGCAGGTGAGGCAGGACGAGGTCGATCGAGCGACGTTGCCCGGCCATCAGCGCACCCCTTCTTCAGGGGCCGCCGGCGTTCGGAGCGCGCTCTTGCCCTCGAGCCGGAGCTCGACCGCGCGGGCGTGCGCCGTCAGCCCCTCGACCCGGGCAAGCGCGGCCGCCGCAGGTCCTATTTGCGTAAGCGTAGCTTGACTCAGTCGCACAACAGGCTGGTAGCGCAAGAATGTGTGGACGCCGAGGCTGGAGGCGAAACGCGCCGTCCCCCCCGTTGGCATGACGTGGCTGGGGCCCGCGACGTAGTCGCCGAGGACCTCCGCCGAGTGGTCGCCGACGAAGATGCCGCCCGCGTTGCGGACCGCATCCACATACGAAGGCGCGTCGCGCACCAGCAGGCACAGGTGCTCCGGAGCGAAAGCGTTGGCGAGCTCGATCGCCTCCCCGACGCTCCCGGCGACCACCGCCATGCCGTTCCCCTCGACCGCCGCGGAGGCGATGGCCCGCCGGTCGAGCGTTGCGAGCTGGCGGCCGACCTCGGCCACGATGCGCTCTGCCACGCCCTCATCGGTCGCGATGAGGATCGGCGAGGCCAGCTCGTCGTGCTCGGCCTGCGCCAGCAGGTCGGCCGCCGCGATGACGGGGTCGGCGCTCTCGTCGGCGATGACCAACGTCTCGGTGGGGCCGTAGAGGCCGTCGATGTCCACCTGGCCGTAGACCTCCCGCTTCGCGATGGACACGAAGACGTTGCCCGGCCCGCAGATCTTATCGACCCGCGGCACGCTGTCCGTGCCGTAGGCCAGCGCACCGATGGCCTGCGCACCGCCGACCGCGAACAGCCGGTCGGCGCCCGCGAGCGCCGCCGCCGCGAGCGTCGCTGCGCTCGGGTCCGGCGTGCAGACGACGACCTCGGGCACGCCCGCGACCTTCGCTGGGATCACGGACATCAGCACCGTGGAGGGGTACGACGCGGAGCCGCCGGGGACATAGAGCCCCACGCGCTCGATGGGCACCGGCCGCAGGCCGTAGCCGGCCTCGGCGTCCTCCCAGGCGCGCGGCATCGACGCCTCGGCGTAGGCGCGGATGCGGTCTGCCGCGACGCGCATCGCGTCTTCCACGCCGCCTGGAAGCTCGCGGAGCGCCTGCGCCCAGGCGGCCTGCGGGATCTCGAGCTCGCGCCGGTCGTCGCCGTCGATGCGCTTGGCGTAGTCGCGGACGGCATCGTCGCCCCGCTCGCGGACGTCGGCCAGGATGCGCCGGACGGCCTCGGTGGCCGTCAGCGGCTCACCGAAGATGGCCTCGGTGCGCTTGGCGGCGGCCGGCCCCAGCACCGGCTCCACGTACGCGGGCCGCCGCGTCAGCAGCGCGCGTGCCTCCTCGATGTCGGTGATGATGCGCATCACCCAAGCCCCAGCTCCCGGAGCAGGGCGGCGTAGGCGGCGCTCTCCCCTCCGAAGACGTAGTCGGCACTCGACACAGTGACCGACGCGCCGCCGATCGACCGGAAGTGGTCGACGACGGCTGTTAGGTCGGAGCGGCGGACGTACACCGTCACCGAGAAAAACGTCCTGCCGTCCGGGGCGTAGACGCGCGCGATGGTCGGGCCGTGCAGGCCGGCGGTCTCCGGCCGCTCCAGGACCTTCGCGGCGACCTCCTCCTCGCTCCTGCCCTCGACGTTCGCCGCGGCGCGCACGTACCCCGCCGCGGCCTGGTGGGCCTCGATGCGCTCGATGATCTCGCGCGCGATGGAGAGGCGGCCGGCGTGGCGCTTGAGCAGCGTGCGGTTGCCGACCAGCGCGCCCTCGGACGTGAGCACGGTGCCGTCGTCGAGGCGCCGCAGGTGGTTCTCGCGGAGCGTCACGCCGCTCGCCGAGATGTCCGCGATGACGTCGGCATAGCCCATGGCGGGCGCCGCCTCCAGCGTGCCGGTGACCGCGGCCATGCTGAAGTAGTTCACGCCGTGGCCGAACAGGTACCGGCCGACCAGGCGTGGGTACTTGGTCGCCACCCGCAGCTCCCGGCCGCTCTCGCGGAACTCGACGGAGAGATCGGCCAGGTCGGCCATGGAGTCGACGTCCATCCACGTATCCGGCACCGCGATCACCAGGTCGCACGCGCCGAAACCGAGGCCGTCGAGGATGAGCAGCGCCTCACCGCCCTCGACCCGTCCCTCGACGTAGCGGTCGTAGCCCACGAGGCCTAAGTCGGCGTTGCCGTCCTCGACCTTCGATGTGATGTCGGCGGTCCGCTGGAAGATGACCTCCAGCCCGTCGATCGCCGGGATCGAGGCCGTGTAGCGCCGGGCGCTCGGGCGCACCACGGGCATGCCGCACTCCGCGAGGAAGCGCAGCGTCGGCTCGTACATCTCGCCGTCGCTGGGGACGGCAAGGCGCAGCCCGCCGTTGGAACGCTCCCCGTTAAACGTTCTTCTCTGCGACTTTGCCATCTTGTCCCACCCGCATCACCGTCTGTATCCCCCGCGCCTGGGCCAGCTTCGCCACCTCGGCGTCCGAGCGCCCGGAGAGCTCGAGCTCGGCGGGGATGCCCTGCGCGCGCAGCCGCTCCGCCAGGGCGACGGCCTGCTCGGCCGAACCCTCCTGCTGCACGACCAGCACGCGCTGCTGGCCGCCCATCTCATCGGCCCCGAACCCGGCCGGCAGCAGGTCGGCGATGCGCTCCACGGCGTAGGCGAAGCCCAGCGCCGGGACGTCGCGCCTGCCGCCGAGTGCGGTCACCAGGCCGTCGTACCGTCCGCCACCGCCCAGCCACGGCGCGCTCTTGACCCTCGTGTGCTCGATGTCGAAGACGACGCCGGTGTAGTACGCGATGCCGCGGGCCATCCCGAAGTCGAGCACGACGGGCACGCCCTTCAGGTCGTAGGGGGCCAGCGCGGCCAGCAGGTCGTCGACCGGCGCAAGCAACCCCGCATCGAGGCCGTAGCGGTCCAGGAGCTTGCGGAGCTTCGGCAGCACGCGTCCGGCGGGGCCGGAGAGCGCGACCAGCTCCTGAGAGAAGCGCAGCGACCGCTCGACGATCTCGGGGACGCCGGCCTCGCGGAGCTTCTTCAGGTAGCGGCGGAATATCTCCTCCGGCGTCCGCTGCCCGGTGATGCCGTCGATGCCCTGGCCCAGGAACCCCTCCACCATGTCCTCGGCGTCCTCCGGCGCCATCCGGCGGGCGAGCTGCGTGATGCGGCGGTTGCCTTCGGACGGGAGCAGCCCCATCTCCAGCGCGCGCGCCCGCACCGCGTCGAGGCCCTGCGGCCCGCTCGCCAGCTCCTCGAAGCTGCCCAGGACGAACACGCGGGCGCGCTCGGAGAGGCCGAGGGCGTCCAGCAGGGCGTTCACGACGCCGATGTGCCCGATCCGCAGCCGGTGGCCCTTCACGCCGAGCGCCGTGAGCCCCTGCGCGGCGAGCGCGATCACCTCCGCGTCGGCCACGGCCCCGCCCGCCCCAACGAGCTCGGCTCCGAGCTGCTGGAACTCGGAGCCGCCGCCCGAGCCATCGGCCGCCTCGCCCTCGTAGCGGAACACGGGCCCGCAGTACTGCCACCGCTGCGGCATCGGGCCCTTCAGCGCGCCGTCCACGATCCCCTGCACCACCGACGACGTGAACTCGGGGCGCAGGCTGACACGCCGGCCGCTGGGGTCCACGAAGCTGTACATCCTGGCGGCAAGCTCCCCGCCCGACTTGCGGAGGAAGAGATCGGTGCTCTCCAGGATCGGCGTCGTGACGGTCTGGTACCCCCGCCGGTCGAGGAAGCGCTCCAGCCGCTCGCGGATGGTCACCAACCGCCGCCAGCGCGCCGGCGAATAGTCTCGAAGGGACATCACATCTTCTCTCCACAAGGGCACCGCAAGGGCACCGCCCTTGACCCATAAGAGGGGAGCGGCGCGAGCGACGTCGACCGTCTCCGGCCCACCAGCGTCACGCCCCGTGCCGCAGGCGGCGGCCTATTGTACCACCACGAGGGCACAGCCCTGGACCCACTCGCCAGACGGGGCGCTCCCCTACCCCGCCAGCGTCACGTCGCCCTCGTCGAGGGCGTGCAGCACGCCGTCGTCCGTCCGCAGCAGCAGCCGGCCCGCCGCATCGACGTCCTCCGCCAGGCCGGAGAGCGTGGCGTTGCTCCCACGTACCCTGACGCTGACGCGCCGCCCGAGCGTGTCGATGGCCTCCCGCCAGCGTGCGATGAGTGCGGCCGGCTCGGCGCCGCCATACCAAGCGTCCAGGCTGGCGAAGAGCGCGTCGCCCGCCGTGCGCAGGTCGATCGAGCGCCCCGTCTCGGCGAGGAGGCTCGTGGCGGTGGCGGCGAGCTCGGGGTGCTCTGCAACGTCGAGGCTCACGTTGAGACCGATGCCGAGGACAGCGACACCGGCGCCGGTGGTGCCCGTGGCGTAGATGCGTCCCTCGGCAAGCACGCCGCAGAGCTTGCGGCCGTCCACCTGCACGTCGTTCGGCCACTTGATGGCGCAGCGGAGACCGCACAGCTCGCGGACCGCGTCGCGGACGGCCAGACAGCCGATGATGGTGAGCAGCGGCGCGGTGGAAGCACTCGGACGCAGGACGACGGAGGCCAGCAGCGAGTCGCCCGAGACCCACTCGCGGTCGAAGCGGCCGCGCCCGTGGGTCTGCGTCCCGGCGACCACGCACGTGCCGTGGGCGGCCCCCGCCTCGGCCAGCTCCCACGCGACGTCCATGGTGGAGCCGACGCTCCGGTAGCCGTACTCGTGGTGGCCGATGACGGCCGGCGGCCTGAATCGCTCCCAGTCGGGTCGTGGCATGGGGGGATTGTAGCGGTCCTGAGCGGCCCTGGCCCGAAGGCTGCAGCCTGCTAGGATGCCGCCGTGGACCTCTCCCGCCTCCTCTCTCCCTTCCGGGGCGCCATCGGCCCCGGGATGCTCCCGGTCTTTCTCATGTTCTTCTTCTGGGGATTCGGCACGGGCGGCCTCTGGCTGGCGCGCCCGCTCGTCGCCTACCAGGTCGGAGGATCGTTCCTGCTGGTGGCCCTCGTCTCCGCGGCCAGCGCCGCACCGCGGGTGATCGCGGGCCCGGTCGCCGGCTACCTGACGGACCGCTTCGGCAGGCGGCCGTTCATCGTGCTGGGCGCCGTGCTGCACATCGTGGCACTCGTCGGCCAGTTCTCCTCGGAGAGCTACATCGGCTTCCTGCTGCTGGAGGTCGTCGGGGGCACCGGCATCGCCGTCTGGATGACGAGCTCCAGCGCGCTGCTGGCGGATTCCACCGAGGTCGAGACGCGCGGGCGGGTCGTCGCGCTGCGCGCCTCGGCGTCGCGGGCCGGCGTGCTCGCCGGGCCGGTGGTCGGCGGCATCGTGGCGAGCCTGCTCACGCTGCGCCACGTCTTCCTGTTCATCGCGCTCACGAAGCTCATCGTCATCGCCATCACGCTGCTGCTCATCCGCGAGAGGCGCCGGCGGCCCGAGCCCGGCGTGCGGCCCGGCGTGCGTCTGGGCGCCCTGCCCCGCTGGCGCATGCCGAAGGTCGATCTGTCGATGTACCGCACGCGCGCCTTCCTGGCGCTCTCCATCGGTGCGATGGCCGTCGGCGGCGTGCTCGGAGGGACGGGCGCATTCAGAACGCTGTTCCCGGTCCAGGCCGCGGAGGGCGCGGGCCTCGGCGAGGTGGGGATCGGGAACCTGATCGCCATCGCGGGGCTGCTGGCGCTGGCCGCCTCGTTCCCGGCGGGGATGGCCGCGGACCGTATCGGACGCAAGCGGCCGCTCATCTTCGGGCTCCTGGGCGCCGCGCTGGGCGTGTGGCTCATGGCGGACATGAGCAGCTTCGGGACCGCGCTCCTGGCGGTGGCCGTCTTCGGGACCGCGGAGGCCTTCGCCACCGGAACGATCATGGTCTACGCCATGGACCTCGCCCCCGAGGACCGGCGCGGCGCATTCCTGGGCGCGTGGCAGCTCTCCATGAACGTCGGCCAGATGGCCGGACCGCTCGCGATCGGCGCCATCGCGGACGCCCGGGGGTTCCCGGCCGCCTTCGCCACCGTGGCCGTGGCCCTGGTCGTCGGCGCGGCGATGATCGCCGTTCTCGGTACCGAGACCCGCCGGGCCCGCCGCTATAATGATGGGGCCCCACGCACCAGGGACGGCCCCTGAGGAGGACGAGAGCATGTCGAAGGTCGAGGACAAGCTAGCCGAGCTCGGGCTCGAGCTCCCGGAGGCCGTGCCCCCCGTGGGCAGCTACATCGTGGCGTACCGGTCGGGGAACCTCGTGTTCACCTCGGCCGTCGGGCCGCGCTCAGCCGACGGCAGCATCACCGGCGTGCTCGGCGCCGACTGCACGGTGGAGCAGGGCTACGAGGCCGCGCGCCGCACGTGCCTGCGTATCCTGACCAACGTGAAGAGCATCGTCGGCGACCTGGACCGCGTCTCGCACGTCGTCAAGGTCTTCGGTATGGTGCAGTCGACGCCTGAGTTCACCCAGTACGGGCAGGTGGTCAACGGCTGCTCCGACCTGCTGGTGGAGATCTACGGCGAGGCGGGCAAGCACGCCCGGACGTCCATGGGCGTGGCCCACAACCCCTTCGACGGTACGGTGTCGATCGACGCGATCTTCGAGGTCCGGGACTAGGGCCGGAGCGAGCGGGAGTAGCTCAGCGGTAGAGCTCCTGCCTTCCAAGCAGGAAGTCGAGGGTTCGAATCCCTTCTCCCGCTCCAACGCGCGATAGACCGCTACCCAGCGACCTGCAAGTTCCGGAAGGGAAGCTGACCATCGGCGGGCCGATGCAGCCGTTCCTGAGCGGCGTGGGGTTGCTGGCCCTGGAGGTCTGTGCCCCAGTCGTCCCGATGCATCTCGCCATCCACCGCAGCGCGCCCGGAATCATCGGGGAACGGTGGTCAGCTCAGACGGCTGCCTGGATCACCGTGACGGACGGCAGGTCCGTGATCAGCGGTTGCCAGCTTTCGCCCCGGTCTTCGCTCATGTAGACGGCCCCGGAGCCGGGTACGCCCGGGGTGAACCCGAATGCCTGGGACTCGTTACCGAGAGCGGCGAGCACGGTGTCGGCATCAGTCGGATGGTGGGTCAGCGCATGGGCGAACCATTGGGTCGACTCGGGCAGTCCCCGCGTCGTCACCTGCCAACTGCCGCCGAGGTCGTTGCTGATGAGGAGCACGCCCTCGGGCCCCGAGGGCCGGTGCCAGAACCCGGGGGAGCCCCTGGAGCCCGCCAGCAGCATGCGGGGCGGACTTCCCGGGAGGAACAGGAAATCATGGGAGTAGCTGTCCGCCTCGGTATACGCCCAAGGCATCCCCTCTTCCGCACGCTGCCACCCATCGCCGGGGCTGTCCGTCACGAAGAATCCCCTCGCAGACGACACGAAGTAGCGGTCCCGACTTCCGGGGTAGTTGGCAAGCACGTGCATGTCCGGATAGACGAGTCCTTCGCTGACATCGTCCCACGACGCGCCCCCGTCCCGGCTCCGGACGACCCCTCCATGCTCCAGCGTGAGGAAGAGGAGGTCCGCATCGTCAGGATGGATGAAGATATTGCAGACGTGGGGCGGGATGCGGCCCAGATGCCTGGCCGGGACGGTCCATTTGGCCGTCACCTCCTCCGGCATCTCCAAGAGCGTGTCGATCGCACGCCAGGATCGACCCTCGTCGGTGCTGCGGTGCAGTCGTATCGGCCCCGCTCCAGCGTAGATGGTCCGCCGGTCGTGCGGGTCCACCGCGAACGCACGCACGTCCTCATCGATGACCCGCTCCCACTGGACCCCCCCGTCCGATGAGCGATACGCGCCGTCGTAGGCGACCCCCGCCAGCAGGACGTCCGGGTCGTCAGAGGGCGTGCACAGCTTCGTGATGGACTTGCCCTCGAAGGACCTCGCGACGATGCTCGCACGGCCCTCCTCGCAGTCGACGACGAGCAGCCCCACGTGTGTGCCCAAGTACAGTCTCAGATGCTCGGCCAAGGCTCACCTCCATGTGCATCGCTACTGTACTCGCGCGGGGCTCCCCCGGCAAAACCGGTCCGAACGGCTCCCGCCGATGCGGACGTACCCCTGGCCATCTCGGCCCGCCTCCTCCATCCAGGCCCCATTCCGGATGCCGCCGAAGGCGCGTATAGTGTCGCGCAAGCACGGAACGTGGTGGCGGAGCGTCAGCCATGGTGACCGAGAAGGAACGCGAGCAGACGGCGGCGGCCGAGCCGCTGCCCTACCTCGGGCGCAGCGCGCGCATCGTCGGCGACTGGCGCTCGGTCGACGTGGAGCAGACGCCCCACAACAAGAACAACCGGGGCGAGCTGGGCAAGGCGCTCTACTACTACCGGAACAACCGCGTCTCGCCCGACCCCCTCAGCCGCATCGAGACCTCCGCGCTCTCGGCCGACCGGCGGAACACCTTCGAGCGCGTCCTCGCGCAGGCGCCGGCCGGCGCCATCAACCCCGAGCGCGTGCCCGTCCCCGACCCCAAGGCGATGACGGCGCACATCAAGCGCGTCGCCAAGTACCTGGGGGCCTCCGACGTCGGCATCATGCGCATCCGCGCGCCGTTCCTGTACGCCAAGGGCGCCTATCCGGACGAGGGCACCGGCGCGGTCGCCACGGACTCGAGCTCGCTCACGCCCGAGGAGGCTTCGGAGCGCTACCCCTACGCCATCGCCCTGGTCTACGCGTGGGACTACGAGATGGGCCGCGCCCACCGCCACCGCATCGGCGACGCGGCCTACCACTTCGGCGCGGAGCACCTGCGCGCGACCTACGCCAACTTGGCGTCGTACATCAAGGAGCTCGGCTACTCCGTCGTCCAGCGCGTGGCCACGCCCATGCCGGTGGCACTCGCCGCCGGGCTCGGCGAGATGGGCCGCCACGGCATGCTCATCACGGAGCGCTTCGGAGCGCGCGTGCACCTCGGGTCACCGATCCTCACGGACATGCCCTTGGTCACGGACGAGCCCATCGACCTCGGCGTCACTGACTTCTGCCAGGTCTGCAACAAGTGCGCGACCGCCTGCCCGACGAACAGCATCACGACCGGGGGCAAGGCCGTCGTCAACGGGGTCGAGAAGTTCAAGATCAACTGGGAGACGTGCTACCGGCTCCGCCCGCACGTCGTGGACTACTGGTCGTCGTGCCTGACGTGTGTCGCGGTCTGCCCCTACACGAAGCCCAACGTCTGGTGGCGGACGGTGGCCATACGGGCGATCAAGTGGACCCCGATCCCCCTCCGCGGCCTCGTCACCCGGCCGCTCAAATTGATCGACGACACCTTCTGGGGCAAGCTCGGCCGCAAGCGAGTCCGGTTCATGAGCTACGATTCCGGCAGCCTGAAGCTGCCGGACGGCACGCACGTGGGGCCCGAAGGCGACACGGGGTACTACTACCCGCTCAAAGAGAACGCCCGGCGGTTCGACCTGCTCAAGGCGAAGCTCAAGAGCAAGCCCGACGCCTAGGGCGCGGGGACCAGACGCTGGGCACGCTCGGCGTTGTCGTGGCGCGCTCAGACCCCGAGAAGCTCGAGCGCCCTCGCGAGGAGCTCCGCCGGGCGGAAGGGCTTGGTCATGTAGCCGTCGGCGCCCGCCTCCAGCGCTTTGTGCATCGTGGAGTGCTGCGCGAAGGCCGTTAGCACGACGACCTTGATGTCGGCCGTCGCGGGGTCCGCCTTGATCGCCCGGCACACGTCGTAGCCGTCCATGCCCGGCATCATGACGTCGAGGAACACCAGCTCCGGGTGCGCGGTCCGGCAGATCTCGATCGCGGACGGGCCGTCCGAGGCGACCAGCGCATCGAGCGCGGGATGCCTGTCGAGGGTCGCCTGCCCGAGCTCGCGGATCAGGGCTTCGTCGTCGACCACCAGTACCTTCTTGCGCACGGGCTTGCGCACGACGTCCGCCTCGCTCATGGGGTCCAGGCCGACTCTTCCACCCGGGAGCCGAGCCTGGCGATCGGCACGGTGAAGAAGAACGTGGAGCCGCGGCCCGGCTCGCTCTCGAGCCAGACCTCGCCGCCCATGAGGCCCACGAGCTGCCGGACGATATAGAGGCCGAGGCCCGACCCGCGGATGTGGTCCGTCTCGGCGTTGCGGACGCGGTGGAAGGTCTCGAAGACCGCCTCGGCGTCCTTGGGATGGATGCCGATCCCCTCGTCCGAGATGCTGATGACGACCCGCTCGTCGCGCGGCTCGTGCCGCCCGCTGACGACGATCCTGCCGCCCTTGGGGCTGTACTTCATCGCGTTGGTCAGCAGGTTCATCAGGACCTGAGAGAGCTTGTTGCGGTCCGCGAGCACCTTCGGCAGGAACGGGCCGCAGTCCACGATGAAGTCGTGCATCTCCGTCGTGGGCGCGAGCACCGCCACCACGTCCGCGATGCTCTCGTGCATGGCGATGCGCTCCACGGTCAGCCCGACCTTCCCCGATTGGATGCGCGAGACATCCAGCATGTCGTCCAGGATCCCCGTGAGCCGCTGGGTCTCCTCCGAGATGTACTTGAGCCAGCGCTGCTGGCGGGAGTCGTTCCCAACCTCGTCCAGCAGCAGGTCCGTGAAGCCGATGATCGTCGTCATCGGCGTGCGGAGCTCGTGCGAGGCCACGGACACGAAGGTGTCGCGCCGGCGGTCGAGGTCGCGGTCCTGGGTCACGTCCCGGATCAGGATGCCGACCATGCCTTCGTCGGGCGAGAGAGCGATGGGGAAGCTGCTCAGGGACAGGTCCAAGCGCTGCGGCCGGACCATGACGAGGTCCACCCTCGCGTCCTTCGCGCTGCCGTCCACGAGCGACATGAGCGCCGTGGCCGCCGCAGAGGGGTCCTCGAAGTCGGGCGCGCGCGCGTCCACCAGCTCGCTGAAGAGCCGGCCTTTCGCTGCGCTCGCAGCAACCGCGAGGAGGGTCTCCGCCGCGCCGTTGAAGTACACCACGCGCCCATCGGCATCGAGCACGACGAGGCCCTCGGTGATGGAGGCTTGGATCGCGGTCAGCGTGCTGCGCTCACGGGTCTGCGCGGCGTAGAGCCGGAGGTTGTCGATGAGCACGCTGGCAAGCATGGCGAAGAGGTCGAGCAGCCGCTGATCGTCGTCGTTGAATGCCGTGTCGTCGCTCTTGCCCTCCAGGTAGAAGACGCCGCGGCCCAGGTCCCGGGACCGGAAGGACGACGCCAGCGACGAAGGGGTGTCTGCGTCGGAGGGGCTCCGGGAGATCGACGGAGGCCCGCCGAGGCCCGCCGCCGCCAGGGTCGGCAGGTATTCGCCGATCACCTTCACGGCCTCGCCCTGCGCGTTCCAGACGACCACGGCGCCGTGGCGCGCACCGACGAGGTCGCGGGCGGCCTCCACGAGCTGCTCGAGGGTCTGGTCCGCGTTCTCCTCCAGGGCGAGCCGGCTCGCCGCCGCCTGGAAGGCCTCGGTGCGCTTCCGCCCCGTGGCGAGCTGCGCGTGCACCTCCTGGTACAGCCGGGCGTTCTCCATGCCCGTCGCGGCCTGGTTGGCCACGGCCTGGAGCAGGTCCACGTCCTCCTGGCTGTAGCGCCCGCCGCGCTCCCGTTGGCCCAGGAGCAGGACGCCGGCGAGCTCACCCCTGGAGATGACCGGCACGTAGAGCCGGAAATTCGCCTTCTCCAGGGCGTCTCGGGTCGCCTTGCTCAGCGCCTGCCACTCGGGGAGCAGCGAGAGCTCCTCCGCGAACATCACCCGCTCCAGACGGGCCAGGCGCGCGAAGGCGGCGCTGCCGGCGGCGAAGGGAACCGATAGCGAGAGGTCGATCCCGGACGCGGCCGTGAGCCGGAAGCCTCCGCCCCGGCCGTCGGGCTGGAGCAGCCCAACGAACTGGGCGTCGACGGACCGGCGCACGAGCTCGACCAGCGTGCTGGCGAAGGTGTCGGCGTCGGTGATGTCCCGGATGCCCTGGCTGAAGCGCTCCAGCGCCCGCAGCGAGGAGTACCGCCCCCGGAAGAAGCCCTGGTCCACCCAGCGCTGCACGCGCTCATTGAAGCGCGGGACCGTGGCGACGACGACGACGGCGAAGGTGAGCGTGAACGTCAGCGCCGGCGGCGCGAGCGCCGTCCCCGACAGGCGCCCGATGACGGCGTGGACGAGCGCGTAGCTCGCGAGGACGAACCCCACGAGCAGCGCGGACGAGATGGACTTCCTGCCCACGAGCTTGATGTCGATGAGCCGGCCCTTGAGCATCGCGAAGGTGACGAGGACCGCGAAGAGCACGTTGCCGACGATGCCGGCCGGGAAGATGGGCACGCCGAGGACCGGCAGCACGTCGGTCGTCGCGCCGATCAGCGACGCGATGATCCCCGCCATCACGTAGCTGGCCCGGTTTCGGATCGCCGGCGACTCGCCGTGACGGATGGCGTGCCCGATGTTCCCCAGACCGATGGCGGTGGCGGTGTAGGTCACGACGAGGAACGGGACGAACCCGGGGCCCATGATGAATGCGTAGCCGTAGTCCTTGAGCTGCATGCCGGTGACGATGACGCCCAGGAACGTCGCGACGCCGATGACCGCGACAGCGCTGTACGCGAGGGGCATGACGAGCTTGAACGGGGACAGGCGGGCGAAGGAGTAGGTGAAGTGGAGGAAGAGGACCGTGATGAGCGCCAGGTCCACGATGACGAGCTTTTCCCAGAGGTAGGCGTCCTCGAGGGTCGCGCTCGACCGCATCATGTAGAGCAGACCGCCCCACATGGCCATGCTCAGCAGGAACAGCGCGAAGGGACGGCCACCCTTGGCCTGCCACTGCCCCCTCCACGCGAAGAGCGCCAGGCCCAGGTTCGCAACCAGGGCGATGAGCGGCAGCAGCAGATACATCGACATGGGCCCTAGACCACCAGGCTCGGTGTTGGCCCGACGCCCGTTGCGCCGGTGCCCTTCGCTTCGATGACGAGCCGGCTCTTGAGCATCAGCTCCTCGATCTCCTCGTCGGCCGCATTGATGTGCGGGATGGCCTGGCGGTCGAGGTCCACGCGCCGCGCGCGGCGGTCCTTGGCATAGGCATCGAACGCCCCCGGCTCGATGGCCGCGATCCGCAGCGGCCGCACGGCGAGCATCTCCTGGAGGTCGCGGTAGTAGGTGTCGCGGTCGAGCAGGCTGCGGTGGAGCGCGGCCTCGACCTCCACGCCGTCGCGGCCGGTGCGCTCCATGTACACGCGGAGGACCGGGTCCGGCCCCTCGTACTCGCGGCGGGCGGTCCACGTGAACGGGGAGAGCCCGGCATCGCGCATGGCCGCCGCGATCGTGGCCTCGTCCAACCGCGTGAAGCCCGCGATATCGATCAGGTCGTTGACGCGCCCGCACGGGACCACCTGCGGCAGGGCGATGCCCGCGTCTTCGTCCGAGAGGGCGAGCACGTCGACCAGGACGCCGGTGCGGTAGCGCAGGAACGGCATGCCGACGCACGAGGTGATGACGACCTCGTAGCGCACCCCCGGCTCGATCTCGTCCATCAGGACCGTCCCCAGATCCGATGGCCCGGCGCCATCCCGCGCGAGGGCGTCCTCCTCACGGATGAATTCGAAGAAGTTGGTCCCGGGCACGAAGGTCATGCCCGCACGCGTCCAGCTCTGCATCGCCAGGATGCCGCCCTCCGTGATGGCGAGGAACTCGTAGGGGTCGCACCCCCAGTAGTGGCGGATCTGGTCGCGGTAGACGCCGGTATCGGTGCCCCAGCACACGAGCGCCTTGAGCTTCCAGAGGTCCTTGGGCAGCACCGCGCGGCCCTCCCGCTTGGCCCTGAGGACGGCGCCAAGCATCCGCCAGGCGACGTTCGGCCTGCGCAGCAGGCCGATCGCTGAGCGGCCCTTGGAGCGCTGCTCGAAGGACTCGCCCATCTTCAGGAGGACGCTGGTCATGGACGCGACGACGTCCACGCCACCCGCCAGCGCGCGCTCGAACCCGAGGGCCACCTTGTCCTGGAAATCGAGATCCTCCGCCTCGTCGAACCCGACGACGGCCCGGAGCTGGACCCGCTCGGCCAACCCCTGGGCAAGCATGCCCGAGAGGTAGGGACTCGGGGGGAAGTTGTAGAGGATGCGGTCCTGCGCTTCGAGGCGCGTGTCTCCCCTGCCGTCCGCCGCGGCCAGCAGGAACGCCGCCGTGGAGCCGTCCATGAGGTGCTCGAAAGCGGCCTGGTTGTAGGGGACCAACGCCTCGTCCATGTTCAGGCGGCTGGTCTTCGCCCAGAAGATGGGGGGCTCGGGCAGCGTGATCGACATGAGCGGCTGGAAGAAGCTCCGGTAGTCCTCGAAGCTCGTGAGGGGGGCCACCCTCCTCAGCTGCTCGACCGACGCGACGGCGTGTCCGTCGAGGAACGTCCTTCCTATGCCGGACTTCGCGAGCGCGGGGAGTGCCTCCATCAGCCTGCCGCGCTGGACCTCCATGAACGCAGGCGTCGAGAGATCCAAGAAGCCGCAGTACTTCTCCCAGGTGAGATGGCTCGGTACCCCGGCCGCTAGCGCCTGACTCCGGTACATCGAAAGCCCCCGATCACACGCTCCGGGCGGAGCGGGACAAATCAGGCTAGCCCAGGGGGGTCGTGAATTGACCCTATGAACGCGACGGCTAAAGAGAATCGTCCGAAAGTACTAGCCCATCACCCGAAAGGAGTAGAGACACCCGTCCCTTGGGACGCTGCGACGGAGGGGGCGCTGCGGCAGGGGCGGCCGATGCTGACGGTGGCGGGCGCCGCGTACTACACTATCGGCCGTCGCCCACTGCGGTGCGACACTCTTCTGAAGGGGGCGCCGATGGTACGCAGCTACTTCACACACGACAACTGGATGGAGAAGCAGGCCGACGGCGGAGTGCCGGTCTACCACGACTGCTACGTCGACGACCTGCGCACGCTCAAGCTCGGCCACTGGGCCATGCGCGACTGCGATGCCGCGTTCATCCGCTTCACGGACATGGGCGGCGTCACGGAGGCCCGCGTCCAGGAGATCCCCCCCGGCGGCTCGCTCAAGCCATTCAAGCTGGGCGTCGACGAGATGGTGTACGTGCTCAGCGGCACGGGACTAGCCTCCGTCTGGGGACGCTCGGCCGAGGTCCGCCGCGATTTCGAGTGGTCTGCCAGGAGCGTCTTCATCATCCCGCGGAACTCCTGGTGCGAGCTCCGGAACATGGAGGGTGACAAGCCGGTGCGCCTGCTGCACTACAACTACCTGCCCATCGCCATGAGCGTCATCCCCGACCCCTCCTTCTTCTTCAACAACCCCGACGTCAACGACAGCCTGATCGACGACGCCGACGCCAACTTCTTCTCCGAGGCCAAGGACTTCGTCAAGGAGTTCGGCAGCGCCTGGGGCAAGGTGGGCGGCCAGGTCTGGCGCGGCAACTTCTACCCCGACCTCTTGGCGTGGGACAAGATCGTGAGCGTCGGAGACCGGGGGGCCGGCGGCGCGTCCGTCTACATGTACGTGCCCGGCTCGGAGATGTCGTGTCACATGTCGGTGTTCCCCCCGGGTACCTACAAGAAGGCGCACCGCCACGGACCGGGGCGCCTCATCATCATCCCCGGCGGCGAAGGCTTCTCCATCATGTGGCCCGCGGGCGGCGAGAACGACAAGAAGATCTACCGCTGGCACGAGGGAAGCGCGCTGACCCCGCCCGACCAGTGGTTCCACCAGCACTTCAACCTCGGCTCCAAGCCGGCCCGCTACTTCGCCCTCCACCCACCCGTGCAGTTCATCGGCAAGGAAGAGGACGCGCAGGGCAACTCGACCGAAGTGAACATCGAGTACGTCGACGAGGACCCGTGGATCCGCCAGGTCTTCGAGGAGGAGCTCGCCAAGCACGGCCTCACGACGGGGATGCCGGAAGAGTGCTACACGGACCGGGATTACAAGTTCAAGAGCGTCAAGCTCTCCTAGGATCGCGCACTCGGGAGCAACCCATGTTGACCCAGGAGCAGAACGAGCGGCTCACCCAGGTTGGTCCGGGCACGCCGATGGGCGTGCTGATGCGGCGCTACTGGCACCCCATCGCCGGGAGCGCCCAGCTCAACGACGACACGCCCACCAGGGAGGTCCGCCTCCTGGGCGAGGACCTGGTGCTCTTCCGAAGCTCGGCGGGCAAGCTCGGGCTGATCGAGCCAAGCTGCGCGCACCGCAAGGCGAACCTCTCCTACGGCATCCCCGAGCCAGAGGGCATCCGCTGCCCCTACCACGGCTGGCTCTACGACGAGAGCGGCCAGTGCATCGACCAGCCTTCGGAGCCCGAGGGCAGCCGCTTCAAGGAGAAGGTCAAGCTCAAGGCCTACCCCGTCGAGGAGCTCGGCGGGCTGATCTTCACCTACATGGGCCCCGAGCCCGCGCCGCTCCTCCCGCGATACGACGTGCTCGCCTGGGACGGGATCAAGGACGCGCACTCGACCGTCCTGCCGTGCAACTGGCTCCAGTGCATGGAGAACTCGCTGGACCCGCTGCACTTCCAGTGGCTCCACCGCTACTGGGGCGGGTGGACCATGAACCGCACGAAGTCGGCCGCGGAGCGGGACGCTTGGAACGCGCAGGTGGGCGCCCGGGGCGCCGAGCACCGCAAGATCGGCTTCGAGATGACGGACTACGGCGTGATCAAGCGGCGGCTCGTGGGGGATGAGACGGAGGCGGACGACCACTGGCGCGTCGGTCACCCCATCCTGTTCCCGACGATCCTGCGGGTGAGCCACGGGCTCGAGTTCCGCGTGCCCATCGACGACACGCACACCCTGCACCTCATCACCAACTACCGCCAGCGCGAGAAGGGCGAGGAGGCTCAGACCGAGGTCCCCTTCGTGGACCGGCCCCTCTACGACGAGGCCGGCCTGCTGATCCGTGACTACATTCCCGCCCAGGACCAGGTCGCCTGGATCATCCAGGGCCCGGTGAGCGACCGCACGACGGAGCGCCTCGGCGTGACCGACGTCGGTATCATCATGTTCCGCCGCATGCTGGAGGAGCAGATGAACGTGGTGGCGGACGGCGGAGACCCGCTGAACACCCACCGTGACCCGGCGGAGAACGAGACCATCGTCCTGCCCTGCGAGTACTACATGTACCCCGGCTACGACGAGGTCGGCGGCCCGTTCAAGGACGCCGTCCCGCGCGAGCCGGACGTGCAGGCCGTGCTCTCGGGCGAGGGCGCTACGCGCGATGAGTGGGAGGGCATCGAGGCCCGGAGACGTGTCTGGGGCATCGGGCCGGCCAGAGAGTACAAGTAGGCCGCGCCAGAACCCGGGGCGCTGGCGCCGCGCCGCTACAGCCAGCGCGCGAAGGCCCAGCCACCACCCGTGCCAGCCGGCGTCCGGTACACGGGCACGTACTCGACGAGGTCCATCTCCAAGGGCGAATCGTGCAGCACGCCGCCCAGGGCCACCCAGTTCTGCGTCTCGGATGCCGCCGAGTAGAGCCGGTGGCGCGGGAGCGTCATCAGCGTCTCGGAGTCCCGCTCCGCGAGCGCGCCGAGCATCATGCGGTCCAGCTCCTCGTCCACGACGAAGTGGCTGAGCCCGCCCGAGGCCACGACGGCCACGCGGGCGTCGGAATCCCAGGCCTCGATCGCACCGGCGATCGCCTGGCCGAAGTGGAACGACCGGCGGCACGTCGGCTGGTTCGGCGGGTAGCAGGTGTTCTGGAACACGGGCAGGATCGGGGTCGGCTCGTTCTCGAAGAGGCGCTTGATCACGAAGGCGAACCCGTGGGGGAGCCCCTGGGGTTGCGGCTCGGTGACGCGGACGTTGTCCTCGTTCACGCCGTTCACCGTGGGGTAGCGGCGGCCGATGCTCCCCCCGTAGGTCTCGTGGACGTGCTTGAAGTGGGCCACGTCGAAGTCGTGCTCGATCATGTACCCGATCATGTGGTACCCGAGGTCGCTGGCCACCGGAACGTCGATGGGGATGTCGCCGTAGCCGAGGCGGATCGCCTCGTTCACGTCGGGGTCGCGGCTGTTGCCGCGCCGCGGCATCGGCCGGAGCGGGACCGAGTCGCCCCAGAAGATCGAGAACGTCGGCATGTTGTCCTCGAAGAACCACTCGTCCTGGTCGTCGCTGATGATGACGGTGACGTCGGGCTTGGCCTCCCGCAGCGAGCGGCCGATCTCGGCGATGCCCCGCTGGCACGCGTCGACCTGCGCGGAGAAGACCTCGTCCGTGAGCGGCCGCTCCCTGATCGCGGCGGGGACCTGTGCCAGCCCCTCCTCGTAGGACATCGAGATGCCGTCCGGGGGGAACACGAGCCCCTTGTGCCCGTAGTCGCCCACGGCGTAGCGCGGCCACTGCTCGGCGGTGAGTGCGAGCATCGGGCTGTGGGACGTTCCGATGCCCAGGACGATCTTGGCCATGTCACAACCTCCGTGCGTACCCGGCGCCGGCGACCGGCGCTGCCCCCGCCAGTCTACAGCGCACGGTGAGGCCGTACCACGCCGCGAGCGAGCGCCACAGTCGTGCTTGACATACCTCCCGCGTGCATGTAAGAAACGCGCGGGCCTGTGACGCAGTGGCGCACCCGCGGTGGCGGCCTGCCGCACGGGTTTCACGCGCACACAACCCCACCCGCCTATCTTGTGCCGCCTGCCGGCGGCGCCTCGGCACCGCATCAAGGAGGACCCGATGCTTGACGGTCAGAAGATCCTAGACGCCCACGCCCACACCAACGCACCGCCGGAGCTCTACGCCTACAAGGCGGGGCTGCTGTCCAGCCGCGGCTACCACGGCAAGGGCAACCCCAACATCTCGGACGAGCGGCTCGCCGGCGCCGTCAAGCGCGGGCTGGACATCATGGACAGCGTGGGGACGGACATGCAGTTCCTGTCCCCCCGGCCGTTCCAGCTGATCCACTCCGAGAAGCCGGCGGAGATCGTCGACTACTTCTGCGAGGCGAACAACGACGTGATCGCCCGCGTCGTGAAGTCCCACCCCGACCGGTACGCGGGGGTCTGCGCGCTGCCGCACCATGTGGACGAGCCGGACACCAAGCACCTGCTCGGCGAGCTCGGCCGCTGCATCAACGACCTGGGCTTCATCGGCTGCATGATCAACCCCGACCCCGGAGAGGGCGCGGGCTACACCCCGCCGATGGACGACGAGTACTGGTACCCGCTCTACGAGGAGATGGTGAAGCTGGACGTGCCTGCGCTGATCCACTCCGCGGCCTGCAAGGACCCGCGCGAGTCCTACAGCGCGCATTTCATCACCGTCGAGTCCCAGGTGATCCTGAACCTGATCAAGCCCGAGAGCAACGTCTTCAAGGACTTCCCGAAGCTCAAGATCATCGTCGCGCACGGCGGCGGGTCGGTCCCCTACCAGATCGGCCGGTGGCGGGCGTCGCGGTTCAACGCCATGAAGCGTGACTCCGCCCTCGAGGACTTCGACACCAGCCTCAAGCGGCTGTACTTCGACACGGTCCTCTACAACAAGGAGTCGCTGGACCTGCTCTTCCGGCTCGTCGGCTCCGACCGCTGCATGTTCGGGACGGAGAACCCCGGCAGCGGGACCTCCACCGACCCCGTGACCAACAAGCAGCTCGACGACACGGCGCCCGTCATCAACTCCATCGAGTGGCTCTCGCCGCAGGACAGGAAGAACATCTTCGAGGACGTTCAGAAGAAGGTCTTCCCGCGCCTCAAGGTCAAGTAGCATCAAGTAGCACACTAAGCGCGCCAGGAGGAAGCAACATGGCAGAACGAACGCTCATCACCGCCATCGAGGGCCCCAAGGGGAAGGCGGAAGTCTGGGAAGTGTCGGACGAGCAGACCGGCACCGTCACCTCCGGCGTCGCCTCCTCGACGTACGAGATCGTGTGCGGCGAGCAGAAAGAGACGACGCTGACCCTCGGCGAGGCGTCCATCGTGGCGCACGAGTTCGCGGGCATCGCTTAGCCCGCCACAGACCCGGAGCATGGAGCGAGAGGGGCCCGGTCGCCGGGCCCCTCTTCTCGTGGCCGGAGCCCCGTCCTCCAGGATGAGCGGTCCCGTGGCGCAGACTCGCTCTGCTACGATGCCGCTCCCATGCCCGCTCACGCCGCACCCGCCGACACGCCGCACCCAGCCGCCCTGCACGCTGCACTCGCCGACTGGTACGCCTCCCACGCCCGCGACCTGCCCTGGCGGCGCACCACGGACCCGTACGCCATCTTGGTGTCCGAGGTGATGCTCCAGCAGACCCAGGTGGCGCGGACGATTCCCAGATACGCCGAGTTCCTCGCGTCCTTCCCGACGATCGAGGCCCTCGCCCAGGCGCCCGTCGCCGATGTGATCCGGGCCTGGTCCGGCATGGGCTTCAACGCCCGCGCGGTGCGCCTCCACCGGCTCGCCGTCGAGGTGGTGGCCCTGCACGGGGGGAAGCTGCCCCCCACGGCCGTGGCGCTCCGGACGCTGCCCGGCATCGGCCCCTACACCGCGGCCGCCGTCGCCTGCTTCGCCTTCGGCGCAAGCGAGCCCGTGCTGGACACGAACGTCTACCGCGTCCTCAGCCGCGTGGCGCACGGGCTCACGCCGCCATCACGCCAGGAGCTTGAGCCGCTGGCCCGGGCGCTGCTGCCGGGGCCGGGCGCGCCGCTGGACCCCTCGTCGTGGGCCCAGGCGCTCATGGACGTGGGCGCGGCCCTCTGCTCGGTCTCGGCCCCGGCGTGCGGCGACTGCCCTCTGGAGCGCCACTGCGCCGCCGCGCCGGAGCTCGCGCGCGCAGACGCGCCACGCACGCTTGCCGAGTCGTCAGTGCCGTACGCGCCGAAGCAGGGGACGTTCGCCGGCTCGACGCGCTTCCACCGCGGCCGCATCGTCGCCGCGCTGCGCGATCTGCCGGAGGGCGGGAGCTTGAGCGCCCAGCAGCTCGCCGATGCAGCCGGCGGCAGATCGCCCGCCGAGATCGCGGCGCTGGTCGACGGCCTCGTGCGCGACGGGCTGGCACGCCGGGTCGGCGGCGGCGCCGCGCTGCCGTAGGCTGGCATACGCCCCCGACGGTGTAAGACCCCCGTTCTGCGCTGGCGAGTGGGTCCAGGGCTATGCCCTGGATAGGCGCTCGAGCAGGTCGCGAGCGAGGGGCGTGAGCGCGAGCCACGGGTCGTCCTCGAGGGCCAGGTCGGCCTCGGACCGCTCCCAGTGGCGCTTGCCGGAGGCGTCCGAGACCCACAGGCCGCTGACCCAGAAGCCGGTGGGGCCGTCAGGCGGAGGGACGTAGTCCTCCGCGATGCGCCCATGCAGCCCGCTGGCCTCCCACGCGCCCAGCAGTGCGCCGTCGCGCGCGATGGCGACGGCCTCGGTCCAGTGCGCCGAGCGCCGCTCGCCATCGAGGTCGCGCATCCGGCGCAGCAGGCGCTTCGCGTGCTCCTCGTCGCTCACCTCACCGCCCGTCCCGCGGCGCGTCACCAGACTCGACCAGCCGTCTCCGAGCGCGGGGATGACGAGGCCGCCGTCGCTGGCGAGGGCGAGGCCCTGGTGCGCGCGGGACCAGACCACCGCCTTGCGGATCGCGTTGCCGAGGTGCGAGGCGCTGTCCTCCTCGACCTCCGGCGGCGATGCGATGCTCGATGCGTCGAGGAGCGTGATGCCGGCTCCCGTGGCAAGCACGCGGAGGCGCTCCGCCTTCGCGGGGTTCGTCGTCGCCAGGAGGACCGATAGCGTCATGCGGGAAGCGCTGCCTCTCTCCCGTGGCGTCGTTGCCAGACGGGCCCTTCGACCATCCCCCCGTCCCCCTTCCAGCCTGGAAGGGGGTGATGACCCTGGATACGGGGGAGACCCCCGTGCCCCCGGCAAAGGGGCTCCGCCCCTCCGCGCTCCCCTGCCTTCCAATAGCGGTGCTATCGCAGCGCGGCAGCGCCCGCCACGGCTGCTAGCTCCGGCCGAATTCGCGCTCTAGCGAACTCGTCGTGACGCGCAGCATCGTGGGGCGTCCGTGGGGGCAGTGCTGCGGTATGTCCTCCGTCGTGAGCGCGTGGCCCAGCGCCTCCATCTCCTGGCGGTCGAGGGTCTGCCCGGCCCGCACGGCCGAGTGGCAGGCGATGGAGGCCGCGACGGCCAGGTGCGTGTCCGAGCCCGCGCCGCCGCTGTGTGCGTCGAGTATCTCCGCGACGAGCTTGGCGGCGCTGACGGAGCGCGCCATGAGCGGCACCGAGCGCACCAGCCACGTCGAGCCGCCGAAGGGCTCGATCCTCACGCCGTAGCGCTCCAAAGTCGGCTGCGCGCCGGCGACGGCCTCGACCTGCTCGGGCGTGAGCTCCACCGGCAGCGGCTCCAGCATGGACTGGACCTCCGGCCGCCGCTCCTCCCACTGGCGCAGCAGCCTGTAGTAAAGCACCGCCTCGTGGGCCGCGTGCTGGTCGATCAGGTACATGCCGTCGGCCCCTTCGGCCACCACGAACATGTTCGATATCTGGCCGAGGATCCGCAGCGGCGCTCGCGGAGACCCGGGCGCCCCCTGCCCAGCGGCCGCCGGAGCCGCGAGAGCGTCTTCGCCGCCGCTCGGTGAGGCCGAGGGCTCGGGCAGCGGAGCGAGCCCGGCGCTGAGTGCCGGGGCCAGCCCGCCGAGCGCGAGGGTTGGTGCAGGCGTGGGCGCCTGGGCAGGCGCGGGCGGCGGGGCGAGCAGGCCGCGCGCCTCGGCCACGGGCGAGTCTGCGAGCAGCGCCTCGCGCACCGCACGCTGCACGCTGGAGAAGGCGTCGGCGTCGCGGACGAGGCGGACCTCGCGCTTGTTGGGGTGCACGTTGGGGTCGACCTCGGCCGGCGGCACATCGACGAACATGGCCGCGATCGGGTAGCGGCCCTCCATGAGCAGCCCCGCGTAGGCCTGCTCCACGGCGACGCTGAGCGTCCTGTTGGAGACCCACCGGCCGTTGACGAACAGACTCATGCCGGTGCGGTTCGGCCTGCTGCGCTCCGCGGGGCTCACCATGCCATGCACGGGATACACGCCGCGCGCGGACCCGGTGACCTCGATCAGCGAGTCCGCGACCTCGGCGCCGTACACCGCCGCCATGACGTCGCGCAGCGCGCCGTTGCCGGAGGTCTGGAGCAGCATGCGCGCCTCCGAGCGCAGCGAGAAGCGCACGTGCGGGCAGGCCATGGCCATGTGGTCGAGCACGCCGCGGATGCGTGCCGTCTCCGCGCTGGCCGAGCGGATGAACTTGAGGCGCGCCGGGATCGTCGAGAAGAGCGCCTCGACCGTGACGGACGTGCCCGGCGCGCCGGAGCTCGTGCCCTCCGCGATGACGGCGCTGCCCTCGATCTCCACGAACGCGGCCGCCTCCGCCCCCGCGGTGCGCGTGAGGAGGCGCACGTGCGCGGCTGCTGCGATGCTCGCCAGCGCCTCGCCGCGGAAGCCGAGCGAGGTCACCGCCGCGAGGTCATCGAGCGATCGAAGCTTGCTGGTGGCGTGGCGCTCGAAGGCAAGCCGGAGCTCGTCCGGCGCGATGCCGGACCCGTCGTCGGTCACGCGGATGCTCTGAAGGCCGCCCTGGAGAACCTCCACGCCGACCGTGCTCGCGCCTGCGTCCAGGGAGTTCTCGACGAGCTCCTTGACGACCGAGGCGGGGCGCTCGATGACCTCCCCGGCGGCGATCCCGGCGGCGACGGCGGGCGGCAGCACGCGTATCACCACGGCGATACGCCTTCAAGCCTGTCTTGCACGGACGTGGCTATTGTCATGGTGACAGATGCTGTACGAACGCAAAACTCAGAAACCGAGCTCGGCTCCCAGCTTCTTGGCGTTCGTCCCCGCGGTCAGCCGCCCGTCGATCACCACCAGCGGCCGCCGGAAGTAGCGGGGCTCCTCGACCAGGAGCTCGAGGAGCCGGCCGTCGGTCAGCGAGTCGGGGTCCAGCCCGCTCTTCTTGAAGGCGGCCGACTTGAAGTTGAACACCTCGCGCGGCGACTCGTCCCCGAGGAGCGCGCGGAGCTCGTCCGCGGAGAAGCGGTCCTTGAAGAAGTCCCGCTCCCCGAACGCGAGGCCCGCCTGCGAGAGCGCCGCCCTCGCCGTTCGGCAGGTCCCTCAGCCCTTCCACCAGTAGAGGTCGATGCTCGTTGCCATGGCGCGATTCTAGGCGAGGGGCGGGCCATATCGCCAGAGGGGGGGCCGGCCACTTGCGGAGGTTCCTTGGGACCCCTAACCGCTCGTGCCCGGACCCAGACCACTCGCGCCGAGGTTGCCGCCCGTTGCTCCCAGGCAGGCGATGGCCTAGCATCTCGCGCATGGCCGACGTCTTCCTGCTCATCGTCCGCTGGGCCCACGCCATCGCGGCCGTGGCCTGGGTGGGCGGCGGCATCTTCTACTGGGTCGTGCTGCGGCCCGCGCTCCGGACCGAAGGCGTCCCGCCGGCGGTCGCCCGCTTCGCCGGAACCGAGTTCGGCGGGCTCGTGGCGCTGTCTGCGTGGACGCTCGTGATCACAGGCGCCGTCTTGGTGTTCGCGCGGCTCTCGGAGCCGGCGGCAGACGTCCCCTACGCCGCCGTCCTCGCGGTCAAGATCGCGCTCTCGGGCTGGATGTTCTTCCTCATCAGCGGCCGCCGCCGGCGCCGCACGCCCCCCGACGGTGCGCCGCGCGGCCGGCTCCGGGCGGCGGCGGACGCGCTCGGCCACGTCAACATGACCGTGGTCCTGGGCATCGTCGTCTTCGGGCTCTCCGACGTCCTGCGCCTGCTCATCGAACGGAACCTGTAGACTAAGCCGCCATGCGCCGCGATCTGATGGACATACTCGTGTGCCCCGTCTGCAAGGAGCCGCTGGAGCTGCACGTCGAGCGCGAGGAAGACGGCGAGGTGCTCACGGGGACGCTGACCTCGCCGGGGTGTGGGGCCACCTACCCGATCGAAGACGGCATCCCCAACCTGCTTCCCGCCGACATGCATGCCTAACGCCGCCCCTACCCCGTGTGGGTCAAGGGCTGTGCCCTTGCTTTGACACTCCGGAGCGGGGCCGATACCCTTGGCGCGCCCCGGCTCGCTTCTCCTCATGACTGATACCGCCCACGCGAACACCGAGCTTGCAGCCCGCCTGACGATCGACGTGGTCGACGGAGGCGGCGCGTCCGGCACCATGGCCGAGGACGTGCTGGCCGGGCTCACGGCCGAGCGCAAGCAGCTGCCGCCCAAGTACTTCTACGACGACGCCGGATCGCGGCTGTTCGAGCAGATCACGGAGCTCCCCGAGTACTACCCGACGCGCGCCGAGCGCGAGCTGCTCGAGGAGACCGCGGACGGCCTCATGGCCGGTCTGCGGCCCGTCGAGATCGTGGAGCTGGGCGCGGGATCGTCGGCGAAGACGCGGCGGCTGCTGAGCGCCCCCACCGCCCACGAGCACCTGCGGCGCTTCGTCCCCATGGACGTCAGCCGCGAGATCGTGGAATCGAGCGCCCTCGGCCTGCTGCGTGACTACCCCTACCTGAGCGTCCACGGCGTGATCGGCGACTTCGAGCGCCACCTCGGGCGCATCCCGCAAGCGCTGGGGCGGCGCCTCGTGCTCTTCCTGGGCGGCACCATCGGCAACCTGCACCCGCCGGAGCGCACCGCCTTCCTCACCGGCGTGCGCGGCCTGCTGGGTCCCGGCGACCGCGTGCTCATCGGCCTGGACCTGGTGAAGGACGTCCCGACGATGGAGGCCGCATACAACGACGCAGCGGGGGTCACGGCCGCGTTCAACCGGAACATGCTCTGGGCCATCAACCGCGAGCTCGGGGCGAACTTCGACCCCGATGCCTTCGCACACCGCGCGTTCTTCAACGCGGAGGAGTCACGCATCGAGATGCACCTGGTGCCAAGCGTGGCCCAGGAGGTCAGCGCACCGGACATACCGCTGCATGTGACCATCAGACCGACCGAGACCATCTGGACCGAGAGCTCGTATAAGTTCACCGTCGCGTCGATCGAGGAGATGCTCACCGGCGCAGGCCTGCGGCTCGAGCACTGCTACACCAACGAGCACCCCGACCGCCGGTTCGCCCTCGCCCTCGCCGCACCTGCTTAGCCCCACGTATGGTTGCCCTACCGTCTTTGTTCGTATAGACTACCGGCAGACTTAGGACGTCCTGATTTCTAACAGGGGGCGCCCTTCACGAACGAGGTTTGCCGTGCACCCCCATCCCGTCTCCATCCGTCACCTCCGGCCCAAGCTCCTCCTGGCGCTCGTGGCCCTCATCGCTGGGCTGACTGCCGCCGGGTGTGCCTCCGACGCCAACGACGCCGGCTCGCTGGTCCTGTACTCCGGGCGGAGCGAGAGCCTGGTCGACCCGATCATTCAGGAGTTCGCCGCGCTCACGGGCATCGACGTGCAGGTGAAGTACGCCGGCACGGCGTCGCTGGCGGCCACGCTTCTCGAGGAGGGCGAAAAGAGCCCCGCGGACGTCTTCTACGCCCAGGACCCCGGCGGCCTGGGAGCCGTGGAGGGCATGCTCGCGGCGCTCCCGGCCGAGACCCTCGCGAACGTCCCTGAGTGGGCACGCTCGCCCGAGGGGTTGTGGGTCGGGATCTCCGGCAGGGCTCGCGTGCTCGTGTACAACCCTGAGCGCGTGAGCGAGAGCGAGCTGCCCGCCAGCATCGAGGACCTGACGGACCCGAAGTGGAAGGGGCGCCTCGGCTGGGCGCCCACCAACGGCTCCTTCCTGACCATGGTGACGGGCATGCGGGCGCTCTGGGGAGAGGAGCGCACGCGGGCCTGGATCGAAGGCATGGTCGCGAACGAGGCCGGCATCTACCGGAACAACACCACGCAGGTCGCGGCTGCCGCGTCGGGAGAGATCGACCTGGGTCTCGTGAACCACTACTACCTCTACCGATTCCTGGCCGAGGAGGGCGAGTCGTTCGCGGCCCGCAACTACCATCCCTCCGGGGGCGGGCCCGGCGCCCTGGTCATGGTCTCCGGCGCGGGCGTGCTCGCCACCGCCCCCAACGGCGAGAATGCACGGAAGTTCGTGAACTTCCTGCTCTCGAAGGTGGCGCAGCAGTACTTCGCCAGCCAGACCTTCGAGTACCCCCTCGTGGAGGGCGTGCTGACGAACCGTCTGCTGACGCCGCTCGCGGAGATCAACCGGCCCGACGTGGCACTCTCCGACCTCTCCGACCTCGCGGGGACGACCGAGCTCCTCCGCAGCGCCGGCGCGCTGCCTTGAGCACCGTCCCCGGCGCCCCCAAGGGCACCACCAGAGCCGCGGCCCGGGCTCGCCCGCCCGCGTACATCTGGGTCCCGTCCGTCGCCATCGCCATCGCGATGCTCATGCCGCCGGTGTACCTGGGCGTGCGCGCCGCCGATGCGGGCACCGGCGTCTTCGACATACTGCTGAACGTCCGCACCTTCGACATCTTGGTGCGGACGTTCGCGCTCGTGGGCATCGTCACGGCCGCCTGCGTGGCGCTCGGCGTGGCGCTGGCGTGGCTCACGGTGCGCACGGACCTGCCGCTGCGCCGGACCTTCACCGTGCTCACGGCACTGCCCCTCGTCATCCCCTCCTACCTCTTCGCGCGGCTCCTCGTCATCACGCTCGGCCCGAAGGGCACGCTGCAGGGGTGGCTTGAGCCCCTCGGCGTCGAGCGGCTGCCGGAGATCTTCGGGCTTCCCGGCGCCGCCCTCACGCTCTCGCTCCTGAGCTTCCCCTACGTGCTGCTGCCCGTCCGCGCCGCGCTGCTCCGGAGCGACCCGTCGCTCGAGGAGGCCTCCCGCGGACTGGGGCGCAACGGCTGGACGACCTTCGTCCGCGTCACGCTGCCGATGCTGCGCCCCGCCGTCGTCGCCGGAGCGCTGCTCGTCGCGCTCTACACCATGAGCGACTTCGGCGCCGTTTCGCTGCTGCGGTACCAGACGTTCACGTGGGCGATCTACATCCAGTACGAATCGCTCATCGACCGCACGGTTGCGGCGGCGCTCTCCCTCGCGCTGGTCACCCTCGCCCTCACGCTGCTCTTCCTCGAATCGCGCACGCGAGGGCGCGCCGAGTACTTCCGCGCCTCGCCGGGTGCCGCGCGGGACGCGGCCGTCGTGCGGCTCGGACGCTGGCGGTGGCCGGCGGCCGGGTTCGCCGCGGCCGTCGTTGGCGCCTCGCTGGCGGCGCCGATCGCGATACTGCTCTTCTGGGTCGTGCGTGGGCTCGGTGCGGGTGAGTCGCTCACCCTGCTCTGGAGCAACACCGCGAACACGCTTTATGTATCCGTGCTCGCCGCGGCGGTCGCGGCGGCGGCGGGCATCCCCGTCGCCGTGTTCGCCGTGCGCTATCCGAGCGCGGCGAGCGGGGCCATCGAGCGGCTCACCTACGTGGGCTTCGCGCTGCCGGGGGTGGCCGTGGGATTGGCCTTCGTCTTCTTCGCGCTCGCCGTCGCGCAGCCCATCTACCAGACGCCGGCGCTGCTCGTCTTCGCCTACGTGGTGCTGTTCCTGCCGGCCGCCGTGGGGACCACGCAGGCATCGCTGCGGCAGGTGAGCCCGCGCTTGGAGGAGGCCGCTCGTGGCTTGGGGAAGAGCGCGGCGCAGGCCTTCCGGCTCGTCACGCTGCCGCTGCTCGGGCGCGGTGTGCTCGCGGGGGCCGCGCTGGTGCTGCTGCTCACGATGAAGGAGCTGCCGGCGACGCTGATCCTCGCCCCGCCCGGCTTCACGACGCTGGCGACGTCCATCTGGAGCGCGGAGACCGAGGCATTCTTCGCGCGCACCGCGATGGGCGCGCTGCTGCTCGTCCTCGCCGCGACGCCGCCGGTGCTGTTCCTCGTGTTCCGCGAGCGCCGCTAGCGCCTAGACCCGGTCGACGACGATCCCGGCGTCGCGCGCCGACTGCTGGATGGTGAGCATCGCCGTGATGGCCAGGATGCCGTGCGCGCCCTCGGCCACCACGGCGTCGGTCCTCATCTCCTTGAGCGCGGCCGCCTGCTTCGCGGACAGGCCAAGCGCTGCCGACACGCCGTCCATGTCGCGGACCCACCGGGCGCGCAGCTCGTCGTCGGTCCGGAGCAGGTACAGCGCCTTGTTCAGCGGGAAGGTCGCCGGCTCCGGGTACTTGTAGAACTCGTAGCCCTGCCCCTTGAACTCGAACCCACCGAACCGGGGCATGTCGCGGTGGGCCTGGCCTCGTCCGGCGGGCTCGGGGATGAACTGCATCACCGCGTGCCCGTGGTGCGAGGTCGGCTGATAGCTGAGCAGCTTCCCACGCTTGCGCCCGATCGCCCCGAGCATGACCATCCACGGCAGCAGCTCCCCGTTCCCGACCTCGTCGAGCTGCTCGCCGGTGAGCTCCAGCAGCGATTCGGGCCTGCCCTCCTCGATCTCCTGGATCACCCAGTGGTCGAACTCGTATTCGGGGTCGTAGTACTTCCACGTGCCGGGGTAGTGGGACATCCCGCCGCTCGCCAGGATGGCGACGCGCTCCGGCCGCTCCTCGATGACCGCGGCGATGGCCGCGCCCAGGTCCATGCAGCGCTGCGTCGTCGGCAGCGGCGGGAGGTACACGTTCACGAACATGGGGATGACGGGGATGGCCCGGCCCGCGTGGATGTACTCGAAGGGGACCGCGAAGGCGTGCCCCAACAGAGCCTCCTGCGCGTAAGCCAGGTCGTGGCCGCTCGCCACGAGCCCGTCCAGCAGCGCCCGCGCGAGCGGCTGGTGGATGGGTATGTCGTAGTCGTGGCCCGCGAAGGACGCCGTGGCGCGCTCGCCCGAGACGATAGCGAAGGTCGGCACCGCGGACAGGAAGAAGGTCTCCAGGTGGTCGATGCCCACGACGATCAGCGCGTCGGGCTTGGTCTCGTCCAGCAGGCCGCCGAGGGCCGACATGGCGGCGATGCCGGCGTCGAGCTGCGCCTGGTCCTCCTGCGGTGGGCGCGTGAGTAGCTGCGGCGCGTGGACAGACGCCGACGCCCAGACGATCTCACCCATCTCGCGCTCGCTCCCGGCCCGCCCTCAACGGGCGGTTGCGGCCTTGGGGACGCCGTACCCAGCCGGGGCCTGCCACTCGTGCATCCAGGTCTGGATCTCCGCGAGCGGCAGCACGTCGGCGTACTTCTGGTTCATGTCGAACAGGTTGATGGCGTGGGTCGCCTGGTGCCGGTCGAAGACGCACTCCTCCGCCACGATGGTGTGGTAGCGGTGGGTGCAGGCATCGACCACGGAGGCGCGGACGCACCCGCTGGTGCTCTCGCCGGCCACGATCAGCGTATCGACGCCGAGGGAGGTCAGGTGAGCAACGATCGGGGTGCCGTAGAAGGGGCTCGGGGAGGACTTCCGGAGGAACGCCTCACCCTCGATGGGTGCGACCTCGTCGATGATGTCGTGCATCCCCTCCGTGCGCGGCGTGCGGCCGCTGCTGGAGCCCATGTAGCCGGCGCGGCTCCCGCCGCTGCGCGTGCCGCCGGCCCAGCCCGCGACGCCCGACTGCGTCTCGGGCAGCCCCGTGACGTGGACGACGGGCATGCCGACCTCGCGAGCGGTCGCGAGCAGCGACTGGATGTGCGGCAGCGCGTCCCAGGCCGCGAGCCCGCAGCTCCCGGGCCACTCCTTCATCGCCTCCAGCAGCGGCTGCGGACGGTCGCCGAAGACCCACCGGTAGAGGTCGATCATCAGCAGCGCCGGGCGTGTGCCGAACCCCTTGGTCCGGTGGCCGCTCGCCTCGACGTGCGCCCTGTCCTGCTCGGTCAGGTACTGTTCCCAGACACGCTCTGCCATGACGACCTCCTCCGGGTTCAGGATTGCAGCCGAAGGCTATCACAGCGGCCATGCACCTGCTGTGCCCCCGCCCGCATGCTCTGCGCGGGAGCGGGGTGATACGCTAGGGCCCCGATATCCCCCACGACGCCACGAGTACCCCCTGACCGGATACTCCGCAGGGCTTGAGGACACGTATGTTCATCCGGATGATCATTTTTCACGTCGACCCGAGCGACGTCGATATCGACGCCGCCCAGGACGTCTTCGAGCGGCTGGTCGTGCCGGAGATGCGCAAGCAGCTCGGGTATGAGGGGTGCTACCTGCTGCGCACGGAGCACGGCAGGGGGGCCATCGTCTCGCTCTGGGAGAGCGAGGAGGTCGCCATCGCCAGCGAGAAGAGCGGCCACTACGCAGATCAGCTCGCCGAGCTCATGCCGCTCCTCGGCCCCTCGGCCGGCGTGGACACCTTCCGGGTGGCATTCGCCGACCACCCCGTCGCGGACGTCTAGCGGGTCCGCGCCGGAGCTCCCCCTACCCTTCGCCGGTGGTGGACGGCGCGCGGCCACGCGTTGCAGCGACGCGGCGGGCGCCCCGCACGCGGCCGACCGGATCGCCGTGCGCCTGGATGTTGTGGCGCACGCCCATCCGCAGCGCGAAGTGCCGGCCGACCATCGCGACGCCGAGGGTCATGGCCATGATGACGAGGGTCACGATGCCCGCGGCCTCGCGGCGTCCGATCTCGGGCGCCGCGTACTCGAGCGTCAGCAGCGACAGCGTGATCGTCCGGCGCGACGCGAGCAGGATGATGTTGGAGGTCGCGCCGGCGGCGGAGACGAAGTTGAGCACGCCGATCAGCACCATCGTCGGCATCAGGACGGGCAGGACGACGGTGAAGTAGGTCCGCGCCCACCCGGCGCCGGCCACGCGGGCGGCCTCCTCCATATCGTTGCCGAGCTGGACGAACACCCCCTTGAAGATATTCGTCCCGGTGGTGTTCCCGGAGATGATGAGCACGAGGATCAGCGCCCAGATGGTGCCGTAGAGCCACGAGAGCCCGGGCACCCACAGGAACATGATCAGCAGCCCGAGGCCCGAGAGTATGCCCGGTATCCCTGCGGACACCCAGATGATGCCGTCGAGGGTCCCGCGCCCCCGCAGTTTCGTGCGGACGATGAGATAGGCGACGACCGAGAAGAGCAGCGGGCTGCCGATCCCCGCCACGATGGCCAGGATCGTCGTGGTCTGGAGCGCCCGCATGAACAGGTTGTCGCCGAACACGAACTGCCAGTGCACGAGCGTCCAGAGCGGCGTCGTCTCCAGGAACCCGGCACGCGCCATGAAGCTGCCCACGATGACGATGACGAAGGGCAGGATGGTCAGGACGAACAGCAGGGCGAGGAGGCCGCCGAAGGTGAGGTTGTGCCAGCGTCCGAGGTCGATCAGCCCCGGCTTGAAGCTGCCCGTCACCGTCGTGTACTGACGCCGGCTGATGATCCAGCGCTGGAGCGGGATGATGAGCAGGATGATGAGGAAGGTGAGGCTCCCGAGCACCATGGCCTGGGCGTACTGCGGCGCGCCCTCCAGCGACACGAGCCGGTAGATCAGCGTGGAGTAGACGTAGAAGCCCCAGGGCGTGCCGATGAGCTGCTCCGTCTCGAAACCCTGGAACACGCGGAGGAGCTGCAGCGCGAACACGAGCACGATGGGCGAGGACATCATGGGCAGCGTCACGCGCCACATGGTCCGCAGGTCCGATGCGCCGGAGACCCGCCCGGCCTCCTCCAGCGTGCGGTCCATGTTCCGGAACGCGGGCGTCAGCAGCATCACCTTGTACGCGACGCCGTCGCCCATCAGGCGGGCCCACACGATCCCCGTCACGCTGAAGATGTTGAAGGGCCCCTTGTCGACGAAGGGGAGGTACTCCAACAACGTGTTCGCGAAGCCGACGTCCGGGTCGAGGATCATCATCCAGCCGATGGTGGACGAGAGCGACGGGAACATGAAGGCGACCCAGAACAGGTACTCGATGCTATACGACCACTTGATCGTCGTCCGCGCGAGTATCCATGAGATCGCGATCGCGCTCGGCAGGCTGATCACCACGACGAAGAACCAGATGGTGAAGGAGTTCCACAGCGACGGGAGCAGCAGGGGGTGGTCCCACGCGCCCGTCCAGTTCGAGAACCCCCACTGCCACGGCGGGACGAGGATGTCCGTGGCCACGTTGAAGCTCATGGTGAGCAGGATCACCACCGGCGTGATCAGATAGAAACCGAGCACCAGGATGACGATGGCCATCATGAACGTGCCCATGCCGGGCCGGAACTGGGAGGGGCGCCGTATCCCCACCCGTGCCAACGTCTGTTGAATCATCCCCGCCTCACGCCCTCTTCACCCGCTAGTACCCGCCGATCCCCAGCTCGGTGTAGATCGACACGAGCCACTCGTTCACCCCGTCACGTGCCACGAACCACTCCGGCGTGCTCTGCGAGATCGCGCTGGCGGGGTCGAGTGCCAAGAACTGCTCCCACTGGCGGTCGGACACCTTGCCCTGCGTCAGGTCCGTCCGGAGCGACGGCGACACGTCCGAGTCCTCGGTCAGATCGAGCCTGGCCTGCTGGCCCTCGCGCGAGAGGTACCAGTTGACGAAGAGCTGGGCGGCCTTCGGGTGCGGGGCCGACTCCAGGATCGTCAGGGTGCCCCTGATCTCCACCGTGCCGCCCTCGGACAGGGTGCGCGTCAATTTCCCGACCGGGAGCCCAAGGGCCATCATGGCCTCCATGTCCGTCGACGCAGCGCCCGTGAACATCGCGATGTGGTACTTGCCGCGAGCGAGGCCGTTCGCCATGTCGGCGAAGCTGCCGCCGGGCAGGAGGAACGGCTCCTGGTTCCTGATGAAGGGCTCCAGCCACTCCTGACCCAGCAGTATCCACACCAGCGTCCGGTCGGTCGTTGCCCCGCCGAAGCCCGGGTCTATGATCGCGGCGATCCGGCCTTTCCACTCCGGCTTCAGGAAGTCCTTCCACGACAGCACCGAGTCGATCTCGGCCTGGCTGACCTCATTGGTGTTGTAGAAGATCTCGACGATGTTCTCGCGCAGGCGCAGGTTGAAGGCCGGCGAGTACTTGTTGTCGACGTCGGTCCACGCCCACTCCGTCAGCAGCCAACCCTGCGAGCGGTCGTTCACCTCGGGGTGGATGATGAGCGGCTCGATCGGGACGATGGCGCCGGCGACGCGCAGACGGTCCGTCGAGCTGGCACCAACGACCGAGACGTCCACGGTGTAGACGCCGCGCCCACGCTCGGCGAGGACCCGGTTGACGTTGGTCGTGCCGCTGCCCGTGGACTGCAGCACGGTGATCCCGAACTTCTCGCCGAAGGAGTCGAAGATCACGCGGTTGTTGCGGCTCGCGGGAGCACTCAGGATGATGACGACCTCGCCCTCGGCCTGTGCCTCGGTGATGAGCTGCTCCCACTCGATCTGGAACAGCTCCGCTTCCGAGGGCGTCGGCGTCGGCTCGGGCGTCGGCGTCGGGATCGCCCCCGGAACCGGCGTCGCGGTCGCCGTGGGCACCGGCGTCGCGGTCGGCTCATCCTGGCCGCAAGCGGCCGCCACGGCCACGACGACGAGCGTCAGCAACAGCAGTCCGACCACCCCTCGGATCTTGCGCATCGCCAACGTCGGCTGAGTCATATCTACTTTCCCCCGATCACGCTAGTAGCCGTATTTCCCAACCTCGGCGTATATCTCTCTCGTCCACGCGATCGCTTCGTCGCGTGCCGCGAACCACTCCGGCGTGCTCTGCGACAACGCCTGGGATGGATCAAGATCCTGGAGCAGGCTCCACTGGCGGTCCGAGACCCTGCCCTGCGTCACGTCCGTCCGGAGCGACGGCGCGACGTCGGCGTCGTTGGTCAGGTCGTGCACGCTCTGCTGGCCCTCTCGTGAGAGTATCCAGTTGACGAAGAACTGCGCGGCTTTCGGGTGCGGCGCGTTCTTCATGACCGTCATGGTGCCCCGCACCTCCACCGCGCCGCCCTCCGAAAGCGTGCGCTCAAGCCGGCTCACCGGGATACCCAGCTCCCCCATAGCCTCCATGTCCGACGACGCCTGGCCGGTGAACACCGCGACGTCGTACTTCCCGCGCCCCATACCATTCGCCAATCCGGCGAAGTCGCCGCCGGGCAGGAACGCCACGTCTTGGCTCCTGATGTACGGGTCGAGCCATTCCTTGCCGAGCAGGATCCACATCAGCGTCCGGTCGGTCACCACGCCCCCGTGATCGGGGTCCAGGATCGATACCATCCGCCCCTTCCACTCCGGCTTCAGGAAGTCCTGCCACGACCGCACCGAGTCGATCTCGGCCTGGCTCACCTTGTCGGTGTTGTAGAAGATCTCGATGATGTTGGGACGCATGCGGACTTCGTAGGCGGGCGAGTAGAGGTTGGCGGCGTCCGTCCATACCCACTCCGTCAGGAGCCAGTTCTGCGACCGGTCGACGACCTCGGGATGGATCATGAACTGCATGATCGGGACCACGGCGTCGGCCTTCACCAAGCGGTCCGTCGAGCTGCCGCCGACGAACGAGATGTCGACGGTGAACCTGCCGTTGGCCTGCTCGGCGAGGACCCTATTCGCGTTGTCCGTGCCGCTGCCCGTGGACTGCAGCACGGTGATCCCGAACTTCTGGCCGAAGGCCTCGAAGATATCGCGGTCGCTCCGGCTCCCCGACGCGCCCAGGATCATGACGAGCTCGCCCTCTTCCCGTGCATCGGCGGCGAGCTGCGCCCACTCCACCTCGAAGGCCTCGGCCGCCGTCTGGGTCGGCGTCGGCTCGGGCGTCGGCGTCGGGATCGCCCCCGGCACCGGCGTTGCGGTCGCCGTCGGCACCGGCGTCGCCGTCGGCTCCTCCTGTCCGCACGCGGCCGCCACCGCCACGACGACGAGGCTCAGCAGCGCCAATCCGGCCATCTCTCGCATCTTACGCATCGCTTCGGCCTCCAGGTCTCGCCGCCTATCGTCTAGCTGCCTATCTTGGGATATGCCAAACCGTGGGCCTCGCTGCGTAACCCTGCGTCCATGAGCCAGCCGTCGCTGTTTCACCCGTGCGCGGCTGGGGCAGAAACGCCCTTCCACCAGCCCACGGCGGCTCAGAGGCCGTGAATCGAGTGAGTGGGCGCACCCTATCCAACCGCCCCCTGCCCGTCAAGTCGCTCGCGCTCCCGGGCAAGTCGCTCCCGCTCCAGGGCGCCGCGTGCGGGCGCTCAGCCGTCCTGCAGCAGCGGCCGGAGCGCCCGCACGCGAGCCCTCTCGTCCAGCGCCCACACCGCCCCGACGACCGCACGGGCGCGGTCCGCTCCCAGGACGCTCGCGATGAGGTCGGTGGCCTTGGCCTCCACGTCCTCGCGCGTCATCGGGTTGTCGGACGTGCCCCTGACCGCGGGGACGTGGCGCTCGAGCACGCGGCCGTCCGTCAGCGTGACCCGCACCGTGGCGGGCCGCTGCCGCTCCATGTCCGCGAACTCCGGGGAGCCCGTGAGCGTGACCCGCGAGCGCATATCGAGCACGGCGGGGTCGTCCATGCGGCCGTCGGTGTGCGTGGCCTCGAAGGACAAGCTCCCGCCGTCCAGCAGGATCACCGCCATGGCGTACTGGCAGTTGATATCGGGCATCGAGCGGTCGTCGACGATCCGCGCCCCATTCGGCGGCAGCGCCACATCGACCTTCGCCACGGAGCCCGGCTCGATCCCGTGCTCGGCCACGAGGCTCGTCAGCGCCTCGGCCGCGGCCTGGATCGGCGATCCCACGGGGAACTTCTTGATGTTGGTCTCGGTGATCTCGTAGTGGGTCCCGAGGCTCTCGACCCACCCCGCGAGCTCGTCGCGGTCCGGACAGAAGACGTCCAGGAAGTTGAACTCGCCGCTGAAGACGTCCTCCTCGCCGGTGAGCCCGGCCTGGACGAACAGCGCGGACGTGACGCCGTTGCGCGCGCCCATCCCGCCGAAGACGAAGGCCTTCTCCACGTGCTCCGAGTCCCGCGCCCAGGACGTGATGCCCGAGGCCTGCTGCGCCGTGTAGGCGAGCGCGTGCCGGACGCCGCGTGCATCCAGCCCCGCCAGCGCCGCCGCGGCAGCGGCCGCCCCGAACATCGGGCCGATGGCATGCGTCGCGTGCCCGGAGACCCCGCGCGAGCCGATGCCGCCCATGGCGCGTCCGATGCGGCAGCCCACGTCGTAGCCGAGCGCCACCGCACGCAGGAGCGCCTCGCCGCTCGCGTCCTCGCGCTCGGCGACCGCGAGCGCCGCCGGCACGACGGCACACCCTGGGTGCGTGAGCGAGGGCGCGTGGGAGTCGTCGGTCTCGTCCGCGTGGGCGAGCATGGCATTCGCCATCGCGGCGTTCACGGCGGTCGTCACCACCTGCGAGCCGACGACCATGCTCTCCGGCGTCCCGCCGGACGAGGCGGCGAACCGCGTCGCCAGCACGCCGGGCTTGAGCCGGGAGCCCGTGACCATCGCGGCGATGGTATCCAGCACGTGGTGCTTGGTCTTCTCGATGACCTCGGGCGGCAGCGGGCGCGCGAGCGCCCCCGCGATGTACCCGGCGAGGCGCTCGATGAGCGAAGGTCCCGTCATGTTCATCTCCTCAGGCTGTCCGGCGGGATCAGGCGCCGCCCTGGCCGCCGTTGACGTGGAGTGTCTGCCCCGTGATGTAGGCCGCGTCGTCGCTGGCGAGGAACGCGCAGGCCGCTGCGACGTCGCCGACCGTCCCCTTCCGGTCGCCCTCCTCGCCGAGGCCCTTCGGGTACCAGGCCGAGTCGCGGGTCGTGTCGATGATGCCCGGCGAGACGAGGTTGACGCGGATGTTGTGCGGCCCGAGCTCCCGCGCCAGAGAGCGGCCGAGCCCCACCAGGCCCATCTTGGCCGCCGAGATGTGCGCGCGCTCCTTCCCGCCCGAGAACGCACCGCCCCCCACGATGAGCTGTATGTTCCCCGACCCGCGCTCGATCATGCCGGGCACGACGGCGCGCGTGCAGTAGAACGCGCCGTCGAGCACGACGCCGCGGACGCGCTCCCAGTCGTCGTCGGTGAGATCGACGAAGGGCTTCGACGGCCGGATCGCCGCGTTGTTGACGAGTATGTCGATCCGGCCCAGCTCCGCGATCGCGGCCTCGACCATCGCGTCGACGGCCCTGCGGTCGGCCACGTCGGCGAGCACGGCGATCGCCCGCACGCCGAGCGCCCGCGCCTCGGCCGCCACCGCGTCCGCCTCCGCGGCGTTCGTGCGCGCGTTGACGACGACGTCCGCGCCGTCCGCCGCGAGCCTGAGGATGATCGCCCGGCCGATGTTGCGGCCGGAGCCCGTCACCAGCGCGACGCGGCCTGCGAGACTCATCGCGTGCACGCCTTCCGGCGTCCGGGCTCACTCAAAGTGCGCGCCCCCGTTCACCCCGAAGCACTGGCCCGTGATGTAGCCGGCATGGGCGCTCGCGAGGTACACGACGAGCGCAGCGACCTCGTCGGGCCGTCCGAACCGCGGGACCGGCACGCGCTCGCCGACGCGGCCCGCGATATCCTCGGCGCGCTCCATGCCGGGGTCGCGCTCGACCTCGATGGAACCGGGCGCGATGCAATTCGCGGTGACCCCGTGGGCGCCGAACTCGCTGGCGATACCGCGGGTGAAGCCGACCACGCCGAGCTTGGCCGCGCCCTTCGCCGGACCGCCGCCGGTATAGGCCGAGATGCCGGAGTAGTTGACGATGCGCCCCCACCCCCGCTCGACCATGCCGGGGAGCACCGCGCGGCAGGTGAAGAAGGGCCCATCGAGGTTGACGGCCATGCTCCGGCGCCACTCCTCGGTCGTCGTCTCGAGGAACGGTCCCT
>JADFQE010000060.1 GCA_022561985.1 Chloroflexota bacterium
TCTCGATGTGCCCAACTCTCGAACCCACCGCGTCTAGGTAAGCGAAGCCAAAGCTGAGACACGGGATGATTTTCAGCCAGACCTAGTACTCCGAGCACCGCGAGAATCCTCCTGCGGTGGCGGTTTTTCCCTTCTGGGATTCCTTCGGGTTCGAGGACCGCCCGAACACCGCTCTCGACCTCGCGCATAAGATGTCCTACCAGGTGGCTGGTCGATGAAAAAGCCCCGGGCTCGTCCATCAACTGACAGGCGTCCTGGAAAAATCTCGCTGGGCCTTCGCCGATCAGGCGCAGCCGTCGATAGATTCGCCGTTGGCGGGGGTCAGTGAACTCGTATGGCCGCTTTTCGGGCGTTTCCATACTTCCATCATAGGCCGTCGGTCGGGGGCGGCAAGGCGGCGGGCGTCAGGCGCTGTTTCGCGGCCGAACCCTCACCCCGCGCGCTTGGCGCTCCGCGCCTGGCGGTAGCGCGCGTCCGCGGAGAGGAAGCGCTTGCGCAGGCGGACGGTCTCAGGCGTGACTTCGAGGAGCTCGTCGGCTGCGATGAGCTCCAGCGCCTCGTCGAGGGTCGGCTTCAGGGCGGGGGCGAGCTTCTGGGTGATCTCCTGGGTCGAGGAGCGGACGTTCGTCTGCTTGCGCTCCTTGACCACGTTGATCTGCAGGTCCCCGTCGCGCGTGGTGAGCCCGAACACCATGCCCTCGTACACCGGCGTGCCAGGGTCGACGAAGGTCGTGCCGCGCTCCTGGGCGTTGAGCAGGGAGTAGCTGGTCGCCGTCCCCGCCGAGGAGGCCACCATGGCGCCCGTGCGCGTGTTGCGCACCTCGCCGGCAACCGGCCGCATGCCCAAGAAAGCGCTGTTCATCACGCCGTGCCCCCGCGTGGAGCGCAGGAAGAAGCTGTTGAAGCCGATGAGCCCGCGCGTGGGGATCTCGTACTCCTGGTGGATGTAGCCGTTCTCCCCCGTGTTGAAGTCGGTCGCCTTCGCCAGGCGCGAGGCCAGCTCCTCGCTCAGCACGCCGATGAACTCGGTGGGCGTCTCGATGCTGAGGCGCTCGTAGGGCTCGTGGAGGCGGCCGTCGATCACCCGCGTGATCGCCTCCGGGCGGGACACCTGGATCTCCAGACCCTCCCGGCGGATGTGCTCGATCAGGACCGCCAGGTGCAGCTCGCCGCGGCCGGAGACCAGGAACTCCTCGGCGCTGTCCGTCGTCTCCACGCGCAGCGCGACGTTCGTCAGCAGCTCGCGTTGGAGCCGCGTCCACAGCACGCGTGAGGTCGCGTACTGGCCCTCCCGGCCCGCGAAGGGCGAGGTGTTCACGCCGAAGGTCATCTTGACCGTCGGCTCCTCGATGGTGATCCGCGGCAGCGCTCCGGGCGCGTCGGGGGCGGCGATCGTGTCGCCGATCGACACCTCGGGGATGCCCGCCACGGCCACGATGTCGCCCGCCAACGCCTCCTTCAAAGGCACGCGCTGGAGGTTCTCGAAGGTGAACAGGCTCGATGCCTTGTACAGGGGCGACGAGCCGTCCGCTCCGAGCCGGACCACCTGCTCCCCCTCCTTGAGACGGCCCGCGAAGACCCGCCCGATCGCGAGCTGGCCCAGGTGGTTGTCGTACTCCTGCGTCGCCACCAGCATCTGGAAGGGTGCGTCGGCATCCGCCCGCGGCGCCGGTATGTCGTGCAGGATCGCCTCGAACAGCGGCTTCATGTCGACCCGCTCATCCTCCGGCCGGGCCACCGCGTACCCGTCGCGCGCCGATGTGTAGATCACCGGAAAGTCGAGCTGGTCGGCGTCCGTCACGAGCTGCAGGAACAGGTCCTGGACGGCTGACTCCACCTCCGAGATCCGGGTGGCGGGCCGGTCGATCTTGTTGATGACCACCACCGGCTTGAGGCCGTGGGCGAGGGCCGTGCGCAGCACCGAGCGGGTCTGCGGCCGGGGGCCGTCGATCCCGTCCACCACCAGCAGGCAGCCGTCGGCCATGTTGACGATCCGCTCCACCTCGCCGGAGAAGTCGACGTGGCCGGGCGTGTCGATGATGTTGATCTTGACGCCCTCGTAGGTGATCGCCGTGTTCTTGGCGAGGATCGTGATGCCCCGCTCCCGCTCCAGGGGATCGGAGTCGAGGATCAGGGTGCCGACCACCTGATTGTCGCGGAAGACACGCGTGAACTTCAGCATCGCGTCCACCAGCGACGTCTTGCCGTGGTCGACGTGCGCGATGATAGCGACGTTCCGGATGCGTTCGTGAGCGAGGTGCATCGAAGTGCTGAGCGAGGCTTCTAGCGAGTGCCCGCGGCGTGGCCGGGGGCGTAGAAAGAGAGCTGGACCTCTTCGAGGTTCTCCGCCCCCACGTGGTCCCGGATGGCGTCGAAGGACTCGAAGTCCCACTCGCTGACGAAGGTCATGGCGGTGCCGGGGCGCCCCATGCGCGCCGTGCGCCCGATCCGGTGGACGTACTCCTCGATCTGCTCGGGCGTGTCGTAGTTGATGACGTGGGCGACCGCGGGCACGTCGATCCCCCGTGACGTCAGGTTCGTGGACACCAAGATCTTGAGCTTCCCGTCCCGGAAGCTCTGCATCACCGCGTTGCGCTCGTTCTGCCGCAGCCCGCCGTGGATCGCCTCCGCTGGGATACGCCGCTGCTTGAGGTGCCGCACGAGCCAGTCCACGTCCTCCTGCATGCGCCGGAAGATGAGCGTCTGCTCCTCGTCGTCGTACGTCCTGAGCGTCTCCAAGAGCGCGTCCAGCTTGTCGCGGCGGGCCACCTCGCAGTACATCTGCCGCACGGACTCGACCGGGAACGACTCCTCGCCCACGCGGAACCACTCCGGCTCCTTCAGGTAGCTGTAGATCAGCCGGCGGATCATCGTCGGGACCGTGGCCGCGAACAGCACCGTCTGGCGGGAGCGCGGCGTGTGGCGCAGGATGCGCCGGATGTCGGGCAGGAAGCCGATGTCGAGCATCTGGTCGGCCTCGTCCAGCACGAGGGTCTGGACGCGGTCCAGCTTGAGCGGGCCGCGGTCGAGCAGGTCGATGACCCGTCCCGGCGTGCCCACCACGACCTGGGCCCCCGCATCCAGCGCCGCGATCTGGCGCGCGATGGGCGCGCCGCCGTACACCGCGATGGTGAGGATGGCCCGGTACTTGAACAGGCGTGAGAGCTCGTCGGCCACCTGCTGAGCGAGCTCCCGCGTCGGCACCAGCACGATGGCCTGCACGTAGGGCTTGGCCCCGTCCACCGACTCCGCCAGCGGTATCCCGAACCCGGCGGTCTTGCCCGTGCCGGTCGGCGCCTGGCCGACGATGTCGCGCCCGGCGAGCATCGGGGTGAGCACCAGCGTCTGGATGGGCGTGGGGGCCTCGTAGCCGACGTCGGCGAGCGCCCGTGCGACGGGCGCGGAGACCATCACTTCGCCGAAGGGCGTCTCGCGCGGCTGCGGGCCGCTCACGCCCTCGACGGCCTCCGGCCTGCGCTCGGGCGCGCCAGAGTGCGCCTCGCCTTGGGAGCGAGCCTCGGGTTGGGGGGACGCCTCGCGTTGGGGCTCGCCGCCCCCTCCCTCGGCGGACGCCGGCTTGCGGCGCCGTCGCCGTCGCGGCGGCCGGCCAGCGGCCGCGTCGCCGGTGGGGGCGGGCGCAGCCTGCCGGCTGCCGTTCGCCTGCGGCCGGGAGGCGTTGTCACGCGGCCCGGAGGCCTTCTTGCGCTGCCCGGAGGGCGGAGGACTCGGGTTCTCGGGGGTCTGTGGGGTCTGTTTCGAGCGGAAGAGGGAGAGAAGATTTCTGAGCATGTCGCTCTAGTGTAGCACGGTTCCGAGCACGGCCCGGCGGTTATCGCCGCGTCTCAGCGCCCCGTGGGCCGCGTCTCAGGACCGGACGGCCGCCCCTGCGCGCATCATCTCGACCACCTCACCGGCCGTTCGCACGCGGCCGATGCGGGGGAAGACGTGGTCCATGAACACGTCGTGGACCGGGCCTGCCTTCGGCTGGCATGCGTCCCGGACCACCACGAGGTCGAAGTCGAGGTCCTGCGCTCCGTAGACCGTGGCCGCGATCCCTGAGGGGATGGCGGAGCCGCAGAGCACGATCGTGTCGATGCCGCGAGAGCGCATGCTGAGCTCGAGCCGCGTCTGGAAGAAGGCGTTCTTGCGGTGCTTCGGGATCATGTAGTCCTCGGGGCCCGCACCGAGCTCGTCGATGATCTGCGACCCCCACTGGCCTGCCAGGTTGACCCGGTAGGGCTTGAAGCGGTCGTTCTCCGGGTCCTTCCAGGGCTCGTGCGCCCGGTTCAGGTCGCTGTAGCGGATCACGGCGTCCTTGCCGTCGGGGCGGTGGTCGGCCCGCGCGAAGAAGACGGGGATGCCATGCGCGTCGGCGGCCTCCCGGACCTCGACGCAGCGCTCGGCGATGGACGCCTTGAGCCGGTCGTAAGGTTCGTCGTGGGTGCCGAAGCCCGCGTTGAGCATGTCGAAGAACAGCACGCCGGTCTTGTCGGGATCGAGGGTGTTATAGGACATCGCTGCCTCCAGCGTTCAGCCAGCGTTCGCCGACCGCAGACTAGGCCGAGATCGCGCTCGCCGCAAGGTGTTCTTTCCCGGCGGTGGGCTCACCGCGGCGCACCGCGGCCCGTCGGACGGCGGGCTGCTACCCTGGGGGCCGGCGGGGAAGGAGCGCAGATATGGCCACGGGACCACTGAGCGGCAAGGTCGCGCTCGTCACGGGCGCGGGGAGCTCCATCGGCATGGGGCGGGCGATGGCGCTGGCGCTCGCCGCGGCCGGGGCCCGCGTCGCCATGATGGACGTGGACGCGGCCTCGCTGGAGCGGAGCGCTGGGGATGTGCGCGAGATCGGCGGCGACGATGCCGTGCTCCCCATCGTCGGCGACATCAGCGCCTGGGACGACGCCCAGCGCGCCGTCCGGGAGACGATCGACGGGCTCGGCGGGCTGCACGTGCTCATCAACCACGCGGGGATCAACGCGCGCTACGCCGGGCTCCCGGAGAGCGAGCACCCGCCGTTCTGGGAGCTCCCGCCGGAGGTATGGCGCCGGGTGGTCGACGTCAACGTCAACGGCCCCTTCCTGATGGCGCGGGCGGCCGTCGGCCACATGGTGAGCCAGGGCTGGGGCCGGGTCATCGGCGTCACCACGAACCTGGACACGATGATCCGGGGCATCCCCTACGGCCCCTCGAAGGCCGGCCACGAGGCGCTCGTCGCCGCCATGGCGACCGAGCTCGAGGGCACGGGCGTCACGGTGAACGCGCTGCTGCCGGGCGGTGGCACGAACACCAACTTCAACCAGCGCTGGGACCGCGACCGGAGCGCGCTGGTCCAGCCGGAGGTCATGGGCCCGCCCGCCGTGTGGCTCGCGTCGGATGGGTCCGGCGGCGTGAACGGCATGCGTGTGATCGCCATGCACTGGGACGAGGGGCGCTCGGCCGAAGCGAACATGGAGCGTGCCGCAGCCCCGGCCGCCTGGCCGCAGCTCGGCCGCAAGCCCCGTTCCGGCTAGTGCGGCCGGGGGCCGCTGGCTAGTGCGGCCGGGGGCCGCTGGCTAGTGCGGCCGCTGGGCCGCTGGCTAGTGCGGCCGCTGGACCGCCACGGGCCGGAAGCTCGCCAGCCAGAACCGGTGGGCCCACGCGCCGCCCACCACCAGTGGCGTGAGCGCCCAGAAGATGGCGAAGCCGATGAGCGCATCGCCGGCCGCCAGACCGCCGCCCGCCGCGCTCCGCAGGGCCAGCGCGAACGCGGCGACGGCTGCGGTCTGCAGGGCGAAGAACCCACCGAGGACTGCCGCCACGGCTGCGCCCCGCCAGCGCCACGAGCGGGCCGGCGTCGCGGCGACCAGCGCCAGGACGGCCACGATGCCCGAGTGCAGGACCAGCGTGTCGATGGTGTGCAGGTAGGGGTTGCCCGGGCCGGAGTGCCGGACCATGATCGAAGCACCGATGCTCTCGAGTCGCAGGTCGCCGGGCAGGATGGCGTTGCCGGCGGCCACCAGCCATCCCTCGTAGATCGGGCTGATGCGGAGCCAGACCACCGCGGCGACGACGAGGCTCCACGCGGCGGTGAGCCCCGAGCGCAGCAGGCTAGGCGGCTCGGACACGGCCGGACCGCTGCACCCAGGAGAGCCACAGCACGACGACGCTGAGCACCATCACGCCCTGCCAGATCACGAGGTGGACCATGTCGAGGTGCTGCGGCATGTAGGTGCCGACGTAGAAGAGCGAGACCAGGCGGACGAGGTTGAGCCCTCCGATGACGAGCACGCCGAGCGCGATGCCCGAAGCCTTCGATGCGAGCCCGGCCGGGTAGGCGGCCACCGCCGCGACGTAGAGGAGCAGCGGCCCCACCAGCGTGCACTCGGCGACGATGTTGTAGGCGAAGCGGTCGGACGCGACGATGGTCCCGCGCACGTCCACGTCGGTCCCGAGCAGCTGGAGCGGGAACGCCGCCGAGGCCGCGGTCCACGCCGTCACCTGGTCCATCACGGCCGAGCCGAAGGACTGGAAGTAGGCGAAGAGCGCGATGCCGAGCGCCCCGGTGACGAGGACGACCGGCGTGGCACTCCGGAGTGTTTGGACCGCGGACCAGCGCATGGTGACGCCATTCTACATCGGCGGCCAGCGCGATCCGGGGCCGGTGTGTTACTCCACCGTGAAGGCGACGGTCATCCCGCGACTGTAGTGGCTGCCGCGGTTGCAGATGAGCACGTAGCTCCCCGCGTCCAGCTCGAAGCTCGCGGTGGCGGTCGCCCCGGAGCCCAGGTCCGCTGTCGCGATCTGCCCGATCACCGTGCCGGATGCCGGGGGGTCCGCGGCGCTTCCGGCCATGACGAGCGCGTCCGGGGCGAGATCGGTCTTGATCACGATGAACTGGTGGCTTCTCCTGTCGACGTTGGTGACCGTGAAGTCGACGGTGCCGGCGGGCACCGTCGCGACGCTGGGCGTGACGTGATACTCGCCAAGCTCCACGCTCACCGCGGTCACGGCCGGGCTCGGCGTGGCGGTCGGCTCGGGCGTCGCGGTCGCCGTCGGCTCGGGCGTGGGCGTCCCGTCGCCGTCGGCTCCGGCGTGGCGGTCGGCAGTGGTGTTGGGGTCGGGTCGGGCCCGCATGCGGCGAGCAGCAGGGCGAGCAGACCGATGATTGCGAGGGGGATCCGGCTCATGGGGAATGACCTCCGTGCTCTAGGGGGGGGATGTCTACGTGCGCAGGTGCTGATCGAGCCAGGCGAGGGCGTCGGCCCAAGCCTCCGGCGCGGTCGCGGGATTGTAACGGCTCTCATTCGTGTGGTTCATGAACGCGTGGGGTGACTCGGAGTATACCTTCGAGCTCCACGTGGTCCCCGCCGCGTTCAGCGCCGCCGTGATGTCCTCGATGCCCGCGTTGATGCGGCTGTCCTGCGCGCCGTAGACCGCGTACACGGCCGCCGTGATGCGCGGGACCGCCTCCAGCGGCGGGTTGGAGCCGTAGAAGGGGATCGCCGCTGCGACGTCCGGGCTCATGGTGGCGACGCTCCACGTGATCGCGCCGCCCCAGCAGAAGCCGATGACGCCGATCCTCGTGGCGCCGAGCTGGCTCTTCAGGTAGTCGACGACGGCCAGCACGTCGGTCGCGGCCTGCCCGGAGCTTGCGGCCGCGCTCAGTGCCGCTCCGACGCTGGGGGTCGCCTGGGCGGTGCCGCCCGCACGGGAGGCCAGGTCGGGAGCGATGGCAACGAAGCCGGAGCTCGCGAGTCCGTCCACGACGTCGCGCACGTACGGCACCAGCCCGCGGTTCTCGTGGACCACGACGACGCCCGGCCAGGGCCCGCCGCCCACCGGGCGCGCCGTGTACGAGGCGATCCGCGCGTCGCCGGACGGGACCGCGATGTCCTCGCGCGCGATGCCGCTCCCGGCCACGAACAGTGGGTTCACCCCGCCTCCGGAGGACGAGGGCACGGGGGTCGGCGTCAGTGCTGGCGTTGCGGTCGCGGTCGCCGCCGGCACCGGCGTCGCCGTTGGCGTCCGTCGACGTCGGGATGGGCGTGGCCGTCGCCTCCACCGCGCAGGCCGCCAGGAACCCCGGCATCACGGCCGCCCCCACGCCGACCACCGCCGCGCGCCGGATGAACGTCCGGCGGTCCATATGCTGGCGGCGCGCGGGGGGCCGCCCGAGCACTGAGGGCCGCACGGGGCCCGGCGGTCCGGGCTCCGCGACCGATCCCGTAACGGGTCCGTCCTTCGTTGGCATGGAGTGCTCCTCGGTGCGGTTAACTCTATGGAATACGTCGCGCCGCGTCGTTCGGTTTTCGAGTCCGGGAGGTGCGGGCGGGTGCCCTGCGCTTGGGCACGCAGGGACGCGTCGAGTGCCGGTGGCCCGCCTCGCTCGTGATACAGTGGCCCCCGCCGGCGCCGGATGGCCCATGCAAGGAGCAGATGCCATGACGAGCCAAACGTCCGAGTCGCGTCCTGGGTCGCGTTCCGACTCCCTGCCGGTCCTCGGCCGCACCGACCCCTACATGGACTGGGCGAAGGCCCAGGGCGTGCCCATCGTGGAGGGGTACTACGTCGAGGACATGGCCAGCCTCGAGCTCGCGCCCTGGGCCCGCAAGGGCGGGCGCGGCGCCATCTTGAACCTGGACCGGACCAACGAGAAGGACGCGCACATCGTCGAGCTCGCGCCGGGCGGGACCTCGGAGCCGGAGCACCACCTCTACGACGAGATCGTCTACGTGCTCTCCGGGCGCGGGGCCACCAGCATCTGGCAGGACGGCGGCCACAAGCAGACCTTCGAGTGGGGGGCGGGCAGCCTCTTCGCGATCCCGCTCAACGCCTGGTACCAGCACTTCAACTCGAGCTCGGAGCCGGCACGGTACATCGCGGTCACCAACCTGCCGCCGACGTTGCGCCAGTACCACAACGCCGAGTTCGTCTTCGACTGTCCCTTCCAGTTCACCGACCGCTTCGGCGGCGAGGAGGAGAGCTTCTTCAGCGGCCAGGGGACGCTGTACCAGAGCCGCATCTGGGAGACGGGCTTCGTCCCGGACGCACGCACGCTCAAGGTGTACGAGTGGAAGGAGCGCGGGGGCGGCGGGAGCCAGGTCCGCCTTCAGCTTGCGGAGGCCGCCATCAGCGCGCACATCTCGCGCTTCCAGGTGGGCACGTACAAGAAAGCGCACCGGCACGGGCCCGGCGCCCACCTGCTCATCATCGAGGGCAAGGGCTTCTCCCTCTTCTGGCCCACCGGCGCGACGGAGTTCGAGCGGGTCGACTGGCAGCCGGGGACGCTCGCCGTCGTGCCCTTCGACGAGTGTCTGCACCAGCACTTCAACTCGGGCAAGACGCCCGCCCGCTACATCGCGATCCTCTCCGGCTCCGGCGGCGGGCGGAAATACGGCATCGGCCCGCGGCGGATCATGAGCGACGTGAGCATGGAGGACGGCGGGAACCAGCTCGAGTACGAGCTGGAGGACCCGGAGGTCCACCGCCTGTTCGAGGCGGAGGTCGCCGCCAACGGGGCGACCTGCCGCATGAAGGCGCTCGTGCCCTGGTGCACCGGCGAGGTCGGACCCACCGCCGGCGGCGAGTGGGGCGACGGCTAGGCAGGGCGTGGCCGTGGACCCACTCGCCAGCGCGGAACGCGGCGCACGGAGACCGTGGGTGAGGCGCTGGCCGGGCCGCCGGTGAGTCGCCCCGAGCCCCGGCAACGATAGGAGTGCCCGATGCTGAGCGCGAGCGACAACGAGCTGCTGACCAGGGTCGGGGCGGGCACGCCCATGGGCAGCCTGCTGCGGCACTACTGGATACCGTTCCTCTTCTCGTGGGAGATCGAGGCAGGCGGCGCGCCCTCGCGGGTCCGGCTCCTGGGCGAGGACCTCGTCGCCTTCCGCGACACACACGGCGTGGCCGGTCTCGTGGCGGAGCGCTGCGCGCACCGGGGCGCGTCGCTCTATTTCGGGCGCAACGAGGACGGCGGCCTGGCGTGCATCTACCACGGTTGGCGCTACGACACGTCCGGGCGCTGCACGGAGATGCCGAGCGAGCCGGACGACAGCCAGTTCAAGGACAAGGTGCGCATCGTCTCCTACCCCTGCGAGGAGCGCGGCGGCATCGTCTGGACGTTCATGGGCACGGCGTACGGCCCGCCGCCGCCCCTGCCGGCGCTCGAATGGCTCGACCTGCCCGAGAGCCACGTCGTCGCCGCGAAGCGGGTGCAGCCCTCGAACTGGCTCCAGGCGCTCGAGGGCGAGATCGACCAGAGCCACGTCTCCTTCGTGCACAGCCGCCTCGCGCTCTCCGAGGAGACGCGCGAGGGCGCGGGCCGGGCCTTCGCCGACCGCATCAAGAAGCTGGACAAGCACCCGCGGTTCGAGGTCGTGGAGACCCCCTCCGGCATCTGCATCGGCGCGGGCCGCCGGGCCGAGCACGGCATGGAGTACTGGCGGGTCACGCAGCACCTGATGCCCTTCCACATCATGACCGGCCCCTACGGCGAGGACCCGATGCGGAACTGGCGCGCGTGGGTCCCCATCGACGACACGAACGTCTTCGTGATCGGCCTCAGCTTCCACCCGCTCCGCCCCTTCACCGGCGAGGAGCGCGAGCGCATGGAGGCGCGCTCCGGCGTCTGGACCGTCTCGCCGGAGATGCGCGCGCCCGCAACGAGCGCTCCCTTCGGCGCCTGGCGCGTGCTGCCGGGGTTGGACAACGACTTCTTCCAGGACAGGGACCTCCAGAAGAGCGAGCTCTACTCCGGCATCACGGAGTTCTGGGCGCAGGACTCGGCGCCACAGATCACCATGGGGCCCATCTTCGACCGGACGAAGGAGCACCTCGGCACCTCCGACCGCGGCATCATCGCCGTGCGCCGCAAGCTCACGGCGAGGGTGAGGGCGCTCGCCGAGCGGGGCGAGCGCCCGCCCGAGCCGTCGGCGCCCGATGTCTACCGCGTGCGCTCCGACGCTTTGTTGCTGCGACCGGGCGAGGCTTGGTTCGAGGCGAGCGCCGAGCGCCGGAAGGTCGTCGCGGACTCCAACCCGGACTGCCCGTAGGCGAGCGTGCGAGAGCAACGCTTCGGAGCTCGCGGCAGCCTGCTGCTGTCCCTCTACCTGCCGGCGGTCGCCCTCGGCCTGGGGACCGGCATCACGATGCCGGTGCTCCCGCTGCTGGCGCGCTCCTTCGACGTCAGCGTGGGGCTCGCCGCGCTGGTCTTCATCGTCCACATGGTGGGTGCGGCGGCCGGCACGCTGCCCACGGGGTTCGCCATCGACCGGTTCGGCCGGCGCAAGGTGCTGCTCGCCGGGCCCGTCATCACCGCGGCCGCTGCTTTCCTGATCGCCGGGGCCGGCACGTTCCCCGAGCTTCTGGCGTACCGCTTCATCGGGGGCGTTGGCCAGCAGATGTGGACGCTGAGCCGGCTCACGGTCATCGCCGACAGCGGCTCCACCCAGCGCGGCCGGCAGATCACCAGCATGTTCGGCGCCCAGCGCGTGGGCTCGCTGGCGGGCCCGCTGATCGGTGGGTTCGCCGCCACCGCCTGGGGGTTCTCGGTGCCCTTCATCATGCAGGGCGCGGTGGTCCTGCTCGCGGTGGTGCCGACGCTTCTCATCATGCGCAGCGCCATCCCCGACCGCCCCGCGCCGGCGCCTGTGGTCGCTGGCGAGACGCCGAGCTTCGGATGGCGGATCTTCCTCGTGCGTCCGATACCGGCGGTGTTCGGGGGGCAGTGGCTGGCGAACGTCAGCCGCGGCGGCATCGAGGGCGGCGGCATCCTCTTCCTCTTCGGCGTCTACGCCTACGACGCGACCGCGGCCACGCTTGGGATCCTGAGCAGCATCATGGCGGCGGCCGGCATCCCGCTCATGCTGCTGGGCGGCTACGTCATGGACCGCTTCGGACGCAAGTTCACCATCGTGCCCGGATCGCTCGCCCTCGCCGCGGGGCTCATGTTCACGGCCGCCACCGCCTTCTTCGCATGGCCGTTCGAGGCGTTCGTCGCGAGCTTCGTCGCGCTCCACCTCGCCGCAAGCTCGATGGCGGGCTCGATGCAGACCCTCGGCACCGACATCGCGCCGGCCTACGCCCGCGGCCGGTTCTTCGGCGTCTCGCGGCTCGTGGCGCAGTCCGGACGCATCGGCAGCCCGGCGAGCTTCGCGCTCTTCGCCGAGCTCGCGAGCTTCGGGGCGGCATTCCTGTTCCTCAGCGTGACGGCGGTGGCCAGTGCTGTCATCATTGGGTTCTTCGTATCGGAGACGCTTCGCAGGGACCCGCAACCGCGCGTCCCCGCGGAGTCCGGCAACAAAGATTGAGAGGGGGTCGCGTGCGAACCATAAGACTCGCGTACCGAGACCGTGACCGGCTGCCCATGATCGAGTGCATCCGGGAGATGGCCGGGCGCCACTACGACATCGAGGTCGACGTCCTGCGGATCCAGCCGACCGACGAGTACGAGGCGGCGCTCTTCGACGATAGCTGCGACCTCCTGATCGAGCATCTCGAATTCCTGTATGCCTCGGCTGCGGGTGGCGCCGAGGTCACGATGTTCTGCGCCCCCGTCGAGGGGACGGGCATCGAGCTCATGGCGCTGGCGGCCGTCAAGGACGTCGCCGAGCTGCGGGGCAGGACCATCGCCGTGCGCTCCTCGGGCCGCCCCGAGGCGATCTACATGCGGCTCAAGGCGGCCGGCCTGGACCCGGCCGACACGGTGCTGGTGGCCGATGCGGACGTGGGCCGGTGGGGGCTGTGGAAGAAGGTCGTCTCCGGCGAGTGCGCGGCCGCGTTCATGTCGCCTCTATACATGCCCGCGGCCGAGGCGGCCGGCCTGCGCGTCCTGGCCGTCCCCGACCTGCCCCTGATCGGGAACTTCGGCCACGCCTGCCTCTCCCGGTTCGCGGCGGAGAACGACGGCTTGATGGAGGACTACCTCCGCGCCGTCGTCCACGCGATCTGCCTGATCAAGTACCGGCCGGCCGAGGCGGCCGGCGTCGTGCGCGCCGCGCCGACCACGGAAGCGGGTGGCGACGACGCCGAGCTTGAGCGGCGCATCGGCATCATCGCGCGGACGCTGCAGACCACGCCGTTCCCGTCCGGCGAGGCCATCGTGAACACGCACGCCATCGCCGTTGCCGAGGAACCCGCGTCGGCGGGCGTCGACCCCCACAAGCTGTGGGACCGCCGGTGGGTCGAGCGTCTGGAGGGGTCCGGGTTCATCGCGGGCCTGGTGGCGGAGCTGAGCGCCGTCGGCTGAGCCGGGCCGGCGGCACGCCCCGCGTGCAGGCCGCGCGTGTAGAATGCCGCGTGCCGCCAGGCTCCGGCCTGGCCGCAGCGACGGGAGGAGCTTGAGCATGGCCTCACGAACCGCGCGCCACCTGCGCATCATGGTCCCGGCCGCCGCGTGGACGGCGGCGATGGAGGACGGCTCCGTGCGGGTGGACGGCCTCACGTGGGAGACGGCGCCCCACATCGAGCACGCGCCCGAGCGGTTCGTGGCGACCCGTGAGCAGGCCTACGACGCCGGCGAGAACGGCTTGCGGCGCTACGTCATCGACCTGCTCGCCGGCGCGCCGCCCACGGCCATCCCGGTCTTCTTCAGCCGCGAGTACATGCACCGCAACCTGCTGGTCCGCGAGGACTCGCCGATGACGAGCCCCGCGGACCTCGCCGGCAAGGCGATCGGCGCGCGGCTCACCGCCGTCTCCGGCACGAGCGCGGCGGTGCTGATGGTGCTGGAGCAGGCCTACGGCGTCGACCTCGCCTCCCTCAAACTGCACATGGACGCCGGCCGGCTCCCCACCAACCGCATGGGCCTGGACCTGCGCCCAGGCCCCGAGACCGACGAAGCGGCCTTGGAGCAGCTCCTCAGGGGCGACGTGGACGCCGTCATCTTCACGACCGGACCCCGGTACTGGTCGCTCTTCGGCGGGGACGAGCTCGACGAGCTGATCGAGGCCCATCCGGGCATCCGCACGCTGGTCTCCGGCCCGGACCTCGCGGTCGATGCCTACCGCCGCACCGGCCTCTACCCGATCTCCGACCTGGTGGTGCTGAGCAAGGAGCTCGTCGAGGCCGACCCCGAGGCACCGGCGCTGCTCGTGGACGCGTTCTCGCAGGCGAACGACCTGTCCAGTCAGCACCGGGACGCCGCCGAGCAGGCGTTGGCCGAGCGGGAGCTGGCGCTGCTCGGCGAGGACCCGTACCGGTACGAGCTCGGCGCCAACGAGCGCCTCAACATCGCGGCGTACACCGACTTCTTCTACCGCATGGGCGCCATCGAGCGCTCGCCGGACCCCGAGGAGCTGTTCGTCCCCTCGACGGTGCGCTGAGGGACGCCGGTCAGCAACCTGCACGTAGGAGCAATGTCCATGCCAGCAGAAAGCCTCGTCCGCATCGGCCCCTCCCACTACCACGTCGGGCACATCGTCCCGGCGATGGTCGCCACGGAGATGACCTACTTCGAGGAGGAGGGGCTCACCTCCCACGCCCTCTACCACGGCGGGCTGATCCCGGCCATCGCCGAGACGGTCGCGCTGCGCCGCGCCATGACCGAAAAAAGCGTCGACATCACGCCTGATGTGAAGCCGAGCGCGGTGTTCGCGCTCGCCGAGCGCGGCGAGGACGTGCACATCGTCGGCTGCTGGCGGAACCGCCAGGACTTCAACTGGTACGGCGCGAGGGGCATCGATAGCTTCGCCGACCTCAAGGGCAAGCGGCTCGGCGTCCGCGACATCGGCGGCATCGACCACATCTCGCTGCGGACGGCGGTGAAGCGCTTCGGCCTCGACCCCGACAAGGACGTGACCTTCGTGCGCGGCGCCAAGTTCCACCCGCACGAGCACCCGGAGAGGGCGCTGCGCGAGGGCGAGGCGGACGTGGTCGCCCTCAACGGCACCGACGATCGGGGGCTGGTCGAGGACGGCTTCAAGCTGCTGCTGACCTCGCGCGAGCTGTACCCCCGCGGCCGCGCCGACCGGGTCATCATCGCGACCGAGCGCATGGTCGAGGAGGAGCCGGAGCTGCTGGAAGCGTACCTGCGGGCGACCATCCGGGCGTACTGGTTCATCACGGACTACGACCTCAACCGGCCTTACCTCGAAGCGCTGGTGAAGCGGCTGCGGCAGACCTGCCTCGATGCGGAGGAGGCTTCCCGCTCCGGCCTCGAAGGCGGCGGGCGGCTCTCGCTGCCCTTCGACGGCGCACCCTCCGTCGAGGCGCTGCGCGACATGGTGGCCGAGGGGCAGGAGTTCGGCGAGCTGGCCGACGACTTCGACCTGGAGCCCGTCCTGCGCCTGGAGTTCGTCGAGAGGGCGTTCAAGGATCTCAAGGCCCGCCCCGGCCTCGCGGACCAGATGCAGCACGTGCGCGGCATCTTCGCGGCGCGCGGCCCCGACGAGCTGCCGCCCGGCCTGTAGGGG
>JADFQE010000061.1 GCA_022561985.1 Chloroflexota bacterium
GCCCCTGGGGCGAGCCGTGCAGCCGGTGGTCCAGCTGCTGCGGTATCTCGTCGCCCCGGTGCACCACGTACGCATCGAGCGTCGCGCCGGGGATGCGGACCTGCTCTAACCCCCCCACGGCCGGGCGCCCGGCGGCCGCGCCGTCCTCGAAGCTCGCGGGGTCCAGCAGCACGACCACGACGCCTGCGCCGGCCGCCTGGAGCTTCGTGGCAGCGGCCGAGACCGCCTCCACGGGCGCGGGGGAGATGATGACCACGCTGGACCCGCTGGCGATCTCCTCGGCGGTCGCCGCCGCCAGCTCGGGAAGCTCGGCGGCGCGGCCGGGCTGGATCAGCGCCAGCGCCTCCAGGCCGCGGCCGAGCTGCGTCATCCCGGACTCCGAGGCGAAGGTCAGGCGCTCCTCCCCGGCGACCGTGAGGCCGACCGGCCGGCCGGCCTCGATGAACCGCTTGAGGATGGAGGCGGCGATGGTCACGCCGTATTCGACGGTGCTCTCCGTGCCGGACCCGGCCTGCACGTCGGCGTGCAGGTCCAGGAGCACCCACACCGCGTCGAAGGGCCCGGAGGGCTCGCGGTCGAACAGCTTGACCATGAGCTTGCCCGCGCGGGCGGTCGCCGGCCAGTGGATCCGCGACATGCCGTCGCCGGGGACGTGCTCCCGGATGCCGCCCGCCACGGGGCTTGGCATGAACGTCCTGCCCTGGTTGGCGCCCTCGGTGTAGCCCTGGCCCGCCGGGACGAAGAAGCCGGGCAGATCGAAGGTCGCGGGATAGACGAGGGCCGTCTCACGCCGCCCGAGCCGGACCGACCGCGCGAAGAGGCCGAGGGGGTCGCGCGCGGTGACCTCGATCTCGCCGTATTCGTACACGCCGCGGCGCTCGCAGTGCTTCTCGGCCGTCCAGGTCGCGGTCTGGTACGGCCAGAGCGTCACGATACGTCCGCTGGAGCCGAAGGGCTTCGTCTGGTGGTCGGCCTCCAGCAGCAGCTTCGGCCACCAGTGCAGGCTGCGGAGCGTCAGCTCCTCGACGAGGGTCTCCCCGACCTGCAGGAAGGGCGTGATGCGCCGGACGCTGCCCTCGAGCTTGCGCGCGGCGAGCACGCTTGAGACGTAGCCGAACAGCGGCACCGCCAGCAGGGCCAGCAGCAGCCGCTGGACCGTGACGGACCCGGTGGCCAGCGCGAAGACGAGGAGACCGGCCGCGAGCAGCGCCCAGAGAACGCGAGCTTTCAGACCGCCACCTCCTCGCCGATAACCCGAGCACGAGCCCGGATCTAGATCTACGTCTGGGCCTGGGGGGCGCTAGCCGCCCGGCGTCGCGCCTGGAACAGGGACACGATCCAGCAGCTCGGCCAGCACGTCCCGCGTGGTCTTCCCACGGATCCTCGCCGGCGAGCTCAGGATCACCCGGTGCCCAAGAGCCGGGTACACGAGCGCCTTGACGTCGTCCGGCAGCGCGTAGTCGCGCCCGTCGAGCAGCGCGCCCGCCTGGGCGAGACGGTAGAGCGCGAGCGAGCCGCGCGGGGACCCGCCAAGGTAGAGGTCGGCCTGGTCCCTCGTCGCCTCGACGATCGAGACGATGTAGTCCCGGACCGTCTCGTCCACGTGGATGCTCTTCACGGCCTCCTGGAGCGTCGCCAGCTCCGGCTCGGAGACGACCTGCTCGATGCTGTTGATGGGGTGCTCGTACCGCTGGGCCTCCAGCACGCCCATCTCCTCCCGGTGGCCCGGATAGCCCAGGTGCAGCCGCACCAAGAAGCGGTCGAGCTCCGTCTCGGGCAGCGGGAAGGTGCCCTCGTACTCGATGGGGTTCTGGGTCGCCAGCACGATGAACGGCTCCGGCATGGGATGCGTGACCCCGTCCACCGTGATCTGATGCTCCTCCATGCACTCGAGCAGCGCTGCCTGCGTCTTCGGCGAGGCGCGGTTGATCTCGTCGGCGAGCACGACCTGGGCGACGATCGGCCCGGGGCGGTACTCGAAATCGCCGGTCTTCTGGTTGTAGATGGAGACGCCGGTGATGTCCGCCGGAAGCATGTCGGGCGTGAACTGGATGCGGCGGAACACCCCGCCGATGGACCGGGCGATGGTCTTCGCGAGCATGGTCTTGCCGACGCCGGGCACGTCCTCGATCAGGAGGTGGCCCTGGCACATCAGCGCCATCACCGCGAGCCGGTTCTCCGCCTCCTTGCCCAAGATCACCCGTCCGAGGTTCTCCAGGAGCCGCTCGGCGATCGTCTTCGCCTCGACCATCGCCTGGGGCCGTCCGTATGTGGTCACGTGCTACCCCCCGATCGATGCACCGGATACCGCTGCGCCCATCCCCCCCAGGGACGCGAAGCCGGGCCCGGCACAGCCAGGTACGTATGGATGCGGCCGCAAAAGCGCGCCACGACCGCTCGTTCAGGAACGATGCCCGATGTTATCGAGCCCGCGGCTCGTCCGTCAAACGCCCGGTGCGCCGGCCATGTCCGCCGGCCACCCACCATCGCCGATCAGCGGCACGAAGCGGCAGGCGCCCAGCCACCGGACGTCGCGTCCGGCGAGCGTGCGCGTCACCTGGGCCAGGCGCTGCTCGAAGGGTGTGCCCACCGGGATCACCAGCCGCCCCCCGAGCCGGAGCTGCTCGACGAGCGAGGAGGGCACCGACGGCGCCGCGGCACCGACGACGATGCGGTCGAAGGGCGCCAGCTCCGGGGCCCCGGGGACGGGGCCGGCCTCGCGCACGTCCACGTTGGTGGCTCCCGCTTCCCCCAAGGCGGCTCTGGCGCGCTCGATGAGCACGGGGATGCGCTCGACGCCGACGACGTGGGCCGCGAGGTGCGAGAGCAGCGCCGCCTGGTAGCCGCTGCCGGTGCCCACGTCCAGCACGGTGTCGGTGGCTTGAGCGTCCAGGGCCTGGAGCATGATCGCCACCATCAGCGGCTGGGAGATCGTCTGCCCCTCGCCGATGGAGAGCGCCACGTCGTCGTACGCCTGCGCGGCAAGCTCCGGTGGCACGAAGAGCTCGCGCGGCACGTCGCGGATGGCATCGAGCACCCGCGCGTCGCGGACCTCGCGCCCGATGGACCGGAGCAGCCGCGCTTTCGCTGCCGTGTACGACATGCCTGCATGCACTCCTTATCAGGAGCGGACCCCCGTAGCTCGTGCGCCGAGCGTATCACTCGGCGCACCTCAGAGCGATTGACGCAGCGGCTCCCGGGGCTGTAGGCTGGGCCCCTACAGGATTTGATAGATTTCAATAGATTTCTATAGATTCACCACTCTCCCGTATGACAACCAGCCACAGCGACCTCCGCGACCGGCAATGGCTCACCCTGGGACTCGCTCGCGCGCTCCTGGGGATCAACGAGGCCACCCTCCGCCAGTGGGCGGACAACGGGCTCGTGCGCGTCTTCCGCACGCCCGGCGGTCACCGCCGCTTCTCCACGGAGGACATCTACGCCCTGATCGAGGACGGGAGTCAGAACGCCGAGCATGGGATGCAGGCCGGCGTCGGCGCGGCCATGCTCCCGCGCATCAGGAGGCGCGTGCGCTCCTCGCGGCCCGCCCACCCGGCGTGGATGGCGAAGTTCGACGGCCCGAGCCACGATCGCATGCGCGGGCTGGGGCGCCAGTTCCTCGACCGGTGCATCGAGTTCATGGACGGCTCGGACAAGGAGTCGACGCTGGCGGCCGCGGTCACCCTCGGCCAGGCGTACGGGGCGGAGTCCATCGACCGCGGGCTCTCGTCCACCGAGGCGCTGGGAGCGTTCCTCTTCTTCCGCAACGCCACGGTTGAGGCGATCAAGCCGGCGCTGCTGCGCCGGGGCGCGAGTGCCAACGACGTCTGTGCGGCGCTCGAGCAGCTCTCCATACTCACCGACGAAGTGCTGGTCAGCCTCATGGCGTCCTATCAGACACCCACCAGCGACGGGTGAGGCGCGGACAATACATGCGAGTACCCATTGCCAGCCCGAGCCGGCGCGCGGAACATGAAAACATCCACGCGTCATCCTCGAACAAGGAGTGACATGGCCACGAAAACCGCCTCCAAGCCGGACCTGACCGACCGCAAGCTCATGAACCTGATCCAGTCGCGCTTCCCCATGACGGAGCGCCCGTACCTGGACCTGGCCAAGGAGCTGGACACGACCGAGGAGGACGTGCTCGCGCGCCTCGGACGGCTGCGGAAGGCCAACATCGTCCGGCAGATCGGCGCCATCTTCGACACGCGGCGGTTGGGCTACAAGACGACGCTCGTCGCCTTCCGCCTCGCCCCCGAGCGCTTGGACGCGGCCGCCCAGCGCATCAACCAGCACCCCGGCGTCAGCCACAACTACGAGCGCGAAGGCTACTTCAACCTCTGGTTCACCCTCGCGGTGCCGCCGCACGAGGAGCTCGATACGGTGATCGCGCGCATGGCGAAGGAGACCGGCGCGGAGAGCGCCCGCACGATGCCGACGATCCGCTTCTTCAAGATCGGCGTGAACTTCGACATGGTGAAGCAGGAGGGCGCGGCCTACGAGTACTACTCGCCGGACGGCTACGGCAAGGCCGGCTCGGCCGTCAAGAAGAAGCCGGAGGCGACGGCCGACTGGAACAAACCCCGCGAGCTCTCCGAGCTGGACCGGGCCGTGATCCTCGAGCTCCAGGAGGACCTGCCTCTTGAGCCGCGGCCCTTCAACCCCATGGCGGAGCGGCTCGGGATGAGCGTCCAGGAGCTGTTCGATTGGACGGTGGAGGCACAAGAGCGGCTCATCATGCGCCGTTACAGCGCGGTGCTGCACCACCGCAGGGCGGGCTTCCGGGCGAACGCGATGGCCGTGTGGACGGTCCCGGAGGAGCGCGCCGAGGAGGTCGGCCTCAAGATGGCCGAGAGCCCCTGGGTCACGCACTGCTACCAGCGCCCGACCTTCCCGGACTGGCCGTACACGCACTTCACCATGATCCACGCCACCGGCAAGAAGCGCTGCGAGGGCGTGGCCAAGGACCTCTCGGAGGCCACCGGCATCACCGACTACCAGCTCCTCTACAGCACGCGGGAGTTCAAGAAGACGCGGGTTCGCTACTTCGTCGAGCACGAGTACGAGCAGGCCACGTGAGCCGCTACTACCCCGTCTACCTCGACCTGGCCGGGCGCCGGTGCGTCGTCATCGGCGCCGGCGAGGTCGCCGAGCGCAAGGTGACGTCTCTCCTGGCCTCGGACGCCGACGTCATGCTCGTGAGCCCGTCGGCGACGCCGGAGCTCACGCGGCTCGCGGAGGCGGGCGAGCTGCGCTGGATCAAGCGGGGGTACGCTCGCGGCGACCTCGCCGGGGCAACCCTCGCGATCGCCGCCACGGACGACGAGGCGGTCAACCGGGCCGTCCACGCCGAGGCGGAGCGCGAGAAGACGCTGCTGAACGTGGCCGACGTGCCGTCGCTCTGCGGTTTCATCGCACCATCGGTGGTCGAGCGCGGCCCCGTCACCGTCGCGATCTCCACGGCGGGGACGAGCCCGGCGCTCGCGCGCAAGCTGCGCGAGCTCATGGGCGGCACGCAGAACCCACCGCACGACGACCACGACGCCTACTGCCGGTGCCTCGCGTGGGCGGACGCGGCAGAAACGCTCGGCGAGGTGCGCGCCGAGCTGCGCAGCCGCAAGGCGACGGCGACCCCGGAGGCGTGGCAGGACGCCATGGACCCCGCGCTGCTCGAGCTCATCGGAGCGGGCCGCACCGGCGAGGCCAAGGCCCGTCTGCTCGACGCGCTGGCCCCCGGCGGCACCCCAACGTCCGCAACAGCTCAGACGCCCCCGGCGTAACGGCCCAGCGCCGCAGGCGTGACAGTGAGGATGCGCTTTTGGAACTCTTCCTGACCGGTCTCAGCCACCGCTCCGCGCCGCTGGCCGTGCGCGAGACGCTTTCGATCCCCGTCGAGCGGCTGCCCTCCGCGCTCGCCACCCTCGAACGGCACGCGGGCCACGGCGTCATCCTCTCGACGTGCAACCGGACAGAGGTCTACTCGGTCGTGCGCGATGCCGAGCACGGGGCTGCCGCCTTCGACGGCTTCGTCGCCGACGAGCTCGGCGTCGACCCGGAGTACATCCGGCCACACGTCTATACGCTGGAGCAGGACGCGGCCGTCACCCACCTGTTCCGCGTGGCATCAAGCCTCGATTCGCAGATCGTCGGCGAGTCGGAGATCCTGGGGCAGGTGCGGGACGCCTTCGGCACCGCGAGCCGGGCCGGCATGGCCGGCGGCGCGCTGGCGCACCTCTTCCACAGCGCCATCCGGACGGGCAAGCGCGCCCGCACCGAGACCGCCATCGGCCGCAACGCGCTCTCCGTCAGCCGCGCGTGCGTCGAGCTTGCGCGCCGCTCGCTCGGCGATCTGCGGACGAAGCACGTGCTCGTGGTCGGCGTCGGCGAGGCGTCGCGGCTGGCGGCCCAGGCGCTGCGCGACGCGGGCCTCGCCTCGCTCACCGTCGCCAACCGCACGCGCGCCCACGCCCAGGAGCTCGCGGAGAGCCTGGGCGGCGAGGCCGCGGGCCTGGACGACCTGCCGCGCCTCCTCGCGGCGGCCGACGTCGTCGTGACGTCCACGGGAGCGCCGGACTTCGTCATCACGCGCGCTCAGATCGAGGACGCGATGGCCGAGCGCCGAGACCGGCCGCTGCTCGTCGTCGACATCGCGCTCCCCCGCGACGTCGACCCGTCCGCCGCGGCGGTCCCGGGCGTGCGGCTCTACACGCTGGACGACCTGGAGGCCATCGCCGAGGCGAACCGCCGCGAGCGCGAGGCCGAGTCCGCCAAGGTCGAGTCGATCGTGGCCGAGGAGGTCGCGCGGTTCGCCTCGTGGTGGGACGCCCGCGGCGTCACGCCGACGATCGCGTCGATCCGCCACTGGGCCGAGGACATCCGCGCCGCGGAGGTCAGACGCACGCTCCCGAAGCTCAACGGCCTCAGCCCGGAGCAGGCGGAGCGGGTGGAGGCCATGACGAAGGCGCTGGTGAAGAAGCTGCTCCACGGCCCAACGAAGAGCTTGCGGGAGCGCAAGGACGAGTCGTTCACCCAGTCGGCCCGCGAGCTGTTCGGGCTCGACGGCGCCTAGCCGGCCACAAGCCCATGATCACCCGTCTACGAGTTGGCACCCGCGGGAGCCGCCTCGCCCTGGTGCAGACCGAAGCCGTGGTGAGCGCGCTCCGCTCCCTCGCCGCCGGCACCGAGATCACCATCGAGAAGATCCGCAGCGAGGGCGACAAGCGCCCCGACGCTCCACTCGCCGCCCTGGGCACCGGCGTGTTCACGTCCGCGCTCGAAGCAGCGCTGCTCGATGGCCGCATCGACCTCGCCGTCCACAGCCTCAAGGACCTGGCGACGACGCCCACGCCGGGCGTCACCGTGCTCACGGTCATGGAGCGCGAGGACGCGAGGGACGTGCTGATCGACCGCTGGGGCAAGACGCTGCTGGACCTGCCGGAGGGCGCGCGCATCGGCACGAGCAGCCCGCGGCGCGCCGCGCAGCTACGGTTCGGCCGCAAGGACGTCGACTTCATCCCCATCCGCGGCAACGTCGAGACGCGCGCCGCCCGCTCCGGCGGGCCCGACCACGACGGCGTCGTCCTGGCGGCCGCCGGACTGCACCGCCTGGGCATGGCGGCCGAGATCACCGAATACCTCTCGCCGTACGTCTGCACGCCGGCGCCTGGACAGGGCGCGCTCGCGGTGCAGGTGCGCTCCGGCGACGAGGAGCTCGTGGCCCTGGCGCGGCAGCTCACCCACGCGCCCACCGCTGCGGCCGTCGCCGCCGAGCGCGCGCTCCTGCGCGCTGCAGGCAGCGGCTGCGCGCTCCCCATCGGCGCGCTGGCGACGGTCGAGGGCGACGAGCTCTCGCTGTTCGCAACGGCGACGCCAGCGGACGGATCGATCAGCTACCGCGTCGAGGTCACCGGCGGGACCGACGCTCCCGAGCTCCTGGGCCGAGCCGCGTACCAGGGCCTCGTGGACCAGGGCGCCGGCGAGCTGCTGGTGCAGCGCGAGAACGCGTCATGAGCGAGGGGGGCATCGTCTACCTCGTCGGCGCCGGGCCGGGCGACCCCGGCCTCATCACGCTCAAGGGCGCCGACGCCCTGCGCCGGGCGGACGTGGTCGTCTACGACCGCCTCAGCAGCCCAGCGCTGCTCGACCTCGCACCCGCGGGCGCGAAGCGCGTCTTCATGGGCAAGGAGCCCACCACCCCCGGCGCGTTCCAAGAGGAGATCAACCGCACCATCGCCAAGGCCGCGCTCGAGGGCAAGACCGTCGTGCGGCTCAAGGGAGGCGACCCCTTCGTGTTCGGCCGCGGCGGCGAGGAGGTCGCGGCGCTACGGGCGGCGGGCGTGCGCTTCGAGGTGGTGCCCGGCATCACCTCGGCCATCGCCGTCCCCGCCTACGCCGGCGTCCCCGTCACCCAGCGCGGCGTCGCGTCCGCCTTCACCGTGGTCACCGGGAGCGAGGACCCCTCCAAGCCGGAGTCGGCGCTCGATTGGGATGCGCTGGCCCGCACCCCCGGCACGCTGGTCGTGCTCATGGGCTGGAAGGCGCTGCCCGCCATCGTCGAGGCGCTGCTTGCTGCCGGCCGCTCGCCGAGCGAGCCGGTCGCGGTCACGCAGTGGGGCACGCTGCCGAAGCAGCGCACCGTCTCCGGCACGCTCGCCGACATCATCGCGAAGGGCAACGAGGCTGGGCTCACGTCCCCGGTGGTCACGGTGATCGGCGCCGTCGCCGGGCTGCGCGAGGAGCTGCGCTGGTTCGACACGGGGCCGCTCTTCGGCACGCGCGTGCTGGTGACGCGCTCGCGGCAGCAGACGAGCGTCCTCAGCCGGCTGCTCGCCGCCGAGGGCGCGGAGCCCGTCGAGCTGCCGACCATCGAGATCGCACCGGTGGAGGAGTTCGGCCCGCTGGACGACGCCCTCGATCGCATCGGCTCCTACGCGTGGGCGGTCTTCACCAGCACCAACGGCGTGGAGGCGGCCTTCGACCGCCTGGCCGAGGCGGGCCGGGACGCGCGCTGGCTCGGCGGGGTGCGCGTCGCGGCGATCGGACCCGCGACGGCCGCAGCCCTGGCGGCCCGCGGCGTCACCGCCGACTACGTCCCGGACACCTATACGGCCGACGCGGTCGCCGAGGGCTTCGGCCGCTTCGGCATGGCCGGCGCGCGCGTCCTGCTGCTGCGGGCCGACATCGCGCCGGAGCGGCTGCCGGAGGGGTTGCAGCGCCTCGGCGCCGAGGTCGAGTGCGTCGCGGCCTACCGCACGCTCAAGCCAGCCGCTGCGGGCGAGCGGGCCCGCGAGCTCCTGGGCTCCGGCACCATCGGCGCCGCGACCTTCACGAGCTCGTCGACGGTCCGCAACCTGGTCGAGGCGCTCGGCGGCGACACGGCGCTGCTCGATGGCGTGCGCATCGCGTCCATCGGGCCGGTGACCAGCGCGACGGCCCGCGAGCTGGGGCTGCGCGTCGATACCGAGGCGAGCGAGCACACGATCCCGGGGCTCGTGCGCGCCCTGGTCGAGGACGCGGCCCTGGCCCCACACAAGGGGCAGGCATGACCGGCGCGCGCTTCCCCATCGTGCGCGGGCGGCGGCTCCGCCGCACCGCAGCGCTCCGGAGCATGGTCCGCGAGACGGCGCTTTCGCCCCAGGACTTCATCTACCCGCTGTTCGTCACCACCGGGCATGACGTGCGCGTGCCCATCGAGCCGATGCCCGGCCAGGCGCAGCTCTCCATCGACCACGTGCTGGAGGAGGCCGCCGAAGCGCATGACCTCGGCATCCCGGCGGTCCTGCTCTTCGGCATCCCATCGCACAAGGACGCCGGAGGAGCCGGGGCCTACGACGAGAGCGGCGTGGTCCAAGAGGCCGTGGCCGCCCTCAAGAGCGCCCTGCCCGACCTAGTCGTGATCACCGACGTGTGCATGTGCGAGTACACGGACCACGGACACTGCGGCGTGCTGCTGGACGACGGCACGGTCGACAACGACGCGACGCTCCCCCTGCTCGCGAAGATCGCGGTCTCGCACGCGGCCTCGGGCGCCGACATCGTCGCACCGTCCGCGATGATGGACGGCCAGGTGGCCGCGCTCCGCGAGGGCCTCGACGGTGCGGGCTTCGCCGATACGGCCATCATGGCGTATGCGTCGAAGACGGCCTCGGCCTTCTACGGGCCGTTCCGGGCCGCGGCCGGCTCGAGCCCGCGCTCCGGCGACCGGCGCTCGTACCAGATGGACGGCGCGAACGCGCGCGAGGCGATGCGCGAGCTCGAAGCGGACGCCGCCGAGGGCGCCGACGTGCTGATGGTCAAGCCGGCGCTCGCCTACCTCGACGTGCTCAAGGCGGCCCGGGAGCGCTTCGACCTGCCGCTTGCCGCCTACAACGTCTCGGGCGAGTACGCGATGGTGAAGGCCGCGGCCGCGAACGGCTGGCTGGACGAGCGCGCGGCGATGCTCGAGGTGCTCACGAGCATCAAGCGCGCCGGGGCGGACCTCATCATCACGTACTTCGCCAAGGACGCGGCCCGCGCGCTGCGGGGGTAACCATGACCTCCGATGCTTCCAAGGACGACGCGCAGGGCGAAGAGCAGGCGCTGAACTTCGTCATCGACGCGCTCGCGCAGCGCAACACGATGCTCTTCCGGCCCATCGGCACCTCGACGGAGGTCGACCTCGCGGTCCGCGGAGGCGACGGGCAGTACCTGGAGGTGCGCGTGCGCTCGGCGGCCCGCGGCACACGCACCTTCGAGCTGCCGCGGCTCCGCGACCGGCCCAACCTCTTCGTCGTGTGCGTCGTCTGGGACGGCGGCGAACCGGCCACGCCATCCGAGTGCTGGGTGCTGCCGGCGCACATCTTCGACCGCTTCGCCGACGGAGCCGGGAATGCGCCGCGCACCCTCGACCTCGACGCCGACGAGGACGAGCCGCTCCGCGAGCGCCTCGCCGTGTACAAGGACCGGTGGCCGCTCATCACCGACTTCTCGAAGTTCCGCTCGACGCTCGCCGACCCCCTCGCGCTCCAGGTCCGCCTGGCGATGGGTTGAGCGTCTTCTCCGATCAACGCCCTTCCTGAGAGCTCTATGGCGAACAACCCCAGATCCGAAGCCCTGTTCGAGCGCGCGCAGCGGGTGATCCCCGGCGGCGTGAACAGCCCCGTGCGCTCCTTCGGCGCCGTCGGCGGCACGCCGCCGTTCATCGCGCGCGGCGCCGGCGCCCGCATCTGGGACGTCGACGGCAACGAGTACGTCGACTTCCTCGGCTCCTGGGGCCCGCTGGTGCTCGGACACGCATACCCGGCCGTCGTCGAGGCCGTCCAGCGCGCGGCGGCCGATGGCACGAGCTTCGGCGCGCCGACGGAGCGAGAGGTGCACCTCGCCGAGCTCGTCGCTGCGGCCGTTCCTTCCATCGAGATGCTGCGGCTCGTGAGCTCCGGCACCGAGGCCGTCATGAGCGCCGTCCGCATCGCCCGCGCCTATACGGGCCGCTCCAAGGTCGTGAAGTTCAACGGCTGCTACCACGGCCACGCCGACGGGATGCTCGTGAAGGCGGGCTCCGGCGCGGCGACCCTGGGCGTGCCCACGAGCGCCGGCGTGCCCGAGGCGTACGCCGCCGAGACGCTGGTCGCCGAGTACAACGACCTGGACTCGGTCGTGGCGCTCCTCGACGCGCATATCAACCAGGTCGCCGCGGTCATCGTCGAGCCCGTCGCCGGGAACATGGGCGTCGTCCCGCCGGAGGAGGGCTTCCTCGAAGGGCTGCGGCGCCTCACCGGCGAGGCCGGTGCGCTGCTCATCTTCGACGAGGTGATCACGGGGTTCAGGGTCGCGTACGGCGGAGCCCAGGCGCGCTACGGCGTCACGCCGGACCTGACGTGCCTGGGCAAGATCATCGGCGGCGGGCTGCCGGTGGGCGCGTTCGGCGGCCGGGCGGACGTGATGGCGATGGTCGCGCCGCTGGGCCCGGCCTACCAGGCGGGCACGCTCTCCGGCAATCCGCTGGCCGTCGCCGCCGGGACCGCCTGCCTCGAAGCGCTGGCCGAGCCCGGCACCTACGAGGCGCTCGATGCCCTCGGCGCGCAGGCGGAGGCGGGGCTGCGCGCGGCCGCCGAGGCGGCGGGCACGCCGATGACCCTCAACCGCGTGGGGTCCATGTTCACCGCGTTCTTCACCGAAGAGCCCGTGCGCACCTGGGCCGATGCCGCCGGCGCCGACACGGAGCGCTACGCGGCCTTCTTCCACGGCCTCCTGGAGCGCGGCGTCTACGTCGCGCCGTCGCAGTTCGAAGCGGCGTTCGTCTCGCTGGCGCACACGCCGGAAGACGTCGCCTTCGCGGCGAGAGCGGCCGCGGGCGCACTCGGCGGGGGGTAGGGCCCGCCTGCGAAGTCGCCGGTTGCGACGCCGTAACAGGCTTGTTTCCGTTGGGGGCCGCCCTATACTGGCGCCGGAGAACGCGAGCGCGGAACGGCCCGCCGAAAGGTTCGCCCATAGTCACCGGCACGATCGGGTCCCTGCGGCGAGGATTGCTCCTCGTCTCGCTGGTCCTGCTGGGAACCGCCGTCGGGGCGTGTGGTGGCGATGGCATCACCCCCACGCCGGCCTCGGCGGGAGACGACGGGACACTCGTGGTGGTCAACCGGAGCTACGCTTTCGAGCCGCGGAGCTTCGTGTTCGAGGCCGGCGAGACGGTGGAGTTCCATCTGAGCTCGACGGACGGCCCGCACACGTTCACGGTACGGGACCTCGACATCGACTGGGTCGTCGCGAAGGAAGATGAGCCGCAGGTGCAGACGTTCACCTTCGAGCGAGCGGGCACGTTCAAGCTCATCTGCACCATCCCTGGACACCAAGGCTCGGGGATGGTGGGAACGATCGAGGTCCGCTAGTGGCCCGGGAGCGTCTGGAACGCTGAGGGGCCGAGTCACCCAGCGGCAGGGGCCCGAACGAAGGGGCCAGCGAAAGGAGAGAAGCGATGGATGAACTGAAGGAACTCTATCTTGCTCTGATAAGGATGGGCCATATCTTCTCGGGCATCCTGTGGATCGGGATCCTGTACTACTTCAACTTCGGCCAGGCGCTGAAGTTCCCGGCCATGGAGGCATCGGCACGGTCCAACGTCGTGACCGTCCTCGTGCCGCACCTGCTGAACATGTTCCGCTGGTCGGCACTCGCGACCGTGGTCTTCGGTCTGCTCTACATCGGCAGCATCGGCAGCATCGTCGACGGCTACTACGGGAGCAACCAGTTCCGGACCATCGTCATCGGCGGCACCATCGGCATCGTCATGGCCGCCAACGTCTGGTTCATCATCTGGCCGTTGCAGCAGAAGGTGATCGCCGGGACCCGGGCGGCAGCCGAGGGGGGATCGCCTCCCGCGGACCAGCCCAAGTGGGCCCGCACGGCCCTGCTCGCATCGCGGACGAACACGATGCTCTCGATCCCGATGCTGTTCTTCATGGTTGCGGCACGACACCTCCCGAGCATGTGGAGTTAAAGCGATGCAGAATCCACTCAACACCGTAACCGGCACGCTCATCTCCGGGGTCATCATCACGGTGGTCCTCGCAGGCCTCATCTACGCCTTCGGCTAGCCAGCCGAGCGGCGAAACGGCACCCGTCTCGCGCCCAGCCTCCGGACCTTGATCCGGAGGCTGGGCTGCTGGGTTCCGCCCCAGGCGCGAAGGACCACGCCCCTACGAACGAGGCCGCCGCGGGCGGCGCCGCGGTGATCGGCACGGGGCGCAGCGACTTCCCCAACCAGGTGAACAACGTGCTCGCGTTCCCCGGCATCTTCCGAGGGGCGCTGGACGCCCGCGCGACGCACGTCACAGCCGAGATACGCCTCGCCGCAGCGAGCGCACTCGCCGGCATGGTGCCCTCACCGACCGCCGAGCGCATCCTGCCGTCGCCGCTTGACCGCAGCGTCGCGCCGACGGTCGGGAAGGCCGTCGCGGCGGCCTGGGCCGGCTAGGTGTAGTTCCCCCTACTCGTCGCTGCCCTTATAGAGCAGCTGGAGGCCGTGGCCGTCCGGGTCGTTGAAGTAGAGGCACGTGGGGTCGGCGTCCCGCGCCCGCGTCGTGATGCCCTCCTCCTCGATCCGCGCCTTGGCTTCCTCGTAGCTCGCGGGCTCCATGAGCAGCGCCATGTGGTTGAGCTCGCTCCCAGCGTGCACCTCGTGGCCGCGGCGGGTCGCGTCGAACAGCGCGATCTGCTGGGTCCCGCACCACAGGAACGACTGCCAGTCGCTCTCGTGCGCGATCGTCATGCCCAACACGTCGATGTAGAAGCGCTTGGACCGCTCCAGGTCCTTCACCCACAGCACCACGTGGTCGATACCGGTCGTCTTGATCCGTAGCTTCGTCTGCACCATCGGATCCCCTCCTCGTCTCGTCCCCTGCCCACCCCTGGCTCTTGCGGCCACAGTATAGAGCGGCGCTCCCCCCACCGGCGGCGCCAGGACCGGGGGAGGGGCGGACCATCTGTGATTGACAGCGTGTGGCACCCGACCTATGTTGAGGCACCTCACAGCCGCTGGCACCGCGCGCCGGGACAGGAGGCATGAGACGGACAAGCCATTCCGCATCAGCCACGGCGAGTGGCTCAAGCCGCTCGCCGATCCGCCGCGATGACGCTCTCACCACCCGCATATCCCAGAAACCGATCGAGGAGGAGACCCATGCTCACGAACGCACCCGTCAACCCGACGATCCCCGTGGTAGACATGGAGCGCGCCAAGGCGTTCTACATCGACAAGCTCGGCCTGAAGCTCGCGAGCGAGAACGCCGGTGGTGTGATCATCGAGGCAGGCGGGGGCTCGACGCTCCTCCTGTTCCCGCGGGCCGAGGCCACGAAGGCCGAGCACACCGCTGCCGGATTCTTCGTCGCCGACGTCGCCGCCGAGGTCGCCGCCCTGCGCGCGAACGGCGTGGTCTTCGAGGACATCGACATGCCGGGGCTCAAGACCGAGAACGGCATCGCCCACATCGGACCCTTCACGGCCGCGTGGTTCAAGGACACCGAGGGCAACATCCTCGGCATCGCCGACGTCCGCTAGGACGGCCGCTCGAACCCGAGCCCACGCTCCTTCAGGCTCACGAAACCGTCGCGGGCGACGACGACGTGGTCGGCGACCTCGATGTCGAGGGCCCTCCCGGCCGCAACCAGCTCGGCCGTCACCGCCACGTCCTCCCGGCTCGGCTCCGGGTCGCCCGAGGGGTGGTTGTGCACGGCGATGATGCTGGTGGCGCTCTGGCGCACCGCCTCGCGGAAGACCTCCGCGGTGCGGATCGTCGTCGCGTTCACGCTGCCGACGAACACATCGGGCGACGCCAGGA
>JADFQE010000139.1 GCA_022561985.1 Chloroflexota bacterium
CCGAGAGCCTGGCGGGTCTGATCTTCGGGCCGCTTGCTGCGGGCAACGGCCTGGTGGTGTCGGTTTCGTCCGGCTACGCCCCGCTCGCCGGGTTGCTGGTCGAGGCACTCCATGGATCCGGGGTTCCTGACCACGTCCTCGTCCTGGCCCCCGGAGAAAGCCTCCTCCCGCTCGCCGACAGCCCGCTCCAGTTCGCGGCGACCGACCTGGGGCTCGGCGCTACTCGCCGGCTCCACGGCGTCTTGGCGGTCACCCACGAGTCCGAGGGCCAGGACTGGGTGAAGGCGCTCATCAGCGTGGCCGATGGCCTGGCGCCCGGCGAGCCGGGGTTCCTGAGGCAGTTCGCTTTGCCTCGGACCGTGGCGGTTCGGACGCTGCGGCATGGAGTCCAGCTCGACCTGCCATAGTCCCGCCCACGCTGATGCGCGGCAATGGCTAAGTAAGTTCACCCACGGCAGCCGCGCGAGCGTTCACAAATCTTCACGGGCTGGACGGCCGAGTTTACGGCGACGTCACCAGCGCTGTATATGCTGCAACTGGGCCAGAAGGAGCGGGGTGAGCCCGCTCCACTATAGAGCCCAGAGGTCGCTAGAGGAGGTGCAATTTGCTGAGGCGCGCTATTGATCCACGGCCCGCCAGTGGCACGTCCTTACGCCCTCGAGGAGGGCAGCAGCGGACGAACTGGTAGGGCCAACAGAAACCTGAGGCTCCGCGATGATTGACCTAGGCGCATGCAAGAACCTCGCGATCGAGGGCGCGCAATCCGGGTATTAGCCCGGGAGCGGCAACGGAGCCGAGGGCGAGTCCCCACAACCGAATAGTCGCGTTTAACGCCGGAGGGACCGCGACGGTCGCTCCGGCGTTCGGTACCCGCCCGCCGAGCACACCAGCGCTCACGCACCAACCATCGCGCGTCCACCGAGACCCTGGGGGCGCGGCGTCCTCGCGTCCGGCCAACGAGGCGAGGCGTACCGGCGGGGCAGGTTGCAGACATCCCGGCACGCGTGGTCAGTGTGCCGCCCGCCGGGTCTTCACGGGATATGTACGCCGCCGAGAAGCGGCGTCACGCGGCCTTCACGCCCCGATCGTACGCTCGTTGCGCACAGGCCCACCTGAGGTCTGGTGTAACGGGGGGCCTGTCCCAGGAGGTGGTCGATGTACGAGCGGATTCTCGTCCCGCAGGATGGCTCCGATCTGGCCCTGCAGGCGCTCCCCTACGCCCGAACGGTGTCTAGAGCCACTGGCGCAGAGGTCGAGCTGCTCAGCGTCATCGAGCCGATCGACGCGCCCGCCAGATTGCAGGTGACGGAGTATGCGGCCGTCGCTGCGGGCGGCGGGCCACATTGGCCGACGAACGACGAGCTGGCCCGCTTGCGGGACGAACGGCGGAACGAGGCCATGAAGGCGCTCGATGCGACGGCTGAGTCGTTTGTGGGCGCGCGGCGTGCTCACTGCATCGTGCTCGAGGGCGACCCAGCCCAGGCCATCATCGACAGGGCCGATGAGCGCGCCAACACGCTCATCGTCATGGCTACTCACGGCCGATCGGGCATCGGTCGCTGGCTGCTGGGCAGCGTAACGGACACCGTGATCCGGCACGCCAAGCAGCCCACGCTGGTGATCCGCGCCCGCGAGGAGCCCTCGCTATCGGCGGCGCTCCTGAAGAGCATCCTCCTTCCGCTGGATGGCTCCGAAACGGCCGAGGCAGCGATCCCGCACGCGGTGGAGATGGCAAAAGCCCTGGACATCGGGATCAAGATGCTACACGCGACGTCGTTGCTGCCGTACGCAACGAGCAATCCTGATGAGTCGCCCGACCTCTTCAATCACTGGATCGAGCAGAGACAGACAGCAGCCCACGAATACCTCAACGGTGTGGTGAAGCGCATCCGTGCCGAGGGCGTCCGGGACGTGAGTGAGGAAACCTTCGTCGGCGATGCGGGGGCATCGATCCTGGACGAGCTGAGCGGCTCGGGCGATCAGCTGGTCGTCATGGCGACACACGGTCGCTCCGGCGTCGGACGCTGGGTGCTGGGCAGCGTGACGGACCGCGTGGTCCGCCACAGCTCGGGCCCCGTGCTCGTCGTGCGGCCGAGCGATCCCACGTAGCCCGGCGCTGTCTGCACGACAGCGAGCCTGGCGGAACAGGAGCGAGGCGGCACATGGAGCGACAGTCGGATACCAACGACGACCGATACCCCAATGCCGGGTTGCGTGCACCAGGTGAGCTTGGCGCAGGGGCAACGACGCGGCCCCGGAGAGTGGCTTTTGTTCTCTCGGGAGGAGGATCGCTCGGAAGCATCCAGGTGGGCGCGATGGAAGCGCTTCTGGAGAACGGCATCTATCCCGACATGATCGTCGGCACCAGCGTCGGTGCGCTCAACGGAGCCCTGCTCGCCCGCGAGCCGACCTTGGACGGTGTCCGCGGTATCAGGGATATCTGGCTTTCGCTAGAGCGCGGTGCCGTGTTCACAGGGGGCCGCCGTTTGGCCTTCTTCCGCCTGCTCTTCGGCATGGACCATTTGTACACGAACAAGGGCCTCCGTCGCCTGGTGACAAGGAACCTTGGGCCCATCACTTTCGCCGACCTGTCGCTCCCCTTCCTCGCCACGGCAGCGGATGTGGAGGAGGGAACGGTCCATGTTTTCGACACCGGCCCTCTGCTGCCGGCGCTGCTCGCGTCGACTGCGGTTCCAGGAATCTTCCCCCCGGTGACGATCGACGGCCGCAAATACGTGGACGGGGCCATCCTCAGCTATTGCAATATCGAGACCGCATGGCAACGGGGCGCCACCCACATCGTCATGATAGAGAGCGTCCACCGTGTTCCCGATGATGCCTTTGGCGTTCTCGGCCCCATCGCGAAGGCCCTTTGGGCCGCCGAGGGCCGCCAGTGCCGCACGGAACTGGAACGCTTCGGCTCACGACTCCCAACGCTTCTTGTCTCGCCGGACGTCAATGTCGACATGGACCGCCGCGAACGGTTCACGGCGGCCAAGGAGCTCATGAGCGAAGCGAGGGAGTGGACCTTGGGATTCCTAGAAAGCAAGAGCAAGCACTGGAGTTCCTGGAAAGCAAGAACGAGCACTTCTTGAGCGTGGAAGCGACTGCGATGTGACGCGGTCGATCCCTTCAGACCAAGCGATACGCCAATCGCGTCACACGGTTTGTTGGCGTGGGGCGCAGTGAAACGGGAGCACGGAGGGGTGAGTGATGACCACAGACACGATCTCGGGCTTGGGTACCACGAGCGGCCGTCCATC
>JADFQE010000062.1 GCA_022561985.1 Chloroflexota bacterium
ACCCCAGCCGGCGGGCCAGGCCGGCCTCGCGCAGCAGCCCCTCCTCGTCGTCGAGGCGGGGCCACACGCCGTCGACGGCTTGGACGTGGGCGGCCCGCGCCGCGGCGGCGATCGTCGAGCGCGCGTGGATGAGGCCGGCGGCCTCCCCCTCGCGCAGCGCCGGCAGGCCGAGCTCGCGGCTGTAGTCCTCGGCGCCGAACATCAGACCAACGACCCGGGGCGAGCTGTCGGCGATGGCCAGCGCGGCAAAGAGGCTCCGCGGACTCTCGATGGTGACGAGCAGGCCGACGCTGCCGCGATCGAGACCGGCGCCAGGCTCGCGGTCGTCCAGGTAGGCGGCGACGGTCGAGACCTCCTCCGCGTCCTGCACCTTGGGCAGCACGAGGCCCCCGAGTCCGGGGCGGACCACCGCGGCCAGGTCGGCTTCGCTGTCCCCCTCCCCCGCTGCGTTGATCCTCACGAACCGCACGGGGGTACCGGGCTCCAGAGGCCGGCCGAGCGCCTCGGCGATCAGCGACCGAGCGGCCCCCTTCTCATCCGGCGGGACGCCGTCTTCGAGGTCGAGGATCGCGACGTCGCACCGCAGAGCCATCGCCTTCTCAACGAAGCGCCGCCGGTGGCCCGGCACGAACATCCAGCTCCGCTTCACGTCCAACGTCCATCCTCCTGCCCATGCGGCCGTGCGCGGCGCGAGGGGCCACGAGGCTATCCTACCCCCGCCCATCGTATCGACCACGAGCCCCGCTACGTCGCCGAGGCGGCGCAGGCGGCCGGAGCGGGCACGCTCGCCTGGTCCGACGGGTACCTCCCGCGCGAGGCGGGGCCGGGCTGCGCTATCATGATTCCGTCCGGTGGCGGTGCGGGCCACGCCCGTCCGCCAGCCGCGACGCGCCCCTGTAGCTCAGGCGGATAGAGCAGTGGGTTCCTAACCCGCGTGCCCGGGTTCGAGTCCCGGCAGGGGTACCAGGCGGCGCACGCCGCCGCAGGCGGGAGCCAGCGCGTGAGTGAGCATGAGTAAAGACGAGATCGCCACCTGGGACCGCCGGTACCTCGACGGCTCGTACCAGGCGCGGCCGTCGCCGTTCTCGTTCCTCGAGCAGATGATGGACCGGCTCCCACACGGGAGCCCGAAGCGCGGGCGCGCCCTCGACGTGGCGTGCGGCGGGGGGCGCAACGCCCTGTTCCTGGCGGGCCACGGCTACGACGTGGAGGGCGTCGACGGCTCGCCGGAGGCGCTGCGCCTCGCCAAGGAGCAGGCGGGCGCGCGGGGGCTTGCGGTGCGCTGGACGGAGGCCGACCTCGACGACTACGCGCCGCCGCAGACCGGCTACGCCGTCATCGTCAACTGCTTCTACCTCAACCGACCGCTGCTCGCCCGGCTGGTCGACGCGCTCGCCGACGACGGCTACATCTTCATCGAGCAGCACCTGCGCACCCCGCTCCCCATCCCCGGCAACCGCGACTGGCGGATGGAGCCGAACGAGCTGCTGGCGACCTTGAGCGGCCTGCGTATCGTCCGGTACGAGGAGGCCATCGGGAGGGACGAGGACCCTGGGCGGGACCGCGACATCGCGACGGTGCGCGCCGTCGCCTGCAAGGGGCCGGGCGGCTTCTAGCGCACGGCCCCACCGTCCAAGCACCGGGCGGCTTCTAGCGCACGGCCCCACCATCCAAGCACCGGGTGGCTTCTAGGCCACCAGGAGCGCCGTCCGGCTCTCCTGGCGCACAGGCTGCGTGCGTTATCATCGTCGGGCCGCATCCCGCTCACCGGATCACTCTTGGCCTCACCCCAAAAACCGAAGCGCTCGCCCCGGTTCTTCTACGGCTGGGTGATGGTTGCGGTCGTCGCGCTCGGCGGCTTCAGCTCGAGCACCGAGGCACTCCCCGTCCTCGGCATCTTCCTCAAGCCGGTCTCGGCGGAGTTCGGGTGGACCCGCGCCGCCTTCACGACGCCGATCATGCTCGGCGGGCTGCTGGGCAGCGTCGCCGCGCTGCTCACCGGCCCCATGGTGGACCGGTTCGGCTCCCGGTGGGCGCTCGTGGGCGCCTTCGGGATACTCGGCGCCTCCTTCGTGCTCATGGCGGCCATGCAGGAGCTGTGGCACTACTACGTCATCCAGATGATCGCGCGGAGCATGAACACCGGCGTCATGGCCGTGGCCACCGCCGTCATCATCCCCAACTGGTTCATCGTCCGGCGGGGCCGTGCCTTCTCGCTGGGCAACCTCGGCTTCCCCATCGGCGCGTCCCTCATACCGCTCTTCGTGCAGCTCCTCATCACCACGTCCGGCTGGCGGACGGCCGCCCTGGGCGTGGGCGTCCTCATCTGGGCCGTCTCGATGGCGCCGGCCGCGCTGTTCCTCCGGCGCCGTCCGGAGGACATGGGACTCCTGCCGGACGGCAGGAGCCCCGCAGCGCCAGCGCCAGAGCCCGGGGCGCCAGAGCCCGCGCCGGGCCAGCCTCACGCGACCCCGCGTCCCGCAACCCCGCCGGACGTGTCGCTGACGCTCGGGCAGGCGCTCCACGAGCCGTCGTTCTACCTGCTGTCGCTGGCGGGCTTCTTCTGGTGGTTCGGCCGGGGCGGCGTCGTCCTCCACGTCGTGTCGTACTTCACCGACGGCGGGATCAGCCCCAGCCTCGCCGTGGCGGCGCTCGTGGTGCACTCCGCCACGGGCGCGGGCGGCGTGCTGCTGGCGGGGTTCCTGCGCGACCGCTACGACGTCCGCATCGTCCTCGTCGTCGTTTTCCTGGTGGCCGGCGCGGGCACCGGGCTCCTGCTGGCCGTGGGCCCGGCGTGGCTCGCCCTCGTGTGGGGCGTCCTGTACGGCGTCGCTCAGGGCATGTCCGTCCCGCTGCAGCGGCTGATGTTCGCCGACTACTTCGGCCGGCGGCACCTGGGCTCGATCGAGGGCGTCGTGCGCGCCGCGCAGAACGTCGCGCAGGCCGCCGGGCCGCTCGCCGCGGCCCTCGCGTTCGATGCGACGGAGAGCTACCGGGCCATCTTCGCCGTCTTCGTGCTCACGAACGTGGTCGCGGCGGCACTCGCGGCGACCGCCCGGGGGCCCGCCCATACGCGAGGGCAGCGGACCCGCAGTCGCGGCTGAGGGCCAGTCCCCACCCGCCGGATGTCCCCGCTGTGGGGTTCCTTGGGCGATGTGTGGTGCGGACACTCAAGGCCACGGCGCCCTGGCCTCATAGAATCCGTCCAGGGCCGCGAGGCGCGTCGAGCGGACTGCCGGGGCGCGATGGATCGCGCCCTCGGTGATCGCGCGCCCAGGGAAGCACCATGACGATCGGGCGGAAGCTGACGATGGGATTCTCCGTCCTCATCGTTCTCCTGCTGCTCGATGGCGTCTTCTTCCTCTACACGGTCCGCACCGCCAACGCAGACGCCGTCAAGCTCGCCCGCGTCGAAGGCCGGCTGGAGGAGCTCACTCTGGAGATGCAGACCAGCGTCCGGGAGACCGTGCGGGGCGCCCTCAGCTATACGCGGGACCCGGACGGCGAGGGCCGCTCACGGGCCGTGGCCTCGGCGGCCGATTTCGAGCGCTTCGCGGTCCGGTTCATCGACGCGGCGCAGACCGGCACGGAGCGGGCCGCCGCCCAGGAGGCGATCGGCCTCTTCGCGGACCTGATGGGCGTCGCTGACCGGCTGCTCGACACAGCCGACGAGCTGCGCCGCACGGGTGCCGGGACCGAGGAGCTCCGCACGGAGCAGCGAGCGTTGGTGGAGCTCCTCGGATACGACCTCGAGAACGCCGGCCAGGTCCTGGACGAGCGGGTCGACCTGCTGCTGCACGCGGAGACGGCCGGGGCGCGGGCAGCCGCGGAGGATGCGTATCGAGCCGCGGTCACCATGATCCTGCTCGTGACCATCGGCGGCCTCATCGTCGGCGGGGCCACCGCCTTCGGTACCACGCGCTCGATCGCGGCCCCCCTGCGGCAGCTCACGCGGGAGACGATCCAGATCAGCCGCGGCGATCTGGCCAGGCGGGTCTCCGTGACCTCCGGGGGCGAGGCCGGGGCACTCGCGAGCGCCATCAACCAGATGACCGAGGCCCTGACCGAGGCGAGCGGACTCGACCGCATCGTGCGGGAGCGCACCGCGGAGCTGCAGCGCTCCAACGCCGACCTGGACCGCGCGATGCAGACCGCCGAGGACGCGAGCCACGTCAAGAGTCAGTTCCTGGCCAACATGAGCCACGAGATACGGACGCCGATGCACGGGATCATCGGGCTGACGAACCTCCTGCTGGAGAGCGACCTCGACCCCTCCCAGCGGGAGTATCTGAGCATGGTCGCCGGCTCGGCCTCGTCGCTGCTGAAGCTGCTGAACGACATCTTGGACATCTCCAAGATCGAGGCCGACAAGCTGGATCTGGACCTCGTCGGCTTCAACATCCGGGAGCGGCTCTCCGGGGTCGTCGCCGGCCTCGGCATCCAGGCCCACGAGGCGGGGCTCGACCTCTCCTGCGACGTCGCGGCCGCCGTGCCCGACACCCTGATCGCCGACCCGGCGCGGATCGAGCAGATCCTCATCAACCTCGTGGGCAACGCGATCAAGTTCACCGAGAGCGGCTCGGTCGCCATCGACGTCGACCTGACGCCGGGGCCGGACGAGGGCGTCCTGCTGCACGTCTCGGTGCGGGACACCGGCATCGGCATCACCCCCGAGCAGCAGGCCATCATCTTCGAGCCCTTCACCCAGGCGGACGGCTCGACCACGCGACGGTTCGGCGGCAGCGGTCTTGGACTCGCGATCTCCAAGGACCTGGCCGAGCTCGCGGGCGGCGAGCTCTGGGTGGAGAGCGAGGCCGGGGCCGGCAGCACGTTCCACTTCACCGTCCGGTGCGGCCTGCTCACCGATATAGCCTCCGGCCCCACCGTGCCGGAGCCGGAGGTGCGCGAGCGCGCCGCCGCGCCCCCCGCCCGCACCCCACTGCACGTCCTGCTGGCCGAGGACAACCTCGTGAACCAGCGCCTGGGGGCCGCGATGTTGGAGCGGCGCGGGCACACGGTGGTCGTGGTGGCCAACGGCAAGGAGACCGTGGAGGCCGCCGCCACGCAGCGCTTCGACGTCATCTTGATGGATGCGCAGATGCCGGAGATGGACGGCTTCGAGGCGACCGCCGCCATACGAGAGCGCGAGCGGGGGGAGTGCGAGCGGGGCGGCCGCCCACACATCCCCATCGTCGCGGTCACGGCCCGCGCCATGAAGGGAGACCGGGAGCGGTGCCTGAGCGCCGGGATGGACGGCTATATCTCGAAGCCCCTCGACGTCGAGGAGCTCATGGACGTCATGGCGACGGTCACCGCAACCAGGACCAGGGACCTTCCGGTCGTCGACCGGGAGGCGGTGTGGGCGACCATCGACGGCGACGCGGACCTGCTGGCCGAGATCACCGATCTCTACTTCGAGACCGTGCCCGGCTACATGACGCACATCCGCGAGGCGGTCGAGGACGGGGACGCGGACGCGCTGGAGCGTGCCGCCCACGCGCTCAGGGGCTGCGTCACGAGCCTCGGCGGCGAGCGCGCGGCCGCGGTGGCGGCGAGGCTGGAGGAGATCGGCGCCTCCCGCGAGGTCCGCGATGCCGGTGCCGCGCTCACGCGGCTCGACGCTGAGATCGCCGAGCTGAGTCACGGATTAGACAGGTTCCGAGAGGAGGCCACTGGTGCGAGTACTCATCGTTGACGACGACCCGGTCACGCGGGTGGTGATGGAATCACGGATCTTGAAGTGGGGGTACGAGGTCTCGGCCGCGGCCGACGGCGAGCCGGCGTGGGTCATGGTCGGAGAGATCAATGAGCCGCTCGTCGTCATCGTGGACTGGATGATGCCGGGCCTCACCGGCCCGCAATTCTGCCAGCGCGTCTACAACCGGACCGACGCGTACCGTTTCTACCTGATCCTGTTCACCTCCAAGAACGACAGGGACGACCAGACCGTCGGCATCGTCGCGGGCGCCGACGCCTTCCTCTCCAAATCCCTCGACTTCGCGAAGCTGCGCCACCAGCTCGAGACAGGCACCCGGGTGCTGGAGCGGCGGGCGGAGGAGGAGGCGGCGGCCAGAGCCGAGCGTCAGGCGCAGCGCAGCGCCGGCTGAAACGGCCGCCTCAGCGCGAGGCGAGCCAGGCGCCGATCCGGCGCAGCGCCTCGCGGATGGCCTCGGCCGAGTTGGCGAAGGAGATACGCACGTACCCCTCGCCGAAGGACCCGAACGCCGTGCCCGAGAGCAGCGAGACGCCCGCCTCCTGGAGCGCGCCCGTCTCGAAGGCCTGGCTCGACAGTCCCGTCCGCGTGATGTTCGGGAAGGCGTAGAACGCGCCCTCCGGCATCGTGCACGAGATGCCGGGGATGGCGTTGAGCCCGTCGACGAGCACGCCGCGCCGCTCCCGGAACTCCGCGACCATCGCGCGCACCGTGTCCTGCGGGGCCCCGAGCGCGAGCACGGCCGCCCGCTGCACGAACGCGGCGGTGCACGAGACGCTGTTCGTCATGAGGCGCGTCACCGGCTCCACGAGCTCCTCCGGGAAGACGCCGTAGCCGATCCGCCAGCCGGTCATCGCATAGCTCTTGGAGAGCCCGTCCAGGAGGACGGTGCGCTCCCGCATGCCGGGGAAGCGGGTGATGGAGACGTGCGGCCCCTCGAAGTGGAAGTCCTTGTAGATCTCGTCGCTCAGGACCACCGCGTCCGCCTCGTTCGCCATGTCCGCGATCCGGCCCAAGCTCTCCTCCGGCATGACCGAGCCGCAGGGGTTGTTGGGCGAGTTGACGATGATGAGCTTCGTGCGCGGGCTGAGCAGACGGCCGATCTCGCCGGCGTCCGGGTTGAAGCCCAGCTCCTCGTGCAGCCGCATCGGGACGGGCGTGGCGCCCGCGAAGCGGATCATCGACTCGTAGATCGGGAAGCCGGGGTCCGGGTAGATCACCTCGTCGCCCGCCTCGGCCAGCGCGAGGATCGTGAAGAACATGACGGGCTTGGCGCCGGGCGTCACGATGACGCGCGAGGCCGGTACCTCCCAGTCGAGGCGCCGGCCGAGGTCGGCGGCGATGGCCTCGCGCACCTCGGGCAACCCCGGCGAGGGCGTGTAGTGGGTGTAGCCGGCGTCCAGCGCGTCCTTCGCTGCCTCCACGATGTGGGCGGGCGTCTCGAAGTCGGGCTCGCCGATCCCAAGGAACACGATGCTGCGCCCCTCGGCCTCCAGTGCCTTGGCGCGGGCGAGGGCCTCGAACGCCGTCTCCGTCCCCAGCCGGGACATCCGCTCCGCAAGCCTCATGGGGGTTCCTCCGCCTCGGCGCCTCTCTCGCGGCGCCCGGCGTCGGCTAGTTTAACGTCATCGGCGCGCTTACAATCGTCCCGTCCCGAGAACGTCGACCCCGTTCGCTATCCCGGACGAAGGATCGAGGAGGAAGCGATGACATCCGGGGACGGGAGCCTGACCGAAGAGCTCGACCTCTTCTACGAGGAGGTCCGCCGGCACAACTCCAGCCCGCTGTGGCTCCAAGAGCGGCAGACGGTCAAGACCGTGCCCTTCCTGTGGCGCTACGACGACTTCAGGCCGCTCCTGATGCGCGCGACCGAGCTCGTGCCCGTGGGCAGGCAGGCCGAGCGGCGCGTGCTGGTCTTCGCCAACCCCGGCCTGGAGGGCAAGCAGTCGGCCACGTCCACGCTGCTGGCGAACCTCCAGATCATCATGCCGGGCGAGGTCGCGCCGAGCCACCGGCACACCGCCTCCGCCCTGCGCCTCATCGTCGAGGGCAGCGGCGCCTACACGGCGGTCCAGGGCGAGAAGTCGTACATGGACCCCGGCGACTTCGTCACGACGCCGAACTGGACCTGGCACGACCACGGCCACGAGGGCCAGGGGCCCATGGTCTGGCTCGACGGCCTCGACGTGCCGATGGTGATGACCTTCGAGGCGCAGTTCCAGGAGCAGTACTCCGAGGACAAGCAGCCGATCACCAAGGCGAACGACGCCTCCATGCGGCTCTTCGGGGCGGGGACGCTGCGTCCCACCTGGATCCACCACGACAGCGTCCATTCGCCCCTCATCAACTACAAGTTCGCGCACGTCTACGACGTGCTGACCACGCTGGCGAAGGAGACCGACGGCAGCCCCTTCGACGCGATCACGCTTGAGTACACGAACCCGCTCACCGGCGGACCGGCGCTCGCCACCATCGGCTGCTTCGCACAGCTCCTCAAGCCCGGCCAGCACACCAAGGCCCACCGGCACACGGGCGGCACGATCTACCACGTCATCGAGGGCAAGGGGTACTCGGTCATCGCCGGCAAGCGATTCGACTGGGGCCGCAAGGACACCTTCGTGGTGCCGTCCTGGGCCTGGCACGAGCACGTCGCCGAGGTCGAGTCCGTCCTGTTCGTGTACAACGACTGGCCGGTGCTCCAGCCGCTGGGGCTGTTCCGGGAGGAGCCGTACACGGAGCGCGATGGCCACCAGGAAGTGACCGAGACGTTCGTGGCAGGACCGGCCTAGCTAGATCCGGCGGCAGCCCCGCCTGCGATCGCTGGCCCCTCCTGCGATCGCTGGTAGGAAGTGCACTTCGGAACCGGGCTCCAGGGGCTGGCGCAGCCCCAGCACCGTCGCCTCGCCGTCCACGATGGCCGCAAGGCCTACGGCGAGCTTGTCCGGGTCGTCCGGATCGACCAGCCGCTCGGCGATGCCGGGGAAGCTTGATTCCAGCCGCTCGATGACCTGGCGCAGCGTCGCTCCGGCCACCTGGACGGTGGCCTGCCCGCCGGTGAGCCGGCGGAGCGGGATCGCGATGAAGACCGTGGGCATGGGCCACACCTGCTCGCTTGTGCCACTAAAGCTGCGGGCGCACGCCGTGCGCCCCTACGGGCCGGCCTGAGCCTGCAGCGCGGCCATGATGCGCCCCGGCTTCATCGGCAGCTCGGTGAGCCGCACGCCGAGGGCGTCGCGCAGCGCGTTGGAGATCGCCGGCATCGGCGGCACGATGCACGTCTCGCCGATGCCGCGCACGCCGAAGGGGTGGCGCTCGTTCGGCACCTCCACGATGATCGTGTCGATCATCGGCACGTCCAGCGAGGTCGGCATCCGGTAGTCGAGGAAGGTCGCGTTCTGCATGACGCCGTCGTCCCCGACGACGTACTCCTCGTTGAGCGCCCACCCGATGCCCTGGACCGCGCCGCCTTCCATCTGGCCCTCGACGTAGGCGGGGTGCACCGCCTTGCCGGCGTCCTGGGCGGCCGTGTAGCGCAGTATCTCGACCTTCCCGGTGTCGGTGTCGACCTCGACATCGACCAGGTGCGTGGCGAAGCTGCCGCCGCCGCTGCCCCGGATGTTGACGACGCCGGTGGTGCTGACGTGCCCGCCCGTGGTATCGAGCTTGCCGCACAGCTCCTTGAAGGTGAGGTGCTGGTTCTTGGCGGCCCCGTTCGTGAAGACGCCGTCGGCGAATCGGACGTTCGCCTCATCCGTCTCCCACACCAGGGCGGCGCGCTTCTTCATCTCCTCGACCACCTGCTCGGCGGCCTGGATGGCGGCGGCACCCGTGGCGTAGGTCGTCCGGCTGCCGGCCGTCAGGTCGGTGTAGCCGATGGAGTCGGTGTCGACGACGGCCGGGTGGACGTCCTCGGCGGCGATGCCGAGGATCTCCGCCGCCTGCATGGCGATGGACGTGCGCGTGCCGCCGATGTCGGCGCTGCCCTCGATGAGCGAGACGACGCCGTCGTTGTTCACGTTGATGGTCACGGTCGACTTGTTGCCGATGCCCTGCCAGTAGCCGCTGGCCATCCCGCGTCCGCGCTTCTTCGTGGGCGACGAGGCGCGTCCAAGCTTCGCCCGGTAGTGCGCCGAGCCCCTGATCGCCTCGACCGTCTCCACGTTGCCGATGCGCGGGAAGGTCGGGCCGTCGGTGCGGCGGTCGCCCCCCCTGGTCGCATTCAGCAGCCGGAACTCGGCCGGGTCCATGCCGATGCGCCGGCAGATCTCGTCGACCACCGTCTCGGTGGCGAAGGAGGCCTGGGGCGAGCCCGGCGCGCGGTAGGCCGCCGTCTTCGAGAGGTTGATGACGACGTCGTAGGCGTCGATGCGGGCGTTGGGGACGCGGTAGCACGCGAAGACGCACACGGCGGCGGGGTTGATGGACGCACCGGGGTAGGCCCCGGCGCCGTAGCGGATGTCGGCGGTCGCGGCGGTGATGACTCCGTGCGCGTCCACGCCCATCTTGACGCGGATGATCCCGCCGGGACCGGGACCCGTGGCGTCGAAGACGTCGCGGCGCTCCATGACGAGCTTCACCGGGTGCCCGCACTTCCTGGACAGGATGGCGGCGAGCGGCTCCAGGTAGATGCCGATCTTGCCGCCGAAGCCGCCGCCGATCTCCATCGGGACGACCTTGATGCTGGAGGCCGGCATCATCAGCACGCTCGAGAGCGAGTTGCGCTGGCTGAACGACCCCTGCGTGCTCGTCCAGACGGTGAGCTTCCCGTCCTGGTGCCAGAGCGCCGTCGCGTTCTGCGGCTCGATGTAGCCCTGGTGGGCGCGCGAGACCCGGCACTCAAGCTCGACGATCGTCGCCGCCTCGGCGAAGGCGGCCTCGGGGTCGCCGACCTCGTAGCGGATGTGATCGGCGACGTTCGTGTGCTCGACGCGCTCGCCGATGTCGCTGCCGACGAGGTCGTCGTGCACGAGCGGTGCGCCAGGGGCCATGGCCTGCTCGATCGTGACGACGTGGGGCAGCACCTCGTAGGACACTTCGATCAGCCTCAGCGCTTCGAGCGCGACGTTGTGGTCCACGGCCGCCACAGCCGCCACCGGGTGGCCCTTGTAGACGGCCTTGGTGCGGGCCATCACGCGGTCGCTGGCGAAGACCGCGTTCGTGACCTCCTCACCCAGATCAAGCACCTTGCTCGCCGCGATGGGCATGTCGGCGCCGGTCATCACCGCGAGCACGCCCGGTGCCGCCTCGGCTTTCGAGAGGTCGATCTTGACGATGCGGGCGTGGGCGTACGGGCTGCGCAGGACGGCGCCGTGGACGAGGCCGGGGAGCTTGATGTCCGCCCCGAAGACCGCGCGGCCCAGGACCTTGTCCCAGCCGTCGTGGCGGATGGGGCGCGTCCCGACCACCCGAAACTTGCGCTCCGCCCCTGTCTTCTTGGACTCGCTCTTCTTCGACCCGGTCTTCGACGTCATGCGCTCTTCTTCCTTCGCGTTCGTCCCGCCGCGGCCTTCGGCGCCATCGCCGTCTCGGCGCGCAGGACCGCCCGGACGATCTTGTCGTAGCCCGTGCACCGGCAGAGGTTCCCGGCGAGCCAGTGGCGGATGCGGTGCTCGTCGGCGTCCGGCTCGCGCTCCAGGAGTGCCTTGGCCGAGATCAGGAAGCCGGGGGTGCAGATCCCGCACTGGAGCGCCGCCTCCTCCAGGAACGAGCGCTGCAGCGGGTGCAGACCGCCGGGAGGCGCCATGCCCTCGATGGTCTCGATCGTGCGACCGTCCACCTCCGGCGCGAGCACGAGGCAGGAGTCCACGATGCGGCCGTCCATGGACACCGTGCAGGCGCCGCAGTTGCCGTCGTTGCAGCCCTCCTTGGTCCCGGTTAAGTCCAGGACCTCGCGCAGGACCTCCAGCAAGCTCATGTGCTGGTCCGCGAGGAACTCGACCGGCTGGCCGTTGAGCTGGCAGCGCACGTGGGCCTTGGGCAGCGGCGCCTGCGTCATCGCGTCCCTCTCCCTGTATTGCCCGACGCAGTACCCCCTGACGCGCGCTGCACCGCCCGCTCCAGCGTCCGGCGGGTGAGCACGCGCACGAGATCGCGGCGGTGGCCGATGGTCCCGCGCATGTCGTCGATGGGCGAGGCCTCGTCCGCCGCCACCTCGCCCGCGGCCCGGAAGGCGTCGGCCGACGGCGGCCCGCCGACGAGGGACGCGGCGGCCTTCGCGGCGACGATCGGGGTCGGGCCGACCGATGCGAGCGCGATGCGCGCCGACTCGATCCGCTCCCCAGAACGGTCCAGGACGACGGCGCAGGCGACGCCGACGACGGCGATGTCCATCTCGTTGCGGGGGATGAACCGCTCGTACGCGGCCCCGAAGCGCGCGGGAGGCCGGGGGACGTGGATGGAGACCGCCAGCTCGTCCTCGCCCAGGACGGTGCGGCCGGGGGCGGTGCAGAAGGAATCGACGGGCACGGTCCTGGTGCCTGCCGGGCCGGCGAGCGTCACCGCTGCGGCGTGCACGATGAGGGGGCCGATGCTGTCGGCGCTGGGCGCGGCGTTGCAGAGGTTGCCGCCGATGGTGGCCCGCGACTGGATCTGGATGCCGCCGATGAGCGAGGCTGCGTCCACGATCCCTGGGTACGCGGCGCTCACGTCCGGGTCCTCGTAGATGCGGTAGCAGGGCACGGCGGCCCCGATGTCCAGGCCGTCGCGCCCCAGGCGCAGCGCCGAGGCCTCCGGCACGCCCTTCACGTCCACGAGCGCATCGAGCTCGAAGCGTCCGGCGCGGAGCTGCGCCAGGATATCCGTGCCGCCCGCCAGGGGGCGTGCCCGTGCGCCGTGCTCGCGGAGGACGGCCACGGCCTCGTCGATGCTGCCCGCAGCGACGTAGCGGAACGGATGCACGAGACCGGCTGCTCCTGGGGGCGCCGGGGTGGGCGCCCGTGCGGTGAGTATGATGGCCGCCGTGCGGCCGCGCCCCATTATGCGGGACGCCCGTCTGGGCCGCAATCGGTCCCCGACCTGGGCCGCAATCGGTCCCTGAAAGGACCGGAACGGCGCCGCCGGTCGTTACGAAAGCCGCTCCCGGACAGGGTGGACTTGCAGGCACTCTCCCACACGGCTAGAATAGTGCGGCGAATGGCGTGTGTGTCCCTCCGTTGAGGTCCAGGCCCCAAGGTTCGGACAGTGCGCTCGAAATGCTCAAGTCCGACCCGATGGTGACGGACAAAGTGGAGGTACCGTTGTGACGATGGAAGATAGTGGGAATAGGCTGTTCGTCGGCAATCTGCCGTTCCGAATGACCCGAGACGAGCTGTACGACCTCTTTGCGCAGGCAGGGAACGTCGTATCGGTTCACATCCCGACAGACCGCGAGACGGGCAGGCCCCGTGGGTTCGGCTTCGTCGAGATGGAAGACCATGGAGGCATCGAACAGGCTATCCAGATGTTCAACGCCCATTCCGTGGACGGTCGCGAGCTGGTGGTGAACGCCGCCAGGCCGCGGGAGCCCCGCCGCTTCTAAGCGGCCAACCGCTTCCAAGCGGACTAAAAGGGCAACCAGAACGAAGCGCCGGTGGCATGCCACCGGCGCTTTCGCGTTCCCCGCGCCCGTTCCCCGCGCCCCTTCCGCGCGTCGGGGAGGGGCCGAGATCCTTCGCTTCGCTCAAGATGACAGGTTGGGGGGCATCGGCGCACAGTCAGACAAGAACCCCTGCCCAGCAGGACGGCCGCAGCAGCGCGTGCCGCTTCAGTCCGGAGCCGTCCTTCGACAGGCTCAGGATGAGCGGGTTGGGGAGCGTAGGCGCACAGTCAGAGTCAGCTCACTCGCCCTTGATCCAGCGCCACCAGCGGCTCGGCGCGCTTGGCGAGGGTGGGTCCTCGATGCTCTGGCCGCGCCACATCCGGTCCGTGCTGCGGCGGGGCTTCGCGAAGAAGCGGATGTAGGCCACGACGAACAGACCGATCCCGATCCAGGCGAGGGGCGCTGCGTATCCGAAGCCGACCGCCGTGAGCACCAGCGACACGACGAGCAGCCCCGCGCCGATCAGGAACAGACGGCCGGGGGTGAGATCGAGCGTCAGACGCGGGCGTGGCGAGCCAGCGGGCCGAACCTTGCTTTTGACCAAGCGCGGCCCGGAGCCACGGGACCCGCCCTTCGCGGGCGGCTCCTCGTTCACCTGACCCAGGATCTCTTCGATCTCGCGCTGATAACGCTGATCCGCCATACCCCGCCTCCGCACCATGTCGCGGGCGCTGCGTAGTCTCCACCATATCAGGGTTCCGCGCGCAGGAGTAGGGCGACGCGTGCTCGACGGGCTATCCCGACGGCGCCCCGGCCGCGGGGCCGGGGACGTGCACCTCCTCGACGCACGCGCCGTCGCCCCGCTCGAGCTGGATCGTCACGTGCGCGATGCCGTACTTCTCGCTCGCCATCGTGCGCAGGCGGCCCTGGAGCTCCCGCACGCGGACGCCCGCGCAGTCGTCGCCGATGGTCACGTGCGCGCTCAGCGCGTGGTAGCCGGAAGCGATCGTCCAGGTGTGCAGGTCGTGGCAGCCCTCGACGTCCGCCATGCCCTCGATGTCGTCTCGGAGCGCCATCAGGTCGACGTGGACGGGCGTGCCTTCGAGCAGCACGTGGGTTGCCTCGCGCAGCACGCGGACGGCCGCCACGACCAGCAGCAGACCGATGAACACGCTGATGATCGGGTCCGCGGCATGCCAGCCGTAGGCCAGGACGAGCAGCCCGGCGATCACCGCGCCCGCCGAGCCCACGGCGTCGCCGCCGACGTGGAAGAGCGCCGCGCGCACGGCCATGCTGGTGCGCGCGCTCTTGAGCAGCAGCACGGCCGCGACGACGTTCGCGGCGATCCCACCCGATGCGACGATGGAGACCACGCCTCCACGGACCTCCGGTGGCGAGCCGATGCGCCCGGCGGCCTCGCCGAAGATCACCGCCGCGATCACGAGGAGCGCGGCGCCGTTCACCACGGCCGCGAGCACCTCGGCGCGCAGATAGCCGAAGGTGCGCTGGGGCGAGGCCGGGCGGCTCGCGGCCCAGGACGCGAAGAGCGCGAGGCCCAGCGCGCCGACGTCGGAGGCCGTGTGCGCGGCGTCCGCGAGCGGGGC
>JADFQE010000063.1 GCA_022561985.1 Chloroflexota bacterium
CCGCGCGTCAATAAGGTGTGGCTGACCGGCGAGGCGGCCCCGCCCGAGCGGTATTGGCTGCAGCCCCAGGGCTTTCGCCGTTTCGATGGAGCGATCACCCTTATCCACACCGTGCCCGTAGGCCAGGACCGAGAGCACGTTGCCGCCGTCGACGACTGGGACGACCCTGAGGCTCGGGAGGCTCGGGGAGGGCCTTCTGTTCCCGGCTTTGACGCCCCTCGCGAGCGCTGCCGCGAATGGCCCCAAGATGGGGCTCCGGCCTGCTATGCGGGTGAGCTTCCATCGTGCCAGGGCTTGTCCAAGATCGTCGATGAACGCGGGCAGCCCATTGAGTTGCCGGGGGAGCCGGGCGGCGGCGTCCACTCGGGTGGTCTCGAACGCGCGCAAGCAAACGTCTCGGTGAGCCAGCCCGAGGGCTTCGAACTCACGCCTGAATGTCACGAAGCGCCGCAGCGCTACCCCCATGAGCTCCGGGGGGACCTCCACGCGGGATAGCAGGCGTCTCACCTGCGGCTCTAGGCCGGACAGAGGCTCTGGACCGAGGGGGCCCAACGCGGTCCTGGGCTCGCTGTCCGGCGCCGGCACGTCGTCGATCCGCTCGGCCGCCCGTGGCGGCTCGTCACCGATGTTGAACACCCAGGACAGTTCGCAGAGGAGCGGGTACAAGCGCAGGGTGCCGCGGGGCCAGAGGCGTCCTTCTGATGTTTGCTCGGGGTTGGTCACGCCGGTCATCGAGTCGCATGATAGCGCTGACGCCACGCCACGCCGCGCTGCGCCGTGATTCGCCGCTGAATGCCATCGATCGCTGCTCTTCGCCGCCGGTCGCTGCGGGTCGCCGCCTAGTGCCGCTTCGTGTAACGCCTGGCCGGGCTACGCGGAGCTTGTCCCTCGTGCGTAGCTCACTCGCGTGGAGGCGGTCGAAACGTAGCGCAATCACATGTTTTTCTGTCCCGGCACCCTTCGCGGGCACTAAACAAGCTAGCAACTGTGTTGGGATGTCAACCCATCAGGCAGCATGAACCGGGCTCGGCTGCCACTCCGTGCCATGCTTGAGCATGGCGTTCAGGATGATCAGCAGTTTGCGCATGCAGGCGGTGAGCGCCACCTTCTTTGGCTTGCCGGCGGCGAGCAGGCGCTGGTAGAAGGCCCGGATGGGCGGGTTGAAGCGGGTCGCGGACAGCACGGCCATGTAGAGCGCGCTCCGCACACCCGCGCGACCGCCCCACACGGTGCGCTTGCCCCGCAGGGTGCCGCTGTCGCGGTTGAAGGGAGCTACCCCGACCAGGGCGGCGATCTGCTTATGGCCGATGGTCCCCAGCTCCGGGACCTGGGCGAGGAGGGTGAAGGCGGTCCCTCTCCCCACACCGGGCACGCTCCGCAGCAGGTGCTCCTTGACCCGCCAGACAGGACTGTCGTGGACCGAGCGCTCGAGCTCCTGATCGAGCGCCTTTACGCGGCTCTCCAGCCAAGCGATGTGGTCCCGAATGTCCGCCTGGACGGTCTCCCGAGCGGCGTGCAGCCGCGTCTTCTCCACGGCCAGCATCCGGATCACCTGCCACCGTCTCACCACCAGGGCCTGGAGCGCTTGCGCCTGTCGATCGCGCAGCTGACGCGGCACGGGCTTCACCGCTTCGGCGAACCGAGCCAGTGCCCCGGCGTCCAACGCGTCCGTCTTGGCGAGCAGCCCGATGGAACGGGCGAAGTCGCGCACCTGCCGCGGGTTCACGACGCACACCGCTAGGCCCGCCGCCGCCAGGCCGCCCGCCACGGACAGCTCGTAGCCTCCGGTGGCCTCCATCACCACTAATGCCGGTGCGAGCTCCCTCAGCCGGCTGGCGAGCTCGGCGATACCCGCCTCGTCGTTCCCGCTCTCCCATCGCTCACCCGACGGCACCACGGCCACGTCCAGCCGGTCCTTGGCGACGTCGATACCCACGAACAAACCCAGTGATCCCATGGGTGCTCCTTCCGGCCCAGCCTTGTGCGATGCGGGCTCTGCGGCCCGGGCAACTGTTCGGGCTCAGAGGACTTGGGGGCGTGGCGGCCACGCTAGCTTGCGGTCTCTCAACGACCCAGGTCAGAACGGCCTACCACGCCCACCACGGAACATACAAGGTCGCGGCAAGAGCTGACTCGCCCGGCCTTCACCCGCCCTCCGAACTAGCTGTAGTTTGATTCCAGTCCAGCGCTCTGACATCATCCGCGGTAACAACCCGTTAGGCAACTGATCGGAGCGAAACGTATGCAGCCCATAACTGTCGGGATCGTTGGTGCCAACCGGATCACCGTCGGTCCAACCGTGGTGGCATCTGAGATGGGTTGTTTCCGTGAGGAAGGCCTCGACGTGCAACTCGTCGAAGCAGGCGGGCGCCGGGAGTCGATCCCGAAGTTGATGACGGGCGACCTGGACGTGTGTCTCGCGGGGCCCACGGTCGCGCATTTTTACCGCATCTGGCGCTCCGATGCGCCGATCGCCCTGGTCGCGGATCAGGGTTCCCTCCAGCCCGGGCATGCGAGCCATGCCCTCGTCGCTCGGACGGCACTGCTGGAAGGAGGAATGTTGGAGAGCTATGCGGACCTGCGCGGGAAAAAGCTTGGCATGAGCAGCGAGCGCGGAGACCACGACTGGCTAGACTTCGCCTCCGCCCTGCGACGCGGCGGCCTCACCTACGACGACGTGGAGGTAGTGACGGTGGGCTACGGCGAAGACCGGCACCAGGCTCTGGCCGACGGCACCATCGACCTGACCACGATGGGCAGGCAGAGAAACCTCGACCGAGGCCGTGAGGCAGAGACGTTCGGCGTCTGGAAGTTCGACTACGAGGTCACTCCGGGACGGCTGACCCGAGCGGTGATGTTCAGCCATCGGTTCCGCGAGGAGCGGCCGGAGGAGGCGCGGCGCTACGTTCGTGCATACCTTCGTGGCGCCCGCGCATACCACGACGCGGTGGAGCATGGGATCGACCGCGAGAAGGTCCTGAGCCTCTTCACTGACCCCAAGGATCCTTCGGGAACCGAGCACAATCTGGTGGGCGTGAACCCCGACGGTTTCATCAATGCCGAGGTGCTGCAAGACGAGGTCAGCTGGTTGCGGGAGGAAGGGTTCCTGACACAGCCGATCCCTCTAGAGCAGATCGTCGTGCACAGCTATGTGGAGGATGCACTCGCCGACCTAGGGCGGTATACCGCCCCGACCGTTGGCGGCAAGCGCGGCTCCTGATACAGCCGGCGAAGAGGGGTTAGCCGAGTAGCCGGTCGTCCAGCGGCACGTCGCGCGTCAGCAGCTCCGGCTCCCCCTCGCGCACGACGACCATCTCCTCGAGCTTCACGGCAAGCGGGTTGCCCGGCTCGCCGAAGTGACACTCGATGGCGAGGACTTGGTTCGTCACGAGCACGCTCTTGGCGTCGTGGCTCCCCGGGTCGATCTGCGGGTAGCCCGAGGGGCCCATGCCCACGCCGTGCGCGATGTGGTAGCTGAACTGCTGCTGCCGGTAGGGGGCGGGCACGGGAGGCGCCGTCTCGGCGATCTCCGCGAAGGTGCGCCCGGCCCTGAAGATCGGGATCGCCGCCTGCACGTACTCGTAGGCCTCGCGGTAGAGGGCGCGCTGCTCGGGCGTCGGACGATCGCCCACGAAGAACGTCCTCGACACGTCGCCGCGCAGGCCGTTGATGCCGCGGGCGTGGAGGTCGATACCGACGAAGTCGCCGCTCTTGAGCACGCGCTGCGTCGGCCACCGGCGCCAGGGGTTCATGTTCTCGCCCGAGCACACGTTGAGCTGCGAGACCTCCTCGCCGCCCGCCTCGTACCAGGCGGTCACGACGGCGCCGGCCAGGGCGTTCTCGGTCGTGCCGGGCACGGACGCTTCTCGGAACGCGCGCATGGTCCCAACGTACTGATCGGCGATCGCGCGGTACATCGCGATCTCGTCGTCGTTCTTGATGGCCATGGCCCGCTCGAAGACCTGGTGCGCGTCCACCACGTCCACGCCGTTCCGGATGAGCGGGATCAGCAACCCCGCCTGGGTCGCCGCGATGCCGAGGCGCTCGCCGGCGACGCCGTGCTGCTCCATCAGGTCCGCGAGCGCGCAGGCCATGCGGCCGTTCCGATCGAGGCCGCTGCAGGGCTCCGACACCTCCTGCTCATAGAGCGCCAGCCGGAGGTTCGCATGGTGCTGACGCACGTACTCGATGTCCCGCTGACGGATGAAGCCGATGGGCTCGCCGTCCGCCGGCACGAAGACCTTGGAGGCCGGCACGGAAACACCCAGCAGATAGCGGACGCCGAAGCCGCCGCCCACGAGGACCGCGCCCATGTCGTGGCGCTTCATCTGATCCTGGAGGGTCGCGATCCGGGCCCGCTTGCTCCGCTGCTCGTCCCACATTCGCTCGACCGTCGTCGCCATGCCTCGTCTCCCTCTGGACGCGGTCGCGGACCGCCGCTGTGCTGCGCAGGATATCAGGACGGTTCGCACGGGCCCAGCCGCGACCAGTCTCGATGCGCTGGATGGCCGCTGAGCCTTGCCAAACACAATAGCCCTCAATAGACTCGCACGGCAATCCGGCTCTCCCACGTCCGTCGCATGCTCCAGGTCCGTCAGCGCTCGTGGAAGCTCAGCGGGGTTCCGGAGGTCATAACGCTCCCGATGAGACGTCTCAGTCATCTCATGCTGCCCACGGTTCCTGTGCTGCTCGTCGCGGCATCAGGAAAGCGATGAGAAGCATGTCGGTGGCCCAGCGGACCGGGCAGGTGACGGCTGATGCGCTGCGGGCGAACCGTGGCACGTTCGTCGTGGCCATGCTCATCATCAGCCTCGGCTTCTGGCTGATATTCCCGGCGATGCTGATCTTCATCGAGACGTTCAACGTCGCGGACAACATGTTCGCGGACCCGTGGCACTGGGGGCTGGACAACTGGCGGCAAGCCCTTGCCCGCCCGAGTATCTGGCAGGCGCTCTGGAACACGGTGAGGGTGTGGGGGATGACCTTCGTCTTCAGCTTCCCCATCGCCGTCGTCATCGCCTGGACCCTGGCGCGGACGCGCATCCCCGGAAGCCATATCTTGGAGTTCCTGTTCTGGGTTTCGTACATGATCCCAGGCATCTCAACGACCATCGCGTGGATCACGTTGATGGACCCGGACCTAGGCCTGCTGAACAAGCTGTTCGAGCTCCTCCCGTTCGTCGAAGAGGGCCCCTTCAACATCTTCAGCGTCCCCGGCATCGTGTGGGCGCAAGTCATGGCGAACGGCATCGCCGGCAAGGTGATGCTGCTGACGCCGGCCTTCCGGAACATGGACGCGAGCCTGGAGGAGGCAGCGCGCGTGTCCGGCGCCTCGACGCTGCGCACGATGCTGCGGATGACGCTCCCGTTGATGGCCGCGCCGATGGTGCTCGTGAGCGCACTGCAGATGGTGCGCATCTTCCAGTCGTTCGAGATCGAGCAGCTGCTGGGCGTGCCCTTCGGGTTCTACGTCTATTCCACGCTGATCTTTCGCCTGATCCGCCTGGACGGCCTGCCCGACTACGGCACCGCGACCGCGCTCGCGAGCGTGACGATGATCCTGGTCATCGCAATCATCCCCCTGCAGCGCTGGATGCTCCACCGACGGCTCTACACGACGATCCGGGCCGGCTTCAGGCCGTCCTTCGTTGACATCGGCGGATGGCGGTGGGTGATGCTCGGTGTCATCCTGACCCTCCTGATCCTGCTCACCATCGGCCCGATGCTCGTCCTGGTGTTCGGCAGCTTCATGACGCGCACCGGGTATTTCCAGATCGATCCTATATTCACGACCAGCCACTGGGAGACCGTGCTGACCGCCCGCCGCTTCGTGCTTGGAACGTGGACCACGCTCAAATTGGCGAGCTTCGCCGCGGTGGCGAGCCCGCTGCTGTTCTCCCTCGTCGCCTATGTCATCGTGCGCACGAGGTGGCGAGGCCGCGGCATCCTTGACTTCGTGATCTGGGGGTCGGCGGTGATCCCAGGGATGCTCACGGGCCTCGGGATGCTGTTCATCGTGCTGAATACGCCGTTCCTGAACGTGCTCTACGGGTCCTTCGGACTGCTCATGATCGTCGTTCTGCTGCAGGGCAACACGACGGGCGTGAACATCACCAAGGGCGCGATCGTGCAGATCGGGCAGGACATGGAGGACGCGGGACGGATCGCGGGCGCGAGCTGGCTGCGGACCTACTTCCTGATATGGATCCCGCTCATGATGCCGACGCTGGCGCTCATCAGCGTGCTCAACTTCGTGATCGCGGCGGGCGCCACGGGCAGCATCATCCTGCTCGCGAGCCGCGACACCTACACGCTCGCCATCCTCGCGCTGGAGATCGCGCGGTCCGACGCCGGAACGCAGGAGGAGGCGAGCGCCGTCGGCCTCGTGCTCATGGTGCTGACGGTGGGCGTCGCCAGCGTCGCGAAGGTCGTCGGCGTCAAGATGGGCGTCCGCCAGCGCTGAGGCCGTAGCCCGGTTCCGGGGCGGGCCTCGCCTCAGCCCACGACGATGAGCTTGATGTTGTTGCCGTGCCCGTCCGGATGCACCGAGCAGAAGATGATGTACTCTCCCGGCTCCTTCGGCTTGATGGTGAAGCCGGGGAACTTGTCACGCTCGCCAGCTTGGATCGGGATATCGATCCCGAGCCCGGTGATCGTGAAGTTGTGGACCGAGGTGCTGCGGCTGCTGCTGCTGTGGAAGCCCTCCTCGAAGACGATGCTGTCGCCGAGGTTGATCGTGAACACGCCCTCGGTGACGTCGCTCTCGACCCGCTCCCCGGCCGGGTAGCCCCAGTAGGAGACCTCTCCCATCTTGGGGCGGAACTTGCCGTCCTCGATGTTGAACTCCTCGAGGGTGTAGACGACCCCCTCTGCGGCGGCGTCGCCGCCGCCAGAAGGCGGGGGCGGGGGCACGTCGTCGTAGTCAATGGTCAGCGAACGGCACGCCTCGATCCCCTGCACCTCGACGCACTGCGAAAGCTGCTGGACGAACACCCGGCCTCGCTCACGGCGGGCGACGAAGTCGGGATCGGTGGGCACGATACCGCCGATGCCGGGCCGGACCTGGAGTTCGTCCACGATCGGCACGTCGATCCTCAGGCTCGGCCGCAAGCCTTCTAGCTGCATCTCGTGCCGGAGGAGCACCGTGTCGCGGCTCAGCCACCAGTTGATGAACAGCTTCTGCGCATTGGGGTTCGGCGGGTTCGCCACCAGCTGCATCGATCGCGTCGAGCCACCCATCGACAGCGAGCCTGTCTCCTGCAGCAGCCCTTCGAAATGGGCGATCGGCAGACCTAGTCCGGCCAACCCAATCATGTCGCTGTTCGCCGAGCCGGAGGAGATGAACGTCATCGCGTACTTCCCCTGAGCGACCCCGTCGACGATCAGCCGGTCCTCGGTCACCCAATTGAAATTCGGGTTGAGGAGCACCCCACGGACGAACTCCTCGCCCAGGTCGGGGTGGGCGTAGAGCGTCGACCACTGCCCCGCATTCCCGGAGAACGCGGGCTCGGCGACCATCTTGTCGATCCAGGGTACGTACGGCTCACGCGCGAACTGCCACAACGAGGTGAGCTCCCCGATCTGGTCCCCGATCAGGTCCGTGTTGTAGAACATGTCGTGGACGGACTTGGTGAGGCTGCCGGAGTGTGCCAGGTTGTATTTCCCTTCCGAGTCATGGAAGTGGAGGCGGCCCATGAACCAGTTGTTCATGTCGATGACGTCAGGAAAGAAGAGCAGCGGCTCTATCGGCCGCAGCGCCCCCGCCGGGATCAGGATCTGATCGGGCGGGGTTGACGAAAGCATCGTCACGTCCACGAGGAACCGCCCAGCGTCGCGCTCGATGACGATGCGCTCCGCTGGGTCTGACTGCGTGCTGAACGTGACCTCGATACCGAACTGCTTCCCGAATTCCTCGATAATAGCCCCGTGGGTGCGGCCCGCACCGCCGTCCGCGTCAATCACAAGCTTGCCCTCGGCCTGGGCGGCGGCGATCAACTGGGCCAGCTGTGTCTCAAAGTCGGCCTCCGTCCCAGGAGCGGTGCTCGCGGTCGGTGGCGTCGGCGTCGGCGTCGGCGTCGGATCGCTACCGCAAGCGGCGGCAGCCAAGGCTATGGGCAGAAGCAGCGCGAACAGCCAGGCCTTTCGAGCCATCGTGGTCCTCCTCGTTTCCGTCCCCCTGTGTGGTCCGTCATGCCGTGAGCAGGCTCGCCCTCGTCACGACGCTCCCATGATCTCGGCGTAGTTGCCGTCCGGGTCGCGCAGGAACACGCTCGACCCGCCGCGCTCGATGGGGAGCGGCTGACGGGCGGCGAGCGCCTCCATGAGCTCGGAGACAGGCAGGTCGCTTGCGAAGACCAGGCGCGGCGTGCCGTGGAGGATATCCGGGCGGGGCTCCTGGCGGTTCCTCGTCGCGCTGATCAGGCCGATCCGCGTATCGCCGTATCGCAGGAAGACCTGCGTGTTGGGCCTGGGCACGCCCTTGCGTGCATCCTTCGTGCCCAGCACCAGGAAGTCCCGATAGCCCGGATTCATCCGCTTCGTCCAGGGTGCGCTGGGGATCTCTCCGGCGGCCCAACGGCGAGCTTCGAGCTGCTCCGTCCACCGCCATCCGTGGTAGGAGTCAACCGTGCCGCCGAGACCGTTCCCGTAGATCACCTGGCAGTAGTCGAACTGGAAGATCTCGATGGTGGCGTGGTCCAGCAGCAGCAGATCGCCATCGGCTGCCGGTACGAGCTGGACGCGGTTGCCGTCCGGGTCGAGCGCGTACGCGCTCAGGTCCTGCTCGCGGGGGGAGTCTTCGCTCCACCAGTCAACCGCTGCGCCCAACGCCGTGAGCTTGGCGACGATCTCATCGAGCCGTGCCCGCGGCACGCGATAGGCCGTGTGGTAGCCGGAGTCGTCCTCGAAGGTGCGGGGCCGGCCCCGGCGGACGAACCCGACCGTCTGGGCGCCGGCGCGGTAGGTGATCTCGGTCTTGCTCGACTCCCAGGCGCCGCCGGCGTGCTGGAAGATCTCCTGGTAGAAGGCCTGGGTCCGGCCGAGGTCGGACGCGTCGAGCACGACGCCCGATAGCCGCTGTGCGATCGCCGGAATGGGCTGGTCCGTTGGCTTCTCGGTCTCCAAGGTCAAAGGTCTAGTCCGTGCCCATCAGGACCGGCGTGTACTCCACATCCTCGTCCCGGCGCCAGCAGAGCTCGAAGAAGTTCCCGCCCGGGTCGCGGAAGAAGACGGACTGTCCGATGGGGCCCGCCTCCGGGTGGGTGACGGGGCCCTCGTAGGGCACCCCGTGGGCCTCGAGCGCGCGGAGCGCCGCATCGAAGCGCTCGCGGGCGACCGCGAAGCCGTGCCGGCAGTTCTCGTACCCGCCCCGCAGCTCCTCCGGGGGCGCCAGGTCCCGCAGACGAGGGAAGGACACGAACAGATAGTCGCCGATGGTGCTGCACACGTGCGCTTCCCCGCCCCGGTCGCCACGGTAGCTCCGCGTGACCGTTTCCATGGCGGCCCCGCCGAGGACGTCCTCGTAGAAGCGTTGTGCCTCCCAGGTGTCAGGGGCCGTCATCCCGCTGTGGCTGATGCTCTCGACTTCTGACATGCTGTTCCTCCTCGGGGGTGGGAAATCGTCAACCGTGCGTGAGGCCTCTCTCTTGCGTGGGGCCTATGCCGGGGCCGCGGCGGCGACCGCCGGGGGCACCGTCACCTGACTCAGCTCGAACTGCGTGCGCTCGATCACCCGGTCGGTATCGACCAGGATGTGTCCTTCGGCGTTGAACGTGAGGGGGTGCAGCCGGAGCGGGTCCTTCCCCTCGTTGCTGGGGAAGGGCTCGTTGATCCCGTCGCGGTCGTAAGTGGCGCCGTGCAGCGGACACCAGAACTGCCAGTGCTTCGGCTGGTAGGCCACGAGCCCGTTGAGGTGGCGGCACCACCGGCTGATGGCGAGGAACCCTTCCTTACGGCGCACGAGGTAGAAGTTCCCCGCCTTGAAGGGCTTCATCGCGCCCACCCGGTACTGGTCCTCCGTGCCGCAGTCCACGATGCCGTCGCCGGGCATGATCTCCGTCGACTCCAGTCCGTAGCACTGGAGCTGCAAGCGGTGGCCGTCGGGGTCCTTGAAGTTGATGCTGAACTCGCCGTACGCCCGGAACTGCGCACGGTAGTCCACCAGGTCGAAGCCCATCTCTTCCATCCGGGTGATTGCGCGCCGGTACTGGTTCGGTGTGGTCATGAACGCGTGGTGGACGCCGGTCGACATCCCCAGATTGGTCCTCATCTCCTCTTCGGGAACCTGGACGAGGATCAGGAGCTGGCCGGTGTTCATCCTCAGCACGCTGTGCGGGCGCTCCTCGGCCGTGAGATCACGTCCCAGGAGGTCCAGCCCCACGACTTCCTGGTACCACTCCTCGCTCCTGCCGACGTCGGAGACCGCGAGCATGAGGTGGCTGAACCGCTCGGCGGGACCGTTGACCACACGGTCCGTGTCGCTGGCGTGACCCCCAAGCCGCACGCCTTCGGCGGCTTCTCGCGGAACCTTGAGCGGGTTCATGGGCCCTCCATCCAAATACGAGTGCGGCGCCGGACTGCAAGACACCTGCAGGGGGATAACGGATGGCCGTCTGAATGTCAAGCTGCAGTTGGTGCGGTCGGACCCGGTATTCCTACAGGTATCGACGGATGAAGATCAGCGATGTGGCGGGCATTTCACGATCTCAGTGACGACCTCTCGTCTCTGGCGATCCTTGCTCACCCCCTCAATTAGCTACAGCTTGTTCAGCGGCGCGGACGGGGACGGCAGGTCTGCCGTCACCCGGTCGATCGTGCCAACAGGCGCATGCTTGTCAGCCAGGTGAGCCCACTTGAGCACATCTGGGGTCGTGCGCCCCGACCCCCCTCATGACGCTGTACCGCATCGAGGCCGATCTGGCAAGCCGCTGAAACGCGGGATTGGTCCTGGAGGGATTCTGCCAGGGACAGGGCTTCAGGCGCCATCGCAGGTCAGACTCGGCGGCCGCTTGACCGTTCGCCTCATTGTCGTCGATCAACAGCTAGACAGCCGTGGGCTGCGTCAAACTCGGATGCACTCTCCCCCTTATCGGCGGTCAGGCGGATCTACTCCCAGACCGCGAATCCCATCGCGCACCCGGTGCCCGCCAGCGAACGGAAGCAAGGGAGATACTCGAGGTACCCAAGCTCCATCGTTTCGGTCGCTCCAGCCGCGATGATCCAGTTGCGGATCTCGGACGTTCCGAGGGTCAGGCGCTCCTCGGGGAGTCCGCACAGGATTTCGGGATCCTTTTCTCTCAGGCCTTTGATCGTGAGTTCATCGATCTCCTCGTCGATGATCTGATGGCTCAGTCCGCCCGAAGCCATGACCGCCACGCGCTTGCCGGGATCCCAGCTCTCGATGGCACGCCGCAATGCCTGCCCCAACGCGTAGCAGCGTCTCGGGGTCGGCGTATTCGGCGGGTAGTAGGTGTTCACCATGAACGGCACGACAGGGATGTTGCACTCCGGCCATAGCTGGTACAGATAGGTGAACGCATGGCCGAGTCCGATATCCGGCTTGAGCTGATTCGACCGCGATACGTCGAATTCCTCCTGTACGAGCTGGCGGAGGAGATGGTTCGCGAGATCGGGCGAGCCGGGGTATTCGGGCGCCGTGTCGGCCCTCACCTGCTCAGAGAGCCAGTTCCGTTGTGGGCTTGCGCTCCCGCCGCTGTTCGGCGGCCGATCTCCGCGGTTCCGATCCGCCCTTCGCCTGCTCCGAACCGGCATCGACTCGCCGTTGTAGATGCACAGCATCGGCATGTTGTCGTCGTTGAACTGCTCTTTCTGATCGTCTCCAAGCATGACGATCACATCCGGAGAGACGCGCTGTATGGCCTCCTTGATTGTCGCCATGCCGCGCAGACAGGCTTCGTAACGCTCTCGGAACTTCTCGGGCGTCACCTCGCTCTCCATCCCAGGCCTGACGCTCTTGAGCAACTCCTGGTAGTCGAATCGACGGTCCACCATGTCCTTCTCGCCGCCCAAGTGCCAGAACTCCCAGGGGATCTTGAGCTGAGCGGTGTGAGACGATCCTAGCCCCAACACAAGCTGTGCCATCGACGAGCCTCTCCTTCTCCGGATGCTGGGCGCTGGACGAATCTGCAGAACCTCAGACCTTCGCGGGCTCCACCGCAACGTCTTCGACGATGGTGACGGGGTAGGTCGCGTCGTACGCCTCGTCCATCTCGACCTGGTGTGTGAGCTTGATCTCTTTGCGGGTGCGGGCCGACTCGACGATGCCCAGCGCCACCTCCAAGGTTGCCATCCCCCAGCGCCCGCTGTGAAATACTGGCTTCCCATGTACGACGGCGTTGTAGAGCTCGGTCAACTCTTCCTGACGGGACGCACGTCCGGTCTCCAACGAGATCTCGCGGACGCCCTCGTCATCATAGACGTACACCCCATAGGGGGACTGGCGGATCTGCCCCCGCTCGCAGGACACGATGAGGATACCCAAGTCGAAGGGCTGCCACTTGCGCCTGCCAGCCGGTTCAGGGCCACGGCGCCCTACGCTCCCCATCTCGGATGGTCCACCGATGCGCAAGGACAGCTTCTCGGCATCTTCGTGCCGCGTGCCGTCACGCATCTCGCGGCGCTTCTCGATCCGCTGTTCTGCTGTATAGAACGCTCTACTGGTTCCCCACGGCACCAACTCCGAGGCCACGAAGTAGCCGGACCCTTCATGGACCGCGATCGCCGGGACGCCACTCTCGAACTCCATGTAGGCGGAGTAGTAGCCGGTGATAGACCGGCCGGGCATCCAACTACCGGTGGCACCCCGCACGCTGCGGAGCATGCCTCCTCCGATGAGCCGGATGGAGTCGATCTGGTGCGGCACCTGCCGATAGACGATGCCTCCACCTTGAGCGGGGTCGAGCTCATCGGGGGTCCGGGGACGGAGCCCCCAATCCGTATAGGCGAAGACGTTCACCGCGGCCAGCGGACCCAGCGCTCCGGAGCGAACGACCTGCCGCATGTACCGCATCGGCGGGGTGAAGCTCTGGGTGTGGCCCGCGACGAGCTGCACCCCGTGCTTCTCGCAGGCCTCTACCATGGACTCGGCCTCTTTCATGTTGAGTGCCATCGGCTTCTCCACGACCACATGCTTGCCGTGGTGGGCAGCCAGCATGGTCATGGGGCCATGGAAGCGATTGGGCGTCGAGACCCAGACAACGTCAATGTCAGGGTCCGCACAGAGCGACTCAGCGGCGCCAACGCCGATGCCGATGATGCCCAGTTTCAGCTGCTTTTCTGCCATGCTGTCCTCTTCCTCCTCTGGCTCGGGAGCGCCTTCTCACGAAGAGCCGCTGCTGCTCGCGGGCTCGGCCTCGCCACGCTGGGACCGGATCTCTTCCCGCCGTTGCGGGCTCCAGATGTCCTCATCGATCTTCGTGTCGATGATCGCATGATCGGGGTCACGGTAGATCCCCATGGGGTCCTCACCCCGTTGGACCTTCTCGATCTGCTCCCTGACCAGCTGCCGGAACAGCACCACGCCGCGATCGGAGTAGCTCAGGTGCTCGACAGCGCGGTTCGCCACCGGTCCCTGCGTCTCCCACGCCATGTGATCCTGAGGGATTATTGCCCACTGCGTGAAGTGCGTGTTCGGGTGCAGACCGTCGACTGGCTCCTTGCACGGTTCCTGGTACTCGACCACGGGGTGCCAAGCGTCTGGCGGCTCGCTCCCATCCTCGGTCGCCGTGAAGTTGATATGAAGATGGAGTGTGTGCTCATCATCGATCGGCGTCCGGAACTGCGTGCTTGGGCCTTGGCGCAGGATGTGGGGGAAGATCAGCGGATGCTCATCGATCGCTCCTGTCTTGTGGGTCCGCTTCTTCATGATCCCGTAGTCGGTGAGGTAGAATTCAAAGCCCTCCACGTCGTCGATGAATCCGCGCGTCGTGCTCGCGGGCTGTCTCACCCCCCGGATATATTCCTGGTGCAGGATCGGAGCGTGCGCTGGGTCTACGGAGTTCTCCATGGCCTGGAGCCAGTTGCAGTCGAGCTGTCCGTAGACCTTGATCTTGCGGTGCCCGTCAGGCCGGAAAAGCGTGTCGTAGTGGGGCATCACGGGCGCGGGCGCCGGACCCAGATAGGCGAAGACCAAGCCAACGTGCACCTGCGCCGGGTAGGCCGTGTGCTTGACGCTTTTCATGATGGCGTCGTTTCGCTCCGGCGGCGTTTCGAGGATGTTGCCCTCGCGGTCGTAAAGCCAGCCGTGGTAGGCGCACGCGATGCCGCGCTCCTCGACCCGCCCGTAGAGCAGCGAGGCGCCGCGGTGCGAGCAGTGGTCGGCGAGCAGCCCGATGCGCCCGGAGCGGTCCTTGAACAGGACCAGGTCCTCGCCCAAGATGCGGACGAACTTCGTCGGCTGCTCGTCCGTCAGCTCGCTAGCGATGGCGATGGGGTACCAGTAGCGCCGCAGCATCTCGCCGCAGGGGGTGCCGGGCCCCACCTGCGTCAGCAGCTCGTTCTCTTCTTGCGTCAGCATCCTCATCCTCCCTTCGCAGGGTTCCGACAGAACCGCTCGGCCGGTCACACGTCCTTCCCGGATCGGATCGGCGGCCCGCGCTCCTAGGAGCTCCGCTCCGTCTTGGGCAATGCCTTCTTGTAGTGCCGCCAGTCGGGAGGCTCCCCGGCAGCGTTCGTTCGCACGCGTCGCGGTCCCGTTCCCCGAGCGTTGCGCTCCTGCTGCTCTTTGAGGTCCGGCACCGGTTGCGGCGTTCCGATGCTGTACGTCATGTAAGTCA
>JADFQE010000064.1 GCA_022561985.1 Chloroflexota bacterium
GCACGAGCCGCTGCCGGCCAGGTTCCACCACATCAGCATCCCCGTGAAGGACATGAAGCAGGCGATCCGCTTCTACACCACCGTGCTCGGTGCGGAGTTCCTCTGGGAGGTGGACAAGTTCGCCGAGGTGAAGTTCGCGGACGTCATTCTTGGCATCTCGCCCCAGAAGGGCGGATGGACCGCGCCCGACGCCGAGTTCCCGCACTACGCCTTCGCCGTCGAGGCGGAGGATCTGTGGCCGCTCAAAGAGCGTCTGGAGGCGCACGGCGTGCCGACGCACCCGATCTGGACCAGGAACGGCCACACCGGGCTGATGTACTTCCGCGACCCGTCGGGCAATCTGTACGAGCTCTACTGCGCTCGCGTGCGGGAAGAGGACGAGGCGCGGATGACCCGGCGCGGCGAGGACGGCTTCACCCCGCCGATCGACAAGCTCAGCTACGACTGGAAGGGCTAGGCCCGGCCCCGGCCCCATGACCGAGCCGCCACGGCCGCCCATACCGCCGGTGGTCCGGGGGCGCCTCGTGCTCGAGGTCGCCGCCGAGGTGCTCGGCGCCGGCGGCTGGCCCTACCGGGACGTCCGGATCAGCCTGAGCGGCCCGGGACCGGGCGGCGGCACCATCGCGTTCTCCGGCGGGGCGGACCTCGCCGCCATCGACGACGTCGCCGCGGGGACCGTCCAGGTGTCCATCATCAACCCCGCCGCCGTGCTCACGGTCGCACTGCGCGGGAAGGGGCCGTACAAGCAGCCCGTGCCGCTGCGGGCCATCGCCGTCATGCCCTCCCCGGACCAGATCGGCTTCGCCGTGACCGGGGCGTCGGGACTGCGCTCCCTCGCCGACATCAAGGCGCAGCGGTTCCCCCTGAAGCTCTCGCTGCGCGGGAACCGCAAGCACACCATCCACCTCTTCATCAAGGAGCTGCTCGCGGCGGCTGGGTTCTCCCTGGACGACATAACGGCGTGGGGCGGCGAGGTCCGCTACGACCAGGGCATGCCGGAGGCGGAGACCCGCATCGGGGCGGTCGAGCGCGGGGAGATCGACGCCATCTTCGACGAGGCCGTCCCCGACTGGGGCGAGCGCGCCCTGGGATTGGGCATGCGCTTCTTGGCGCTGGAGGAGGGGCTGCTCGCGCACATGGAGGACCTCGGGTTCCGGCGGGCCATGCTCACGAAGGCGGCGTATCCGTGGCTCGCAGACGACGTGCCGACGCTCGATTTCAGCGGCTGGACGGTCTTCACGCGCGAGGATGTGCCCGACGAGGTCGTGACAGCCGTCTGCGCCGCGCTGGTGGCCCGCCGGGACCGCCTCGTGGTGGAGAGCGGCGAGCCGCTGCCGCTGGAGCAGATGGTCAGCGATAGTCCCGACGGACCGCTCGACATCCCCCTGCACCCGGCCGCCGAGCGCTACTGGAAGCAGCTTGGCTACCTGTAGCTGAACGGGCCTTCGCTCGCTCGGCTTCCTGGCCGAGCCCGGCGCTAGGACTTATCGGCGGCGATAGCCGCGCGTCTCGCCTCGCTCTGGATGGGGAGCTCCGGGTCGAGATGGAAGTAGTCGATGACGTTCCCGCCGAGCATCTGGCGGCACTCGTCATCCGGGACGCCGGCGAAGATCTCCGTGATGACGTTCTGGGCCTCGGGCCAGTCGCTCTCCGCGTGGGGGAAGTCCGTGGACCACATCATGTGGCTCAGGCCGATCTCGTGACGCGCGCGCACGCCCGACGCGTTGCGGATGAAGCCCCACCAGAAGTGGTCCTGGATGCACTCGCTGGGGTACCGGTAGTCCTTGAGCCTCTTGATGTCGGTATAGCGCTCCGCGATATCGATATACCGGTCGTACTGGTCATCGAGCATGTCGAGGAAGTGGGGGATCCAGCCGACCTGCGTTTCGGCGAAGTAGAAGTGCAGCTTCGGGAAGCGCTCGAAGAGCCCGGTGAACACCATCTGCAGCGCCGTACCGGCACCCCGGACCGCGTACTGCGTGAACTTCTGGAAGGGATCGACCCCGTTGGTAACCTCCTTCAGGTCGCGCTTGTGCGGGAAGGGGGTCGCCCGGCCTCCGAAGCCGAGCGCAACGTGCGCCGTGAGCGGTATGTCGAGGTCGAGGGCGGCCGCCCAGAAGCGGTCGTCCTCCGGGGCCGGCATCTCCGTGCCGTTCGGGAACTTGTACAGGAAGACGCCCTTGAACCCCGCCCGTGCGCAGTACTCCATCTCGTCGATGGCATCCTGGACGCCGGTGTCGGGGAGCATCCCCATGACCATCAGCCGCTCGGGGGCGATCGCGCAGTACTCCTCGATCATGAACTCGTTCCACGCGTGGTTCACCGCGAGGTAGGCGTCGTGGTCGTCGACCTTGAAGAAGTTGGGGCCGTTGAAGTTGTTGAACAGGATCTCGCCGTCGACGCCGTCCATGTCCTGCTCAAGCAGCCGTTGCTCGTTGCTGCCCGCGCCGGGCGCGGTCTCGAAGCGGCCGCCGATGGGCGAGCGGTTGCTGTAGGGCAGCCCGACAAGCCCGCCCTGCGAGAAGACCTGGGTCCTGCCGCCCTCACCCGCAACGGTCCCATCCGTGCCGTCGGGCATCCGGATGGTGTGCGGGGCTTGGTCGCGGTACTTCGCGGGGACGCGGTGCGTCCACCGCTCCGACGCGATCTGCAGATGGGAGTCACCCGAGATGATCCGGTAGTTCCTTGCCATAGCGCTCACGCCCTCCTGGCCGTGTTCCGGCCCGAATCGCATCGTATCATCCTGCGTTCACTCTTCAAGCCAGACGCGCCAGAGCCCGCCGCCCACCGGCTTTGTCGTGTAGCTGCCTTCGCCCCGGTGCTCGAACCCTTTGACGTTCGCGTTCCAGCCGAAGAAACGGTTGAAGTTCCAGCCCATGTGCTTGACGGAAACCTCGTCGTCGAACAGCTTGTATATCTTCTTGAACTGCTCCACCCGCTCGTCGAGGTCGACCAGCCCGAAGTAGGAGTCGATGAGCGCATCGAGCTCCGGGTTGCAGATGCCGGACTTGTTGCTGATGCGCCGGTCGCCCTCCTCGCATCGCCACCGGGAGTGGCCGTCGAGGACCGGGTCGCCGTCGAAGGAGCCGCCCTCGGGGGTGAGGTCGAAGTCTCCGCTGATCTGCCGCTCGCCGTAGATGGCGCTCTCCATCACCTGCATATCGATGGTGAAGCCGACCTCCCGGAGCTGCCGGGAGATGCTCTCGCCGACGCCCTCGCGCCCCCGCTGGATGATGAGGCGTATGGGCTCGCCGCCGTAGCTCGAGGCAGCGAGCAGCTCCCTCGCCCGATCGGGGTCGGCGACGCGCCGGGGGCAGCACTCCTTGAGCGCCTCGTCCCACACGGAGCCGGGCGGTACCGACAGGTTGACCAGCGCGCCAAGTCCGAAGAACGCCTCGTCCAGCAGCTTCTGCATGTCCATCCCATAGACGGCCGCCAGGCGCACGTTCCTATCGCTGAAGATCGGTGACGTCGTGTTGAACAGGATGCGGCGATAGCCCGACAGCGCGGGCGCGTCAACGGTGAGCCCGCGGATCTCGCCGGAGAGGACCCGGTTGGCGAAGGTGGGGCCTAAGCGCTCGGTGATGTCGAGCTCACCGGTGCGCAGCGCGTTCCCCCTCCCGGTGGCGCTGGAGATGAGCAGGAAAACGATCTTGTCGACGTACGGCTTACCGCCCCAGTAGTCGTCGAAGCGTGTGACGACGGTCTTGGACGACGGGACCCACTCTTCGAACATGAAGGGCCCCGTCCCCGGGGTGCCCGTGCTCACGAGGATCTCGCCGGGCTCGAGCGAGTCCGCAGGGACGATGGGCAACTGATTGATCTCGGAGATCGTGAGAGGGAAGGCCGGCTGGCTCCCCGCCATGTTGAACCGGACCGTGTACCTGTCGACCGCCTCGATCGAGACCACGGTTGGGCCGAGCGCGCCGTGCCCTCGCGCAGCGTTCTCCGGCTCCTTGATGTAGTTGACGGTCCAGACGACGTCCGCCGACGTCATCTCCTGGCCGTTGTGGAACTTCACGCCCTGGCGGAGGTGGAAGGTCCAGGTGGTGAAGTCGTCGTTGGCCACCCATGAGGTCGCGAGCACGGGGTGCAGCTCGCCGCCGTCAAGCTGGAGGAGCGGCTCGAGCCACGCCTGCTTGATGTAGTTGTCCACGGAGACGGTCGTCGTGAATGGGTGCGGCGAGTCCACCGCCTTGGAGGTGCCGAACATCAGCGTGCCGCCCTTGCGCTCGTCCCACAGCTCCGGCGGCTGCGGAGCGCCGGGGGCGCTCGTCGGGGCCGGGCCGGCGCTCGTGGGCGTGGCGAGGGGCGTGGGGGTCGGCTCGTCCGCGCCGCACGCCGTGGCCGCGAGGAGGAGGGCCAGGCCCGCCGTGATGACGGTCAGGACGCGGAACCGGATGGCGTGGCGCTTCATCGCGACTCCTTGCCGCTGAAATGGCCCGCTGAAACGGCCTTCCCTCGGATCATGGTGGCACCTATCCGCCTGAGAGCGCGTCAGGGGCACCCGTTTTCCGGCACACCCGGACCGGATGGTGGCCATGCTATCCATCCGGCGCCCACTTCTCAAGCCTGAGGCGCCCATAGCCGGCCGCCGTGCCCGCTTATCTCGCTGTGCTTCGTTGGTCCTGCGGAACTTTCTTGCGATCGGCGTATGGTAGGATTCGCCGGTCCAACGAAGCCGTTATCGAGCCTGGCGAGTCCGATCCCGGATCGTCAGCCATGGTCCGTGCCGGTCATCAGGAGGTCGTTCACGTGGTAAGGAACTATCGCATCATCTCGGGGGACTCTCACCTGCACATCGCCGCCGAGCGCTGGACGGCGCGCGTCCCGGCCAAGTGGAGAGACCTGGCGCCCCGCACCATCTCGTTGCCCGACGGCACGGATGCAACCGTCTCGGGCGCCGGCAAGAAGATCGAGGCATTTCACCAGGGGAACCTTGTCGGGAAGCCCTTCAAGAACCGCACGCCCATCGGAGGCCGCTTCGACACCGCACCCGGCGCCGGAAGTAACGAGCAGCGGCTGCGGGAGCAGGACATGGACGGCGTCGACGGCGAGATCCTCTTCAGCGCCTTCCGTGGCCCCGCCTTCTTCGCGGAGATCAAAGACCTCGACGCCTACCGGGCGGTCACCCACGCGCTCAACGAGTACATGATCGAGGAGTACTGCGTCCTCGCCCCCGAGCGGCTCATGGTCATGGGCATGCTGCCGGACACGGGCGTCCAGGACGCCATCGATGAGATGGAGTACTGCGCACGGGCGGGGTTCAAGGGCGTCTATCTGATCAACTACCCGAACGGCTCGGAGCTACCGGCTCCGGAGGACGACCGCTTCTGGGCAGCCGCCCTCGACCTCGACATGCCGCTCACGGCGCACGTCGCCCTCCCCCCCATCGCCCGTGGGTTCCAGTTCCCGCACACCGTCGATCTCTCCTCTCAGGAGGGGCCCACCCACAGCGTCGATCCCTTCCAGAAGTACGCTCAGTTCGCGGTCAAGGGCGCCGGCAACGCGCTCCAGATGATCTTCACGGGGTTGTTCGACCGCTTCCCGAAGCTGCGCTTCTACTTCGCCGAGACGCAGATCGGCTGGATCCCGAACTTCCTCGAGATCCTCGACGACCAGTACGAGCGGTACGTCGATATCGCGGAGCGCTTCACCGACATGTCGAAGCTCAAGCGCTTCGAGTACCCCAGCGAGTACATCCGCGAGCACATCCGGTGGGGGTTCATGAAGAACGCGGTCGGCGTGCGCGCGCGTCACGAGATCGGGCTGCGGAACATCTTCTGGGCGACGGACTTCCCGCACGGGGAGAGCGACTGGCCCGAGGTCCAAGACACCGTCGACGAGATATTCGCCGACGTCGCGGAGGACGAGGTCCGCCGGATGGTGGGCGGGAACGTCATGGAATACTTCCACCTCGACCCGGCCCTCCCCATCCAGAGCGACGCGAGACGGGCGGCGGTGGCGGCCGCAACGGCCTGAGCGAAGCCGCCGGCTAGGACCGCGGCTTCTCCTGCTGCTCCCAGACGTTGACCGCGCCCTTGCCGGTGAATTGGCTATCGTCTTGGTGCGGCAGTGCCGGGGCGTAGTTGACCCGCACGTCCTCGGCCCCCGGCACGTAGCCCTTGATGTGCATGATCTCCAGATGCTCTTCGCCGGCGCTCTCGAACCAGTACGGCTCCCCGGCGGGGATGAGCACGCCCTCGTGCTGCCCGAGCTCACAGGCCACGGTCTCCGCGTCGCCGTAGAAGCGCGCCCGCCCGGAGAGCACGAAGAAGACGCTGTCGAAGCCGGGGTGGGAGTGCAGGTTGTTCTCGCCGCCGAGCTGCACCGCCTGGATCATGATGGCGAGGGTGTCCGTGTTCGGCAGCCCCTTGGCGAAGCTCTTGCCCCGGACCTGGTCGATCTCCGGCTTCTCGTACTTGAACGGCTGCAGCTTGTGCTCGACCTGGTTCTCTTTCGCCATCGCCGTTGCCCCGCGAGCCCCGTGGACTAGTCGTCGAGCCAGACGCGCCAGAGTCCGCCGCCGAACGGCGAGTCCGAGTAGCTGCCCTCGCCGCGGTGCGCGAAGCCCTTGACGTTGTCGTTCCAGGCGAAGAACCGGGTGTAGCTCCAGCCCATGTGCTTGCCGACCGCCTCGTCCTGGAACAGCTTGTAGATCACCTTGAACTGCGCCACCCTCTCGTCGAGGTCGATCAGCCCGAAGTATGCGTCGATCGCCGCATCAAGCTCGGGGTTGCAGTTGCCGGCCTTGTTGAGGGTGCGGCGGCCCCCCTCCTCGCACCGCCACCGGGAGTGCGAATCGAGGACCGGGTCGCCGTCGAAGGCACCGCCCTCGGGGGTGATGTCGAAGTTGCCGGCGATCTCCCGCTCACCGTAGATGGCGGTCTCGAGCACCTGCAGGTCGACGTTGAAGCCGACCTCCCTGAGCTGGCGCGAGATCGTCTCGCCGTCGGCCTCGCGGCCCCGCTGGACGATGAGCCGCACGGGCTCGCCGTTGTAGCTCGAGGAAGCGAGGAGCTGCCTTGCCTTGTCCGGGTCCGCCGTGAGCTTGGGGCAGCACTCCTTGAGCGCGACGTCCCATACCGAGTCGGGCGGCACCGAGAGCTCGGACAGGTAGCCGAGGCCGAAGAACACCTCGTCCAGCCACTTCTGCATGTCCACGCCGTAGATCACCGCGAGGCGGACGTCCTTGTCGCTCATGATCGGCGACTGTGTGTTGATGACGAAGCGGCGGTAGCCCGACAGGAAGGGCGCGTCCACGGTGATCCCGCGGATCTCGCCCTTGCGGACCCGGCCGGCGAAGATCGGGTCCATCCGCTCGGTGATGTCGAGCTCGCCGGTACGGAGGGCGTTCCCCCGCCCGGTGCTGCTGGAGATGAGCTGGAAAACGATCTCATCGAGGTACGGCTTGCCGCCCCAGTAGTCGTCGAAACGGGTGACGACGGTCCGGCCCTGGGGGTCCCACGACTCGAACTTGAAGGGTCCCGTCCCCGGGGTGCCCGTGCGGACCTGGATCTCGCCGGGCTCGAGCGAGTTCGCCGGGATGATGGGCAGCGACTTGAGGGCGGCGATCGTCAGGGGGAAGGCTGGCCTGCTCCCCGACATGTTGAACCGGACGGTGTACTTGTCGATCGCCTCGATCGAGACCACGTCCGCGACGTCTTGGTATCCCCGAGCGGCGTTGTTGGGGTCCTGGACGTAGTTGACCGTCCAGACGACGTCTGCCGACGTCATCTCCTGGCCGTTGTGGAACTTCACGCCCTCGCGGAGATGGAAGGTCCAGGCCGTGAAGTCTTCGTTGGCAACCCATGAGGTCGCGAGGACCGGCAGCAGCTCGCCGCGGGACTGCTGGATGAGCGGCTCGAGCCACGTCTCCTTGATGTACCCATCCACGGACACGGTCGTCGTGAACGGATGTGGCGAGTCCACCGGCTTGGAGGTGCCGAACATCAGCGTGCCGCCCCTGCGCTCCTCCCACAGCTCCGGCGGCTGCGGCGCGCCGGGGGCGCTCGTCGGGGTCGGGCCGGCGCTCGTGGCGAGCGGCGTTGGGGTCGGCTCGTCTGCGCCACACGCAACCGCCACCAGAAGGAGGCTTGCGCCGATCGCGATAGCAGTGAGGCCGCGGGACAGGATGCCGTGTCGCACCATGATGACTCCCTTGTTGCTGTCTGGGTTGGAGGACGGCGATCCGTTCGCCGTATCACTCCACGATGATGACGAACTTGCCATGGGTGCCCGGGTCGACCGAGTCGTCCACGAAGAAGGTCCCCGCCTTGTCGAAGACGATCAGGATCCGGTCGGCGCCGGGGGCCTCCCGCAGGGAGAGGACACCCTCGGTCGGGATGTCGATGCCGAGGCCCTCGATCGTCATGTGGTGGCCGATCGTGCTGCGGTCCTCGCTCATGCGCACCGCGCCGATCGAGAGGGTGTCGCCGACGCGTACCGTGATGAGGAGGCCATCGCCCTCGGTGGAGGAGAGGCGGTCCTTGGCCGCGTAGCCCCAGTAGGGCTCGTTGCCGATCCGCAGCTCGATCTTGCCGTCCTCCATCACGATCTCGTCGATCTCGAACACGATCGGCGCCCGGAACGTTGGCGCGGGCTCTTCGACGATGATCTCGGCGAGCCCGTGCGTGCCGGCGTCGCGGTAGTCGTCGATGACGTACCGTCCCGGCTCGCAGGCGACGATGTCGACGTTCTCCTGGGAAGCCCCCGGAGCGAGCTCGATGTCGATGCCCAGACCGGCCACGGTCAGGCCGTGGGGGCCGGAGCTGGACGAGCTTGCACTGAGGGTGCCGATCCGGATGGTGTCACCCGTCTCGATGGTCATCAGGATGCCGGACCCGGCCCTGGACGAGATGCGTGCCCCGGCGTCGTAGCGCCAGTAGCCCTCGGACCCCATGCGCAGCTCGAACTGGCGGTCTTCCACGACGAGCTCGGCCACCTCGAACACCGTCCCGCCGGCGGCCGGCTCGCACCCCTCCGCGACCGCGAGGAGCGGGGCGAGCGCCGTCGGCGTTGGCGTCGGCGCCCTGGTGGGGGCCGCTGGACCGGGTGTGTCGGCCGCCGTTGCGGCGGGTGTGGGCGGGGAGATCGGCGTCGGATCTGCGCTACACGCACCGACGATGAGCATGACCACGACTGGGATGACCATCAGGAGGAGTCGGCGTTTCACTGCAACACTCCGCAAGGACCCAGGATTTGCAAATCGGCGACCGCACGCACCTGCTTTCCGTCGCGAATGGCACGGCGGTGCGCGGGAAACGGTTCGACCGCGTAGCCTAGCAGGTGACGCTGGATTAGCAAGGCCCCTGGAGGTCTCAGAGCCCGACGGCTCCCGGCCTCAGAGCAACCCCGATTGACCGGGCAAGGGGGGAGGCATACCCTCCGTCGGCGGCGGGGCACTCCTCCGGCAGGACATCAAGGTCGCTTGGAGAGGATGGACATGCCAGGTGCATATCAGACGCTGAGCGTGGGCGGGAGCGACATGCGGTCGTACGTCCACCTGCCCGAGGGTGTGCAAGACGCGCCCGCAGTCGTCGTTCTCCACGGAACGAACGGCATGGACGCCGGGACCGAGAAGGCGGCCGTGGACCGACTGGCCGAGGAGGGGATCGCGGCCATCGTGCCCGACCTCTTCCACCGGGGGTTGGCGGAGCGGGCCGAAGGGTCCCCGCGCAGCGGCAGCATGCGGGCGGCCGACTTCGCCGCCGACGCCCAAGCCGCCCTCGATCACCTGCGGGGCTCCGGCGTCGTCGCGCCCGAGCGTATCGGCATCATGGGTTTCTGCATGGGCGGCCTCGTGACGTACCTCGTCTCGGGTCTCGTCGCGGACCTCCGCGCGGCCGTGGCGTTCTACCCGAGCTACGTCTTCCGGCCCCTGGGAGGAGGGAAGGACCCCTCGCCCTTCGACGTGACGGGGGACATCGTCTGCCCGCTCATCATCTTCGCGGGCGAGGACGACACCCACCCGAGCGCGGAGGACCTGGCGCGGATGGACGCGGAGCTGACCCGGCACGGTAAGGTCCACGAGATACACACCTATCCGGACACGGCCCACGCGTTCATGTCCGAGACGTCGGACTCCTACCGGGAGCACGCGGCCAAGGACGCGTGGCCCCGGTCGGTTGCCTGGCTCAAGCGCTATCTCTAGAGCCCGTGAGGCCGGCCCACGGGCCGAATGGAGGAGACCCCCATGGCAGACGGTGGATACCGGAGCGTGCGCGTGGACGGCGGCGATATGCGGTGCTACCTCCACTTGCCCAAGGACGCCCAGGACCCGCCCGGCGTCGTCGTGCTGGGGGGCACCGACGGCATCAGCGCGCAGATCGAGACGGTGGTGGACCACCTCGCCGCGGAGGGGATCGCGGCCGCGAGTCCCGACCTGTTCCACCGCGGCGCCCGCAAGCCGGCCCCCGGCAACCCGACGAGCAGCACACTGCACGTGGCGGAGCTCCTCGCCGACGTGCGGGGCGCCATCGGCGAGCTGAGGGATTCGGGCATCGCGCCGGAGCGCATCGGCATCGTCGGATTCACTCTTGGCGGGCTCGTAACCTACCTGCTCACGGGCTTGATCCCGGAGTTCCGGGCGGCCGTGGTTTTCGCCCCGAGCTACGTCTTCAAGCCGCTGGGGGAGGGCAAGGACCCCGCGCCCTTCGACGTCACGGCCGACATCGGCTGCCCGCTGCTCATCTTCACCGGCGGGGATGACTGGCACCCGAGCCCGGAGGACGCGGCGCGCATGGACGAGGCGCTCACGCGCTTGGGCAAGGTCCACGAGGTGCACACCTACCCCGGCGTGGGCCACGGCCGCATCGTCTTCACCGGCGACGAGGGCGGGGACCCGCTCAAGGCCCACGCGGCCGAGGACGCCTGGTCGCGCTGCCTGGGGTGGCTGCACCGCTATCTCTGAGGCGCGGCTGAGCGCGATACGCAAGGCCGAGCGCACCAAGCGTGCGATTGAAGGCTGTCTGGGCGTCGACTATGATTGGAAACAGGATCTCAACCGCTCGCCCACCGTCGATGTGGGTAGTCGCTGCTTGAGCCAGTGTGCTTGGGAAGGAGCCACGATGCTGACGCAAGAAGAGAACGAGCTGCTGACCGGCGTCGGTCGCGAGACCCCCGCAGGACAGCTCCTGCGCCGGTACTGGTTCCCCATCGCCGTCACCCAGGACCTGAACGATCAGCCCACGAAGTTCGTGCGCCATCTCGGCGAGGACCTCGTGCTGTTCAAGGACCTCTCCGGGCGCGTGGGGCTGCTCGCCGACCACTGCTCGCACCGCGGCGCCTCGCTGCTCTACGGCCGCGTCGAGGAGCGAGGCATCTCGTGTGCGTACCACGGCTGGCTGTACGACTGCGAGGGCAACATCCTCGAGACGCCGCCCGAGCGCAACGACGCCATCATGAACTCGGTCAAGCAGACGGCCTACCCGGTGAAGCAGTTCATCGGCATGTACTGGGCCTACCTGGGCCCGCTTCCGGCGCCAGCGATCCCGAACCTGGACGTCTGGGTCCGCAAGGACGGGAAGCGCCACGTCTTCGTGCACCCGACCATGGACTGCAACTGGGTGCAGGCGCAGGAGAACTCCCTGGACCCGACGCACGCGCTGATCCTGCACCAGGACGCGGGCCACCGCAAAGCACGGCCCGTCGACTCCACGCGCGGCTTCATCGACGACATGACGGGCTTCGAGTTCCCGCTGACCGACTACGGCATCATGAAGGACGAGATCTTCGGCAACGGCTACGTGGAGCAGCACCCGATCATGTTCCCGAACGTGCTGCGCGTCCACAACAGCACGGAGATCCGCGTCCCCGTCGACCACACGCACACGAGGATCTTCGAGGTCTACTTCGATATGAGCGAGGACGGCACCATCAACGACGACGACGAGCTGGAGCTCCCCGTCGAGTTCGGCGACCCATACAAGGAGCCCGCCGAGGCGCTGCACCCGTTCACGCGGGCGAAGATGGACACCGTGCCGCAGCAGGACCAGGCGATGTGGGAGAGCCAAGGGCTGGTCAGCGACCGCCCCCACGAGCACCTCTCCTACTCGGACCGGGGCGTGAGCATGCTACGGAAGATGATCTTCGACAACATCACCAAGGTTCAGGAGGGCGAGGACCCACTGGCCGTGTTCCGGGACCCCAACCATCCGATGATCGACACGGGGCTGACCCGCGCGGTCCAGCACCGCAAGCCCCTGGGGATCAACACGGACACCTACGAGGTTGCGACCGGCAAGCTCATCCCGGCGGGCACGCACGACAACGTGAACCAGCGATGGAACAAGTCGGCGCCACAGACGTAGCGAGGGCGTCCGGCCCATAGCTCGGGCCGATAGCTCGGGCCGCTGGCTTCCCGCTAGCTCTGGGCCTTCTTGGCTTTCCCGGGGTGGGGGAACGGCTCCCTGCCGTTGCGCCTGCACTCCGCGGCGTAGGCCTCGTAGATCGCCGGGTCCTCGTCCGCGTAGTCGATCTGCTCCGGCCCCCCGCCGTCCCAGTGCTCGGCGTTCAGCGCGCCGGGCCGTATCTTGAGGTAGCGGGCTGGGCCGTCCCCCGTGTTGAAGTGCTGGTGGAACTCGCCTTCCTTGGGCGAGAGCATGCAGCCGTCCTTCCAGTCGACGCGCCTGGCTTCTGCCTCACCCTCCCAGCGCAGCAGCGAGAAGCCCGTCCCGGACAGGATGAAGACGTAGGCCCCGACGCTGTGGCGGTGCGCCATCTTGTAGCTGCCGGGGGGGAACTCGCTCGCCGCGACCGCCATGGAGTTGTTCGACATCGTGAAGTTGACCCCGACGTTGTCCTGGCCCCGGTGGGGCTTCGGCTCGACGGCGTGCGTCCGGATGTCCGGGACGAAGTTCGTCCGCCACCGGAACGGACCGAGCCGCTCGGACGGTGCGGAGAAGTAGCTGCCGCTGCCGTCGAAGCGCTGATCGAACACGAAGGTGTCGTTGAACAGGAACTCCGGGTGGCGGAACTGGTTCAGCACGAGCGGCGCGCTGGTCACGACGAGCAGCCGGGCAGGGGCCCCCCCGTCGCCGTTGAAGTGCTGGTAGTAGCAGTTGAGCGGCGGCGCGACGATGCTCCCGCGCTTCCACTCCACCGACTCCTTGGGCGACCCCTCCTGCCAGAAGGTGGTCGCGCCCCGTCCCTCGAGGACGAAGATCGTCGCCTCGCAGAGGTGGTGGATGACCGTCGTGTTGCCGGCCGGAGCGATCTCGATCACCCAGCCGTCGCTGGTCTCCTGGTCCGCCAGGTTCACGAAGGCGCCCTTCTGACCCACCAGCGCCCACGGCTCCACCTTGAGGCTGTAGAGGTCCTCCACGAAAGAACCCGTGTAGATGGGGATGCCCTGGGTGTCCTGCCACTGCCGGTAGGGAGACGCCGTGCGCTCTCTCCTGCCCGTTGCTTCGTAGCCCTCCGCCGTCGTCATGCTCTACTCCTTCGGATGATATGGCGGATGATATGGCGGATGGGCCGGGCCGATGTTCTCGGCCGGGCGAAGCCTGGGGTGTGCCGCCTCAATAGCGCATGGCCGTTTCGAGGCCGCGCTTGCCCAGCTCCTGCTGGAACATCTGACGGATGGCCGGGTCCTCGTCGCCGAACTCGATGTTCGAGTTCACCGCATCCTCGTTCCGCGTCCCGGCGCCTCCCCCGGAGAACCGGGGGTTGCCGAAGCGCAGGACCAGGTACCGGATCGGCTCCTCGCTGATGTTGAAGTGCTGGTGGTAGCCGGCGCCGTTCGTCAGGATCGTGTTCTTCTGGTAGTCGACGCGCTCCCCCAGGGGGACCCCGACGACCGGCTTCACGCCGTTGGGCCACTGGAGGTCGTACCCCACGCCGGAAAGCATCAGGTACGCCGTGGTGTTGCCACCCCGCTGCGGCCTGATCGCCCGGCTCGAATGGCCCTTCTTGTAGCTCATGGGGGGGAACTCGGACATGTGGCAGACCAGGTTCGCATTCGCCATGGAGATCATCATGTTCGTCCCCGGCCCGCGCGCCTCCCACGTGTCGAGGGAAGCCGCCAGCGCGTTGGGGATGAAGTTCGTCTCCATGAAGCGGTTCTCCAGCTTGTTGGTCTTGCCGCTGAAGTACAGCTCGTCGTCGGGGTCGAACCGGTCCAGGAACGTCATCGGGCAGTTGAAGACGAAGTCCGGGCTCGCGTAGTAGTTCAGCGCGGTCGGCGCCGTGGTGGTCGCCAGCAGCCGCGCGGGCTCGTCCCCGCTGGCGTTGTAGATCTCGTGCCACGCGTTGAGCGGGATGGAGAAGACGCTGCCCTCGGCCCACTCGAAGGTTTGCTTGCCGTGCCCCTCGTACCAGACGCTGGTGGCGCCCCGGCCCTTCACGACGACGAAGAGCTCGTCGTACATGTGCCGCTCGGCCTTGAACGTGCCGCCGGGCGCGATCTCGCAGACGTAGCGGATCATGCCCTGGCCGACGAGCCGCCGCTCCTTGGTGGGGTCCTCGGCCTCGGCGAGGACCGCCGGGTCCGACGTCAGGTCCAGGATCATCGCTCGGGTGCCTGTGCGGTCCCAGGGCGCGAGGTCCATCGTCGAGATGTCGTTGATACGGGGAAGCTGGACGACTTCGAGCCCCTCGTCGCGGACCCACTGCTCGAAGGGCGTGCGCGTCCAGGGCTTGTAGCGCTCAGCCCACGAGGCCGGAGCTTGATCGGACATC
>JADFQE010000140.1 GCA_022561985.1 Chloroflexota bacterium
AGGCCGCACCCGGAACGCGCCTCGCGCAGCGGGCGGGGATGGCCTTCAACCAAAGCGAAGCCGAAGTGCGTGGCGAGGCATCCCGCGCCGTCGAGACCGCACTACTCAATCAGAAGAAGGACCAGCGGAAGAAGGAGGGGCGACATGAGTGAGTCAACGGCGAAGGTGAAGCGAGGCCGTAGGCTGCGGGGGGAAGGCTCCGTGTTCAAGCGCAGCAGCGACGGCCGTTGGGTCGGCAAGCTAACGCATCCCCGCACCGGCAAGCGAGTCGTCGTCTACGGGTGGACTGCGGCCGAGGCCAGGGCGAGGCTTGACCAGACGAAGGAAAAGATCCGCAAGCGCCAGCCCGTTGCACCCGAGCGACAGACGGTCGGCCAGTTTCTCGATCAGTGGCTTGCGTCGGTGAGGCCCTCCGCACCTGGGCAAACGCCTGGATACCGCACCTATGAGTCTTACGCCCAGCTGGTGCGGCTCCACCTGTGCCCCGGCCTCGGACATATCAAACTCAGGCAGCTCGACGCTGAATCAGTGCAGGAGTTCATCAACGCGAAGCTGGAGAGCGGCCTGTCTCCACGGACCGTCCAGTACATCCTCGCTATCCTCCGCATGGCCCTAGCCCGAGCGGAGGCATGGAAGCGTGTGGATGAGAACGTCGCACGACCTCTCCTCGTCAAGGCTCCGAGTGTCCGTCGGTCCCAAGTGCAGCCGTTCGACGCAGAAGAGGCGCGTGCGTTCCTCACAGCCTCAAGTGGGCACCGCCTCGAAGCCCTCTTCATCACTGCCATCTGCACCGGCCTGCGGCAAGGGGAGCTCTTCGGTCTCAGGTGGGAAGACGTTGATCTCGAAGCCGGATGTCTGCATGTGCGACACGCGCTCTCGTGGAGTCACCGGACAGGCGGGCGGGCCTGGGAACTGATCGAACCCAAGACCGACCGCAGCCGGCGCTCTCTCGACCTGCCAGCAGTGGCTCGCACCGCGCTCCAGGAGCACCGCGTGCGCCAGTGGGAGGAGCGGATCCACGCAGGGCCGCTATGGGAGGAGCACGGCTTCGTGTTCTGCACCTGGGCGGGCAAACCTCTCGACGGCCCGAACGTCACCCACGCGCTCCACCGGCTGCTCGACCAGGCGGGGCTGCGCCAGCAGCGCTTCCACGACCTCAGACACGCAGCTGCGTCCCTGCTGCTGGCTCAGGGGCTCCAGCTCCGCGAGATCATGGAACTGCTCGGCCACTCACAGATCGCGTTGACCGCGAACCTCTACACGCACCTAATGCCCGCGATGAAGAAAGAGGCCGCAACCCGGATGGACGCGGCCCTCAGTCTCTAAGGTACATTCTTGGGTACATAACACAGAACGGCGCCCCATTCAATGGGGCGCCGTTCCTATTTCTAGGCCGTGGTGCGGTGGAAGCTTGGTGACCCGCGTCGGAATTGAACCGACAACCTACTGATTAAGAGTCAGTTGCTCTGCCAGGTTGAGCTAGCGGGCCACGCCGACCATGTTATGCAGGCCGCGGCACGGCGGTCAATGCGCGGGGCCGCCGCCCGCGCCGTTGACACTCCCCGGAGCCCGCCCCTAGACTGGCTCCGCCCCCAACGAGCAGGAGTTCTCTGGCCCTGCGCGGCTGCACCGCCGCGGGGCGCGCGCATGCAACGCTCAGACGCCACCACCGTCACATCGCCGGAGCCTCGCCGGGCGACCGGCTGGGCGCAGACCTTCGAGGCGCTCCACTACCGCAACTACCGCCTGCTGTGGGCGAGCACGCTGCTGACGAGCGGCGGCAACTGGCTCCAGCAGGTCACGCTCGGGTGGCTCGCCTACGAGCTGACGCGCTCCCCGCTCCAAGTCGGCATCATCATGGGGCTGCGCACGCTCCCCCTCCTCCTCTCGCCGCTGACCGGCGTGCTGGCCGACCGCTTCGAGCGGCGCATCATCCTGCTGATCGACCAGGCCGTCCTCATCGTCATCGCGGTGGGCTTCGCGTGGCTGCTGCTCTTCGGCGAGCCTGAGCCGTGGCACCTCTACGTCTTCTCCGTGCTGGTCGGGCTCGCGTGGGCCGTGAACAACCCCGTGCGCCAGGCGCTCGTCGCCAACTCGGTGCCGAAGGCCAGCCTGATGAACGCCGTCGCTCTCAACTCGGTGGCGTTCAACTCGATGCGGACCATCGGGCCGGCGATCGGCGGCGTGTTCATCGTCGCCTTCGGGCCGGGCGTGAACTTCATGCTCCAGGCGGTCCTCTACGTCCTCGTGTTCGCGCTGATGATCCCGTACCGGCCGGAGTACGCGACGGCCGACCGCGAGCTGGCCCGCAACGAGCCGGTGCTCCGCAGTCTGGGCGAGGGCTTCCGGTACGTCGCGCACGAGCCGACGACGCTCACGATCACGCTGGTGACCGCCGTGATGACGCTGACCATGATGGGCTTCGTGATGAACCAGCTGCCGGTCTACGCCGCCGAGGTGCTGGGCTCCCCCGGTGGAAACGTGCTGGGGCTGCTGCTGATGGCGATGGGCATCGGCGGCGTCATCGGCACGATCACGATGGCGCGCTTCAGCAGCTTCGAGCGCAAGGGGCTGCTGGTGATCTTCGGCGTCGTGGGCTCCGGGCTCGCGATCCTGGCGCTGGCCCAGGCAACCGTCCTGTGGCAGGCCATGGCTGCGTTGGTGGTGCAGCAGGCCTTCATCATGGTGGTGATGACGACGAACAACACCATCATCCAGACCATCACGCCCGACGCGATCCGCGGCCGGGTGATCGGCATCTACATGATGGAGATCGGCATGATACCCATCGGCGGGGTGACCGCCGGTGCCATCGCCGGCCGCTTCGGCGTCGATGTGGCGCTGATGGTTGGCGCGACCGCGGGGCTCGTCGTGATCGGGCTGTTCGCGGCGCTCGTCCCCCGGCTGCGGGAGCTACGCTTCTAGCGCCGCGACGCCTAACGAGGCTCGGTAAGGGCGAGCGCGAGAGAGACGGCGGCCGCGAGCTCGGCGTCGCGGCCGGACGGGACCGTGCGCGGGTCGATCAGCACGCGGCCGTCCTCGATCCGCGCGACGATCGGCGGGTCGCCCGTGCGCAGACGCCTCGTCAGCTCATCGGCGCCGCCGGGCACGCCTTCGGCGTCCAGCACGACCAGGCGCGTCTCGAGCTCGTCGCCG
>JADFQE010000065.1 GCA_022561985.1 Chloroflexota bacterium
AACGGTGGTCCTGGAAACCCTGGGTGCTTGGGACTGGGTTTGCAGAAGGTGTACGTCATGGTTTGCGTTAGGGTGTGCGGTAGGGTCTTCAACATGGTGGGCACTAAGGTTTTCGATACGGCGTGGCGGTCGAACCATCCATCATTGCACTCCGAGTGTTTGAGAAGAGTTAGGGACCTGGCGTTCGGTTCAGGACCTACCGCCGGGGGGTCGTTGGCCCCTGCTGCCCTTGGTCCGTCGGTGCCGAGCCTTGGGGACCGACTAAGCCGCGTGAGGTGGGGTCCGTGGGGTGGCTCGCTTCATCGTCCTCTCGCTCAAGGAGCCAGCCCCAAAGGGCCTCCCAACTCCGAGCGGACTTTGCCGGTCGGAGGGTGAGGCGCACCTCAAGAGGCAGACCCTGTCGCGGCTTCGCCATGGACCTATTGTCAGTAGGAACACCAATCCTGTCTATCTGGCGATAATAGTGTCTTTTCTAAGGCAATACAGTTGCAAATCCCCAAGGATCGTTCGATAATCAGACCCACACTGAAGGGTTTTGGTAGGCCGAGATGGCGAGACCAAGAAGCATCGAGTGGAAAAAGCGAGTGGCGGTCTTCGTCTCCTACCGTCGCGTTGGGCAAAAGGCGTACCCGGTGGCCCAGCACTTCGGGATCGCCCGGTCCACCACGGGGCTCATCATCAAGGAGTTTCTGGAGGCTGGGTTCTCGGACCGTCCCCGCGCCGAGCTCTCAGTGCAGTTCCTGGGACGTGCCCAGGAGCTGCACCTCGAAGAACTGACAGAGGTACTGCGGAGGCCCCGGTCCATCAACCTGCCTCAACCTCGTGACTGGTCGCGGACCGGCCTTGAAGGAGAGGTAGCCCTCAGTGACAGTCCCGAGTTAGAGGTTCCCAGCGAAGTCGCGTCTGCAGGCGATGAAGCCCTCGACTGGCACCTCCGGGAGACCCCTGCTGAGGACGTCGTCCGGCAGAAGGACCAGGCCAGCCTTGACTATCGGAGGCGGTGCCTCCTCCTCTGGCGTGACATCGCCGCTGAGATTGGGGAAGCGTGCCGGCTTCCCGTTCAGGCGTTTCCAGGGAAACAACCACCTGAGGGTCCAGCGATCTTCGACGGCTTGGTCGACGAGCTGTACCGGCTGGTCTTTGCCGCTCCGGCCGCTCGTGGTAGGGACCCGGCCGGGGACCTGCATTGGGATCCCAGCGGCACGACGCAGCTGAGCTGCAACTCACGCATCGTAGCGGTAGGCCAGGCGGCAGACTATCGGGCGATACAGGACGGCGTAACCCGCTGGCTGAAGACGCGCGAGGCGGGCTATGAGGAGCGCTCACGTGAGCTGGTGAGGTTGCACCACGACCTGCACTTCCTACAGCCCATCCTGCACGAGGCCTTGGAGAAGGTCACCGACGACGAGGTTCGCTCCGGCATCTGCCCCGCCTGTCCCTACCCAGAGGCCAACGCAACCATCCCTGGCCCGGCACCCAAGACAACACGGCGGAGGTGAAGGACATGAAGGACCACCAAGAAGCTGCGCTGTGGTGGCGCATCAGCACGGATGATCAGCGCGAGATTAGCCCCGAAACCCAGGTGAGCGAGGCCCGCTCGCTCGCCGAACACGAGGGATTCGCCGTGCCGGAGGCCTATGTCCTCGGCACGGACTGGCACTCGCTCTCGGTATGGGAAAGCCCGCCGATGGAGCGGCTCAAGGAACTGATCCGCAGCGGAGCTATCACAGCGTTGTTCATGTACGACGCCGACCGCGGGCCCTCCAAGCCGGTCCATCGGCTCCTGTTGCGTGCGCTGTGCGAGGAGCATTGCGTCGCGATCCGCTGCGTGCATGGGCAGGTGCCCGATGGCGACATGGGCGAGGTCATGGAGTTCCTCTCTGCCTGGGCCAAGGAGAAGCAGGTCCACCGGGCGCAGCAGGGCTCTAGCGACGGGCTGCGCGATAGGGTGCGGATCAAGAAGCTCCCGGCATCAAACAAGGCGCCCTACGGCTACCGGTGGGACGGCACGCACTTCGCGCCCTCGGACACCTACTCCATCGCCGCGGGCATCTGGGACATGCTCAAGCAGGGCAAACCCGACCGGCAGATCGCTGGAGTGCTAACGCGAGCTGGGATACCCACGCCGTCCGGCAGGCAGGTCTGGTCCGCGAGCACCATTTGCGAGATCTCCACGAACCCCGCCTACTGCGGGCACTACACCGGCTTGAGAACCAAGAAGATCGAGCCGCAGCACCGATACAAGCCCACCTACGGCAAGACAGGCACTACATCGCGTCCAGTCGAGGAGCAGGTGGTGCTGGAAGACCTGATCATCCGTCCCATCGTGACGCCCGAGGAGTTTGCCTCCGTACAAGAGCGCCGCGCCCTGAACAAAGCCTTCGGCGGCAAGCAGGTCGTGCAGTATCTGCTGCGGGGAATGGTCGTCTGCTGCGTCTGCGGGCGGCGATTTACTGGCGTGTCCGCCAATGGAACACACCGGCGTTACACCTACTACCGGTGCAGCCGCCGGCATCCTGCCGTCGGGGCCCCCCGCTGCTCGAACCCGCCCGTCTCCGCACCCCAGCTGGAAGCCGCTGTGTGGGACCGTGTTCGCCGATTCCTAGAAACCCCCGACGTGTTCTTTACCGAGATGGAGCAGCAGGGGACTCAACACCAAGGAACATTGGACAGCATCCAGCAAGCCATCACGCGACTGGAGCACCAGGTCCAGCGGTACCGTGGTTACAAGCAGCGTGCGTTTGACGAGTTCGTCAAGGGCAATGCCGACGAGGAGACCTATCAACGCACGATCGCAGAATACCGAGCCCACGTCGTCTGGCTCGAAGAGGAGAGGGCACGCCAGTTAGCCGACTTGGAGAAGGCGGAAACACTCCTCCTCAACATAGGCGCGGTGAAGGCTCTGTATCCGCGGCTCCGCGAAAAGCTGGAATCGGCGACCTGGGACGATAAGCGATTTGTCCTGGAATGCTTACAGGCGCGGGTGGCCGTGGAGCACCAACACGCTACCCTCGAACTCGCGGTGCCTGATCAAGTTTTTGGAACGGTGCCCACTACCCCGAGGGGTGGTTGTGCACGGCGATGATGGTGGTGGCGCTCTGGCGCACCGCCTCGCGGAAGACCTCCGCGGTGCGGATCGTCGTCGCGTTCACGCTGCCGACGAACACATCGGGCGACGCCAGGACCTGGTTCCGCGTGTTGAGCACCAGCACGCGGAAGTGCTCCTGGTCCAAGAAGGCCATGGACGGGCGCACCAGGTCGGAAACGTCCTGCGGCGTGCGGATCGTCGGCCGATCGGCGCCGCGGAGGCTGGCGAGGCGACGGCCGAGCTCGATCGCGGCCTGGAGCTGCGCCGCCTTGGCCTCGCCCAGGCCGTGGAGTCCGTGAAGGTCTGCATAGCCGGCCCGGGCCAGACCCTCGAGCCCGCCGAAGTGCACGAGCATCCGGCCCGCGAGCTCCACGACGCTCTCGGCCGCCGAGCCCGTGCGCAGCAGGATGGCCAGCAGCTCGGTGTCGGAGAGCGCCGGTGCGCCGGAGTCCCGCAGCCGCTCGCGGGGCCGCTCGCCGTTCGGCAGGTCGCGGATCATCAGCGGCCGGCTGCGCGACGCGGGCGCGGGGGCCGGCACGGGCGCAGGTGGCTGCGCCGCACGACGGCGGGCGCGGGGCGGGCGCGGGTACGCGTACGTGGCGGCCATGCCGCTATCTTAGGGATGCAGGCCAAGCGCGCCAGGGGCGGGTGTCGGAGGCGGTGCACCGTTCCGGGCACGACCGGCATCCAACCGATATCGAGTCGGGCGTGCGGCGAACGTGCTGCTCGGGCGGCTCCGGCCCCACAAGGAGAAGCGCATGACGACCCAACGGATCACCCTCAACGGCGTGGTCATCGCCGAGAGCGACGACACGATCATGGTGGAGGGGAACCACTACTTCCCGCCGGACTCGGTGCGGTGGGAGCACCTGGCCGAGAATGCCCGGCACACGACGTGCTGGTGGAAGGGCGAGGCGTCCTACTACGACGTGACGGTGGACGGCAAAGCGTCCGAAAGCGCCGGCTGGACCTACCATCAGCCAAGCGAGGCGGCCGACCGGATCGGGAACTACGTGGCCTTCTACGGCCACAAGGTGACCATCGAGGGCTAGCGCCGCCCCAAGCTCCGGCCAACGCGCCCGGCGCCTCCTCAGCAGCACAGAAAGAGGCGCTCCTCCGTCCGGCGGGGGAGCGCCTCTTTCGCACTCGGCGAGAAGTGAGGGCTAGGACACCACGACGGTGGCGCCGGCGTCTTCCAGCTTCTTCTTGACCTCTTCGGCGTCGTCTTTCCCAACGCCTTCACGCACGGGCGTCGGCGCGGCCTCGACCAGGTCCTTGGCCTCGCGCAACCCCAGGCTGGTGAGCTCGCGCACCGCCTTGATGACGCTGATCTTGTTGGCGCCGAAGTTCTCGAGCGTCACCGTGAACTCGGTCTGCTCCTCGGCGGCGGCTCCGCCGTCGGCTGCGGGTGCGGCCGCAACCGCGACCGGGGCCGCGGCGCTCACGCCGAACTCCTCCTCCAACGCCTTCACCAGCTCGGCCAGGTCCATGACGGAAAGGGTCTTGATCCCTTCCAGCAGCTCTTCCTTGGTGGCCATCGGTTCCTCCTTGTAGGTACGTTCCTCGACGATGCTTCCTCTACGCTGATCCCGTCATCTGCTCCACGCGGCGCCCCAGCACGATGGCAAGCCCTCGTATGGGGCCGGCGAGCACGTTGGCGAGCCCCGCGACCGGCGCGTTGAGCTGCCTGAGCAGCATCGCGAGAAGCTCCTGGCGGGGCGGCAGCGCGGCGATGGTGCTGACCTGCGCCGCCGTGAGCACCTCGCCGCCCATGATGCCGTTGCGGATGCGCAGCGACGAGCGCGTCTCCTTGACGTAGTCGTGGACCACTTTCGCAGCCGCCTCGGGCTCCCCATAGCCGAATACGAGCCCCGTCGCGCCCTCCAACAGCTCGCTGAACCGCTCAACGCCGGCCTCGGCCGCGGCCCGGGCGGCGAGCCGGTTCTTGACGACGCGGTACTCCACCCCCTGCTCGCGCAGCCGGCGCCGCAGCTCGGTGAGCTGGTTGACGCTGAGCCCCGAGAAGTCGGTGGCGATGGCGATGGTCGAGCGCTTGATGCGGTCGACGAGATCGGCCACACTCTCGCGCTTCGCCTCGGTCGGCATGATCGTGTCCTCCTGGGCCCCTCTGGCGGAGCCTCCCCTGCGCCGTCGCGGCGTCCATGAGAAAGACCCGCCTCCGAAGATGCGGGTCGAGCGCTCGTCCCACGCGGGACGGCTGGCGCTCACCTCGACGGGCCTTTCGCTTAGTCCTTCCGGCGAGTGGAAGGAACCCGTGGTCTTCGGTGGCCTGTTCGATTGTTGCTTCTGAGCTTGCCCTACTCGACCTTCATCGTCAAGGTGGAGGCGAGGTCCAGCGGGATGCTTGGGCCCATGGTCGTGGTCAGGTACGCCGTCTTGATGAAGGGCCCCTTGATGCCCTCAGGCCGCAGCCGGGTCACGGTGTCCATCACGGCGGCGAGGTTCTCCACCAGGCGGTCCGCCTCGAAGCTCGCCTTGCCGACGGGCGAGTGGATGATGGCGGTGCGGTCCATCCGCAGCTCGACGCGGCCCTTCTTGGCCTCGCGGACGGCCTCGGGCACGTCGCCGGGCTGCACCACGGTGCCGGTGCGGGGGTTCGGCATGAGCCCCTTGCGGCCGAGGATGCGGCCGAGCTTGCCGATCTTGCCCATCAGGTCCGGCGTGGCGATCGCGACGTCGAAATCCAAGAAACCGTTCTCGATGCGCTTGACCAGGTCGTCCGCGCCCACGATCTCCGCGCCGGCGTCGGTGGCCGCGCGGACGGCCTCGCCGGCTGCGAACACAGCGACGCGCACCGGCTTGCCGAGTCCGTGGGGCAGCGTGACGACGCCGCGGAGCTGCTGGTCGGCGTGGCGCGGGTCGGCGTTGGTCCGCAGGTGGACCTCGACGGTCTCGTCGAACTTCGCGCTCGCCGTCTTCTTGACGAGATCGACCGCTTCGGCCGGCGTGTAGGAGCGCCCGTCCTCGAGCTCATCGACCGCGGCTTGGAAGCGCTTAGAGTGCTTCGGCGGCATCGGCTTGCTCCTCTTTATCCTTATTCTTATCCTCGACAGCTTCATCGGCGACGCTCACGCCCATGCTCCGGGCGGTGCCTTCGATGATCTTCATCGCCGCCTCGATGGAGGTGGCGTTCAGGTCCTTCAGCTTGTTCTGGGCGATCTCCCGCACCGCCGTGCGGGAGATGGTCCCGACGGGCTCGTGGCGGGCTCGGCTGCTCCCCTTGTTGATGCCGGCGGCCTTGCGGATGAGCTCCGGCGCCGGCGGCGTCTTCGTGATGAAGGTGAAGGAGTTGTCCTCGTAGACCGTGATCTCGGCGGGGATGATCGTGCCCGCCTGGTTCGCGGTCCGCGCGTTGTACTCCTTCACGAACGCCATGATGTTGATGCCGTGCTGGCCCAGGGCGGGGCCGACGGGGGGCGCCGGCGTCGCGGAGCCCGCGGGCAGTTGCAGTCGCAGTGTGGTACGGACTCGCTTCGCCATCTACGCCTTCTCTATCTGCAAGAAATCGAGCTCGACGGGGGTCTCACGTCCGAAGAAGGAGACGAGGACGCGAACCTTGCCCTTGTCCTCATCGAGGCCGTCGATCGAGCCCATGAACTCCGCGAACGGCCCGCCGGTGATGCGCACCATCTGACCGATGGTGAGACCGACCTTGACGCGCGGCGTCGGCGACGCCATCCGGGCCATGATCTGGTCGACCTCCTTGGGCTCCAGCGGCACCGGCTTGGGGCGCCGCTCGCGCTCGTCCTCGGCGGAGACGAATCCGGTCACGCCGGGCGTGTTGCGCACGACGTACCAGCTCTCGTCGTCCATCTCCATCTGAACGAGGATGTAGCCGGGGAAGATCTTGCGCTGGACCGACTTGCGCTGGCCGTCCTTGATCTCGATCTCCTCCTCGGTCGGCACGACCACGGAGAAAATCTTGTCCTTCACGTCCATGGAGTCGATCCGCATCTCGAGGTTCCTCTTGACGCGGTCCTCCTGGCCGGAATACGTGTGAACGATGTACCAGCGGGCGGTGGGGTGGATGACGATGTTCTCTGTCATGGGCTCGGGCTCAGCCATCGATCCTCAAGATGAAGCGGTTCATGATGTAACCGAACAGGGGATCCCACAGGAGACCCAGGAACACGCCCATCGCCCCGGCCACGCCCAGGACGAGCAGGGAGAGGCGGATCGCATCCTCGCGCGGAGGCCACGTCACCTTGGTGAGCTCGCCGTAGACCTCGCCGATGATCGCGAACCGCCCGCGCCGGCGGGCCGGGCCCTCGTCCAGCATGGACCTGATGGCGTTCTGGCCACCGCGCGAGGAGGCCATGGCTACCGGACCTCGCGGTGGAGACGGTGGACCCGGCACCGGGGACAGAACTTGTTGAGCTCCATGCGGCTGGGGTCGTTCCGCTTATTCTTTTCCGTGTGATAGTTCCGCTCGCGGCACTCGGTGCACGCAAGCTCGATCAACGTCCGTGCGTCGCCTCGCTTCTTGGCCACGGCGCTCTACCCGACGCTCGTGAATACGCCGGAGCCGACCGTCCGGCCGCCCTCGCGGATCGCGAAGCGCAGCCCGGGCTCGATCGCCATCGGGCTGATGAGCTTGATGTGCATGTTGATGTTGTCGCCCGGCATGACCATCTCCACCCCCTCGGGCAGGATGATCTCGCCGGTGACGTCCGAGGTGCGGATGTAGAACTGCGGCTTGTAGCCGGGGAAGAAGGGCGTGTGACGCCCCCCCTCATCCTTGGTGAGCACGTAGACCTCTGCCTCCGCGTCGGTGAGGGGCTTCATGCTCCCCGGAACCGCGAGGACCTGTCCGCGCTCGACGTCGTCGCGCTCGATGCCACGCAGGAGCACGCCGATGGCATCCCCCGGCTCGGCCTCATCAAGCACCTTGTGGAACATCTCCACGCCGGTGACGACCGTCTTGCGGGTCTCCCTGATGCCGACGATCTCAATCTCCTTCTGCACCTGGATGACGCCGCGCTCGACCCGGCCGGTGACGACAGTGCCACGGCCCTTGATGGAGAACACGTCCTCCACCGGCATGAGGAAGGGCTGGTCACGCGGGCGGTCAGGGATCGGGATGTACTCGTCCAGCACCTTCACCAGGTCCATGATGGCCTGGTTCTCGGGGGCGTCGACGGGGCCGTCGGACTCCAGCGCCTTGAGCGCGCTGAGGCGGATGATCGGCGTGTCGTCGCCGGGGAAGTCGTACTTGGTGAGCAGCTCCCGGATCTCGAGCTCGACGAGCTCGAGCAGCTCCTCGTCATCCATCATGTCGACCTTGTTGAGGGCGACGACGATGCGCGGCACGTTGACCTGGCGGGCGAGCAGGATGTGCTCCCGCGTCTGCGGCATGGGGCCGTCCGGAGCGCTGACGACGAGGATGGCGCCGTCCATCTGCGCGGCGCCGGTGATCATGTTCTTGATGTAGTCGGCGTGGCCCGGGCAGTCGACGTGGGCGTAGTGCCGCTTCTCCGACTCGTATTCGACGTGGGAGATGTTGATGGTGACGCCGCGCGCCTTCTCCTCCGGCGCGCTGTCGATGGAATCGAAGTCGCGGAAGGTGCCGCCGACGGCCTTGGACAGCACCTTGGTGATAGCGGCGGTCAATGTGGTCTTGCCGTGGTCAACGTGGCCGATCGTGCCGACGTTGAGGTGAGGCTTGTTTCGCACGAACTTCTGCTTGGCCATAACTTGTGTCTCCTCCCAGCTACTCGTCCCGACAACTCAGAATCAACCCACGTGCGCGCACGTTCTCCAACAGTCCCGATACCCGAAGTCCCGATACCCGAGGCGCTTCAACGCCGGAGGCTGCCGCGCTCTTCCATTATCAAAGGTGTCTATCTGGAGCCCACAATCGGACTTGAACCGATGACCTCGCCCTTACCAAGGGCGTGCTCTACCATCTGAGCTATGTGGGCGGAAGCTCGGTCGGATGCGTCCCATCGGTGCCGGCCCGTTGATGGTGGAGGGAGCAGGATTCGAACCTGCGTAGCCCATCGGGCGTCAGATTTACAGTCTGATGGATTTAGCCGCTCTCCCATCCCTCCAGTAGACCCATGGTAGACCCATGACCAGCAGACCGCTGGCCCCCAAAAGGCCTTCAGCTAGTGTAGCACAGGGTACGCCATCCCCTCGGCCGTTACCGGAGCCCGAGGGAGGAGTCGAACCCCCAACCTGCCGATTACAAATCGGCTGCGCTGCCGTTGCGCCACTCGGGCCCGTACGGCGTTCGCCCAACCAAAAAAGGGCGGCCTCCAGGCCGACCTACCACGATTGAGTATAGGTGAGCGCACCGAGGAGGGTCAAGCGCCGCGGCACGCGTCCGCGGGGCGCTCTCCAGACCCGCGCGGCACACGGCCGTGTGCCGCAGACGATCCGGGGCTGTGCGAGATCCACCGAGACCCGCAGGCCGAAAGCATTATCCTTTTCTCGAAATCCGCTTAGGCTTATGACCAAATACTGCTCCATCGCGCCTGGTTGATGTGTCGGCGTGATGCTCGATCAGGTGATCTCGTGCGCCCCGGCATTATCTTCGTCGTTCTTTTCATCTTCCTCCTCACGCTGTACTGGCTCCTGGCGGACACGCTCGGGGCCCCGGCGACGTTCGGGCTGCAGGCGGGCATCGTGCTCATGGTGATCGGCGCGGCGCGCTGGCTGCGGCGCGCCCGGAGCGGCGGCGGCTGGCGGCTCTTCGCCCCCGACGACCCCGCCCCCAGCCCAGAGCCCACCGAGCCCGAGCCGTCCGAAGAGGACCGCGAGGTCACCAAGACCCGCTAACGCCGGCTGCGTACCCGTACCCCACCGTCGCCACCAGCGGCCCGGCGAGCGCCCATCCGCACATGTCCCGCGCCAGCGGTCGGCGCGAGCGAGTGGGTGCAGGGCTGCGCCCTGCCGAGTGGGTGCAGGGCTGCGCCCTGCTAGAAGTCGACGTCTAGCGTCGTGACCTGGCCCTGCGCCAGGTCGATCAGGCGCAGCGCGTGGTTGTTCGTGTCCGCCACGTAGATGCGGTCGCCGGCGATGCTGAGCCCGCCCGGCTCGTAGAAGGCCGCCGTTGCGAGCGCACCGTCCCTGAGCGCGCGCTCGCCGCTCCCCGCGACCGTCTCCACGGCCCGCGTGCCGGTCGAGAGGCGCTTGATCTTGGAGTTGTAGGTGTCGGCGACGTAGACGACGCCGTCTTGGAGATCGATGCCCAGGGGGTGCTGGAGGCGCGCGCTCGCTCCGTCGCCGTCCACGTCGCCGAAATCGAAGAGGCCGGTGCCCACGAGCGTCGAGACGTGGTGGGCCGTCGTGAGGTCCGCCGAGCGGACCGAGCTCGTCTCGGCGTCGACGAAGTAGAGCACGCCCTCCTCGTCAACGGCGATGCCGCTCGGCTGCGCGAGCAGCGCCTCCTCGGGTGGGCCGTCGACGATGCTCTCGGCGCCGGTGCCGACCGTTGCCTGCACCACCCGTCCGTCGAGGTCGAGCGTCCATATCTGGTGGCTGCCCGCCATGGCGATGTGCAAGCGGCGCCCGGCAAGCGCCAGGTCCCAGGGCGAGCGCAGGTCGACCTCGAGCGCCGCGCCCCCCTCGACGTGCCTCTCCCCCGGCGTCCCGGTCCCGGCGATGGTCTCGACGGTGGCCGCCTCGAGGTCGATGACGCGGATCGCGTGGTTCCCGGTGTCGGCGACGTACAGCGCCTCGCCGAAGCGCGCCATGCCTTGGGGGCGGTTGAACTGCGCGCCTTCGAGCATGCCATCGGCGAGCCCGGCTTCGCCGGTGCCGATCACCGTCTGGATCGTGCCCGCGAGGTCCGTCACCAGCACGCGGTGGTGCCCGGAGTCGGCGATGAAGAGCCGCTCGCCCTCGATGTCGGCCAGCACCTTCCCCGGATAGCTGAGCACGGACGCCCGGGGCTCCTCGGGCACCCAGGCGGCGGCGGACGACGGCTTCAGCACGCCTGCTGCGCGGAACTCCGTGAGCATCGCGGCGATGAGGGAGGTGCCCCGCTCGTAGGTCAGCTCGCCCTCGATCTTGCCGATGACCTTGCCCTCGGGGTCGACGAACATGACCGTCGGCCACGCATGCACGGCGTAGGCGCGCCAGAGGTCCATGCCGGCGTCGTTGACGACGGGGTGGCGGACGCCGTAGCGCATGATGGCCTGGCGGATGTTCTCGGTGGAGCGCTCCTCGTCGAACTTCGCCGAGTGGACGCCGACGACGGCGAGCTCCTCCGGGTGGTCGCGCTCGAGCCTTCCGAGGACCGGGATGGTGTGCATGCAGTTGATGCAGCAGTAGGTCCAGAAGTCGAGGACCAGCAGCTTGCCGGCGAACTCCCGGATCGAGAGAGGGCGCGGCGTGTTCAGCCACTCCGCGCCGGGGGGGAAGTCCGGTGCGTTCGTCTTGCCTGCGTATCTCGTCGCCAAGGGGGAAAAGACCTCCGCCCGCCCGATGCGGGGGGGCTTTGGCCACGATTGTAGCAGCCGCCCGATGGCTCTTTCCGCCATCCGAGCCCTGCCAACGACGCGTTGACACGTCCACCCAGAGATGGTCTACTGATTCCGACTGGAGAGGTTCGGCAGCCTTCGGGCCTAACGGCTCGGGGGCTGTTTTTTTGTGGCCAGCCCGGCCCGCTATAATCCTCATATGCCCGAATACGAGCCCGTCATCGGCCTGGAAGTGCACGCGCAGCTCCGCACCCGGAGCAAGATGTTCTGCTCGTGCCCAGCGGACTACCAGGCCGCTCCTCCCAACACCAGGGTCTGCCCGGTCTGCCTGGGCCTGCCCGGCACGCTTCCCGTCATCAACCGCGAGGCCATCCGCTCGATCATCATGACCGGCCTCGCCCTGCACTGCGAGATCGCCGAGGAGACCAAGTTCGACCGCAAGAACTACACCTACCCCGACCTGATGAAGGGGTACCAGATCTCGCAGTACGACCTGCCGATCTGCCACGACGGCTATCTCGATATCGACGTCGACGGCGGGCGCAAGCGCATCGGCATCGAGCGCGTGCACATGGAGGAGGACGTCGCCAAGCTCTTCCACCGCGTGGACCCCGCCACCGGCGAGGGGTACAGCCTCGTCGACGTGAACCGCTCCGGCGTGCCGCTCATGGAGATGGTGGGCCGCCCGGACCTGCGCTCGGCGGAGGAGGCACGGACGTACCTGGTCGCCTACCGCTCGATCCTCCAATACCTCGGCGTTTCCACCGGGAGCATGGAGGAGGGGTCGTTCCGCTGCGATGCGAACGTCAGCCTGCGGCCCGTGGGCACGAGCGCCTTCGGCACGAAGGTCGAGGTCAAGAACATGAACAGCTTCCGTGCGGTCTTCCGCGCGATCGAGTTCGAGATCGACCGCCAGTCCAAGCGGTTGGAGCGGGGCGAGCGCATCGCTATGGAGACCCGCGGCTGGGTCGAGGAGAAGGGCATCACCATCTCGCTGCGCTCCAAGGAGGAGGCGAACGACTACCGCTACTTCCCCGAGCCGGACCTGCCGCCCCTGCACGTGGCGCCCGCCTGGATCGCCGAGCTGGAGGAGCTGCTGCCGGAGCTGCCGGAGCCCCGCAAGGCGCGGTTCATGGCAGCGGACGGCGCCGAGGGCTATGGGTTGTCCGGATACGACGCATCGCTGCTGACGGACTCCCCTGCGCTGGCGGACTACTTCGAGGAGGCGGTCGCCGCGGTCCGCCCGGCAGCTCCGGCAGCTCCGGCGGCTCCGGCAACGACGCCCCCAAGCGGGTCGCCAACTGGATGATGACGGCGCTCGCGGCACACCTGAATGCCGCCGGCGTGGAGATCGGCGCATCGCCGGTACGCCCGGCGGCCCTCGCCGAGCTGCTGGCGCTCATCGAGGGCGGCACGCTGGGCACCACGCAGGCCAAGGCGGCGCTCGAAGCGATGTACAAGAGCGGCAAGCCGGCCGCGCAGGTCGTCGAGGAGCTGGGGCTCGCGCAGGTCACCGAGCGCGGCGAGATCGCGAGCGCCGTCGCTCAGGCCATCGCCGAGAACCCGAGCGCCGTGGCGGACTTCCTCGGGGGCAAGGAGACGGCCGCCAAGTTCCTGGTGGGACAGGTGATGAAGGCGACGCGCGGCAAGGCGAACCCCGGCATCGTGGCCGAGCTCGTGGCCGCCCAGCTCGGCGCGCTGAAGCCATAGACGGGCGCGAAGCATCCCTCAAGCGTGGCCTCGCGCGGCCCCCGATCCTCCTCGCCAGGCCTGAGCGCCCCGGAGTAAGGTAAGAGCATGCAAACGTACATCAGCTTCGCCGTCGTCCTGGTCGTCTCGCTGCTGGTCGTCAGCATCCTGCTCCAGGTGCGCGGCGCGGGCGGCGGCCTCTTCGGCGGCGGCGCGGCCCAGTACCGGACACGGCGCGGCGTCGAGCGGACGCTGTTCCAGATCACCATCGGCCTCGGCGTCGTGTTCGTGGGCCTGGCGGTCGCAAACATGCTCGTCAGCTGACCGGCCCCTCCATGGCCCGCCCCATCATCACGCTGACCACCGACTTCGGCGTGGCCGACGTCTACGTCGGCGCGATGAAGGGCGTCATCCTGGGCATCAGCCCCGACGCGGCCATCGTCGATATCACCCACGAGGTCCCGCCCCAGGACGTCCGCGCCGGCGCCTACGCGCTCGACGCCGCGTGGGACGCCTTCGGGCCCAGCACCGTGCACGTCGCCGTCGTCGATCCCGGCGTCGGCACCGGCCGCCTGCCCATCGCCGCGTGCGGCCCCGGCGGGACGTTCGTGGGCCCCGACAACGGCCTGCTGTCCTATCTGCTGGCGCGTGAGGGCGGGCCACGTCCTGACGCAGCGCCCTTCGTGCCGGCCAGCGTCGCGCTGCCGAGCGCTTGGACGGCGTACCACCTCACCGAGCGCGCGTACTGGCACGAGCCGGTCCGGAGCACCTTCCATGGCCGCGACATCTTCGCCCCGGTCGCCGCGCACCTGAGCGCCGGGCTCGCACCGAGCGCGCTGGGCCCGCGGCTCACGCACGTGACGGCGTTCGCCGTGCCAGTCGCCGTCGAGAAAGACGGACGCACCGAGGGCTGCGTGCAGCACGTCGACCGCTACGGAAACCTCGTCACGAACATCCCCGAGGCGCTGCTGTCGGCGGCGGGCGGCGGGCTCACGGTGGACATCGGCGGACGCGAGATAGCGGGCCTCTCGGGCTCGTTCCAGGGCGAGGCGGCGCTGGTCGCGGTCATCGGCAGCGGCGGCTGGCTGGAGATAGCGGTGCCGAACGGGAGCGCGGCGCGGGAGCTAGGCGTCGGCATCGGCGATGCGGTGGTGGTGCGGCTGCCTTCG
>JADFQE010000066.1 GCA_022561985.1 Chloroflexota bacterium
CGGCGCCCGCCAAGGCCCCCGCGCCCGCCCCCGCGGCCAACGCGGCGACACCGGCCGTCAACGGCCACGGCCCGACGCGCTCACGCCGCAAGCTGCTGGTCAACATGACGGAGACCGAGCGGCCGCAGGAGGACACGCACCTGCTGCGGACGGTGATGGAAACGCTGCTGGACTATCCGGGGACCGACGGCGTGGACCTGCTCATCTGGAGCGAAGGCAAGCGCTGGCGCCTGGAGATGCCCATCGTCACCACGGGGTACTGCGACGAGCTCGCCGCGCGCCTCGACGAGATCCTGGGCCACGACGCCATCACCATCGAGGAGACGCCCGTCCCCACGGGCATCTAGGCCCCGCGGGCGGCTACTCCCGGCGGGCGCCCTCCTCCAGCTCCAGCAGCCGCGCCTTGAGCGGCAGCCCACCCCCACCGAAGCCGTGCAGGGCGCCGTCGCTGCCGATCACGCGGTGGCACGGCACCACCAGCGGCACGCGGTTGCGCGCCATCGCCTGGCCCGCGCCGCGCGCCGCCTTCGCGTTCCCCGCCTGCTCGGCGAGCCAGCGATAGCTCCGCGTCTCGCCCGGCGGGATGGTCCGGCAGGCCTCCCACGCGCGCCGGAAGAAGGGGCTCGCTCCCTCCAGGTCCAGGCGCACGTCCCACGAATCGAGCTCTCCGCGGAAGTACGCATCGAGCTGCGCCCGGAAGCTCTCGAACGCGCCGGCGCGCCGCTCGGGCAGCGGCTCGCTCATGAGGTCCGCGAGGTGCTCCAGCGCACCGATCGGCGTGGGCTCGGGCAGCGAGCAGTAGCGGATGCCGGCGGGAGACCCGACGACGCCGACCCATCCCCAGCTCGTTTCGAGCAGGTCGTGGTGCAGGCCCGCGGCCATCGCTAGTTGACGTCGAGGCGGAAGAAGTCCACGGCGTTCCCGGCGAGCATCTTGTAACGCTCGTCGTCCGGCACATCGGCGAACATCTTGTCGATCGACTCGCGGGAGTGGGGCCAGTCGCTCGCGGAGTGCGAGAAGTCGCTCCCCCACAGGAGCTTGTCGACCCCGACCTCGTGGCGCATCTTGACCCCGATGGGGTCGTTCAGGAAGACCCACACGGCGTTGTCCACCAGGTAGCTGCTGAAGGGCTTGGCAGGTGGCACGACCCCGTAGTTCTTCTCCGCCAGGAAGCTGTTGCACTCGAAGTTGTGATCGATCTGGGCCATGGCATGCGGGAGCCAGCCGGCCTGGGTCTCGGACCAGCAGATCCGCAGGTCCGGGAAGCGGTCGAAGACACCGGCCATGGTCATCTGCACGTGGGCGGTCGCCTGGTCCCCGACGAACCGGAGGATCACGGTCATCGGGTCCCCGCCGGGCCTCCCTCCGCTCTTCGGATAGAGGAACGACGGCTCCTTGGTCCAGAACCTCGTCGAGCCCGACACGGTGTGGGAGGTGAGCGGCATCTTCATATCGAGCGCCAGCGCCCAGAAGCGGTCGTCCTCGGGAGTCGGATACCCCTTGCCACTCGGGTACGCGATGAACTGAGCGCCCTTGAGACCGAGGCGCGCGATGTGCTCCAGCTCCGCGATGGCGGCGTCCAACCCACTGTCCGGGATCAACCCCATGGCGATCAGCCGGTCCGGGGCGAAGGCGCAGTACTCCTCGGCGAGCCACTCGTTGTACCCGCGGATGACCGCCTCGTAGCCCTCGTCGTCGGAGAGCCCCCGCCAGAAGGGCATCTGGCCGTGGGTGAACATGATCTCGGCGTCGACGCCGTCCTCGTCCTGCTCCGCGACGCGTTGCTCGGGAGTGCCGGCCCCCACGCCCCTCTTGTCCTCCATCCCGTACACCTTGTGCGGGATGCCTTGGTTCTGGCCTTTGATCGCGCGGTTCTCGACGACGATGCCCTCCCGCCCGTCGGCGAAGGTGACCAGCCTCGGGGCCCGGTCGCGCCACTTCGCCTCGACGTGGTGCACCCACCGGTCGGCGCGCACGACGTCCAGATGCGAGTCCGCAGAGATCACGTTGTACCGAGGCGCCATCATGCCCCTCCTTCGAAGTCTTGCGCTGTTCTGCTGACGGCCTCCGCCGCCGGCGCGCGCCCTATCGTACACGAATGCGGATGCGGTCCCATCCCCGGCCTCGAGGCGGGTGCCGGCGATCCAAGCGTCACGCGCGTGGCCCTGCTCGAGCGTGGCAACGGCGTGCCTCGAGATCCGCGGGCGTTCTTAGAGGGGCGGCGCGTTGCTCTATACTGCCGCCTGGCGCCCCCTCCCATCCGGTGGAGGGGCGATGCCGCCTGCCGATCCGGCGTCCACAGCCACAGGAGGAGGAGTCATGGGAAACGGAAAAGGGGACCGCTTACGAGAGCTTCTGAAGGCCCCCGAGGTCTTGATCCTACCGGGTGGGTTCAGCCCGATGATGGCAAAGATGGTGGAGAACATCGGGTACGACACCTTCTTCATGGCGGGCTCGCACACCGGTACGTATCTGTGGGGACTGCCTGATGTGGGTTTCCTCAACATGACGGAGATGGCAGATCACGCCCGGCGTGTGGCGGAGGGGTGCAGCATCCCCGTCATAGCCGACGCCGATACCGGGTTCGGCAACGCCCTCAACGTGTACCGCGCCGTCCGCGAATATGCGCGGACCGGGGTGGCCGGCATGACCATCGAGGACCAGGAAGCGCCGAAGAAAGGCCAGGGAAAGCAGACCTGTATCTCGGCGGAAGAGGCGATCGGGAAGTATCAGGCCGCGAAAGCCGCCAAGGAGTCGGTCGGCTCCGATCTCGTGATCTTCGCCCGCTGCGACTTCATCCGCGCGGAGGGCGGGAGCTTCGAGGCGGCGCTCGATCGGTGCATCCGCTATGCGGAGGAGGGCGGTGCGGACGCGGTATGGATGACGGGGATCGCGTCGAGGGAGCAGATCAAAGAGGCATCGGCCAAGATACCCGTACCGCTGCTGGCAGGATACGGTGGCCCGCGGCCCGGTCCTACCGTCGATGAGATGCAGGAGCTAGGAGCATCCGCCGCGCTCTATCGCACGCTGACGATCGACGCCGGCCTGCAGGCCCAGTGGGAGTTCCTCAACGACTTCAAGGAGCGGGGCGCGGAGGCGGAGGAGGACTGGGCGCAGCGAGCGAAGGACAGCAAGTGGGGACGCGTCTCGAACGACAGCTTGCTTCAGCTCAACCACAAGGACATCGAGGCCTTGGAAGAAGCGTACCTCCCGAAGGCGTAACGAGGCGCAGCGCTGATGCCCGGCAGAACCACTGGAGGAGAGACGTCATGCAGATGGAGACTGAGATCAAGCGTGCGGAGACACCGGACGACCTCGAAGAGTACGTCGAGCCGGACGTCTACCTGGAGTGGCAGAAGCGCGAGGGCGTGAAGGTCATCGTCGACTACGCCTTCGAGAGCCTCGGCACCCTCGATCTGGGCGACTGGGAGCGCAAGGGCGGCAGGGGCGCCGTCATCAACATCCCCGGCAAGGGGTTGCTCAACGACTCCCACGTGGTGGAGATCAAGCCCGGCGGGAAGTCGGAGCCCGAGCACCACATGTACGAAGAGACGGTCTACGTCGTCTCGGGCCGGGGAGCGACCAGCGTCTGGCTCGACGAGAGCCACAAGCAGACCTTCGAGTGGCACGAAGGAAGCCTCTTCGCCATCCCGCTGAACGCCTGGTACCAGCACTTCAACGCCAGCGGGACGGAGCCGGCGCGCTACCTGGCCGTCACCAACGCGCCTCCGGTCATGCGCCAGTGGCGCGACCTCGATTTCATCTTCGAGAACGCGTTCCAGTTCAAGAGCCGCTTCTCGGGCGACGGGGACTACTTCAGCGCCGGCGGCAAGGCCTACAAGCGGCGCAAGTGGGTGTCCAACTTCGTCCCCAACGCGCCGACCATGCCGCTGTGGGACTACCTCACCCGTGGGGCCGGCGGTATCCAGGCGCACATCGAGCTGGCGCAGAACGTCAACCGGGTCCACATCTCCGAGTTCCCCGTCGGCACCTACAAGAAAGCCCACCGCCACGGACCGGGCGCGCACCTCGTCATCCTCAGCGGCATGGGCTTCTCCCTGCTGTGGAGCAAGGACGACCGCTCGGACATGCGGAAGGCGGACTGGAAGGTGGGCGGGATGGTGATCGTTCCGGCGGAGGGCACCTTCCACCAGCACTTCAACGCGGGCCCCACGCGCGCCCGCTACATGGCGCTGCGCCCCGGCAACGGGACGACGCAGGCGAATTTCGGCGGCACCGACGTCGACGTCAACGAGGGCGGCGGGCAGATCGAGTACAAGAACGAGGACCGCGAGATCCACGAGATCTTCGAGGCGGAGCTCGGCAAGAACGACGCGCCGTGCCGCATGAAGTCCTTCGTCTCCTGGTGCAACGGCGTGGTTGGCCCCACGAGCGAGGGAGCGACCTAAGCGCGGGGTACAGTGCGAGCCTGGAACACAGCGCGGACCGGCTCGTGGGAACCCTGGTGAGCGAGGCAGGGATCGAACCTGCGACCCCCTGCGTGTAAAACAGGTGCGAGGCCACATGTCCCGTTAAACGCGCCTCAGGATCGCTTCGGCCACCGATTCTTCAGCAGCCCGCTAGCGGCGAGCCGCCTCAAAGGCGCTGACCCCGTAGTCGAACGCCTCCTTGTTCTTCGCGATGGTCTCAGGTTGAGCGTCGAAGAACAGGTAATCCTTCCCTTCCACTCTGCGTGCCTTCTCGTCGGTCTTGCCCCAGTCGGTCACATCCACCCGGAGCGTCGGGTCCGGAAGCTCTGTTGCCATCGTGTGCATGATCGTCTGGCCCTCCTTCGTGAGCCACCAGTTGACCCAGAGCTTCGTAGCATTCGGATGCGGCGGGTTTATCGGGGCGTGGAAAACGTCCGAGCTGGCCGATGCGCTCAACCCGCCGCCCTCCTTGAACTCCTTGACGAGCGCCTTGACGGGCGCGCCAAGGGTCCCCAGGGAGTCGAGGTCACGACCGGCGCCGCCGATGCTGATGCCAAGAGCGAACTTGCCCTTGGCGACACCGTCGACCATGAACCGGTTGTCGTCGCTAAAGGTCACGTCCAGATCCGGCGAGACGAACCTGTCTATCCACTCCGTGCCTATGTCCGGGTGGACGTACTGAGTGAAAAAGGCAACATCACCGTGGAGGGGACTACGCGAAACGATCTTCCCCTTCCACTTCGGGTCCAGGTAGTCGAACACGGAGTTCATGGCGTCGATGTCGTCTTGGGTGACGAGGTCCGTGTTGTAGCGCATCCCCAAGTTTTCTGGCCTTGCGGTTGCGGCGAAGGCGAATACGAATTTTTGCTCCGCGTCTGTGTACCAGTGCCTGCCGTTGTACCAGAGGGACAGGTCCGTGACCTCCGGGTGGATGAACAGCTCCCCGATGGGGGCGAGTGCCCCCGCGGGGGCCATTGTCGTGATCGCCACCCCGCTACCCCCGAACATGAGGTCCACCAGGTACCGCCCGGTAGCTTGCTCAGCCATGATGCGTTGCGCACCGGCGGTGCCGCCCCCGGTGGCGACGGTCACCTCGATGCCGAATCGCTCTCCAAAGGCCTCGGCTATCTCGCGGAAGTTGCGCCCGGCCGCGCCGCCAAACACCATCGTCAGCTCACCCTCCTCCTGCGCGGCCGCGATCAGCGCGTCCCACTCAGCCTGGAACAGGGCGGCCTCGTCGGGCGTGGGCGTCGCTGCCGCCTGTGGGGGCGGCGTGGCGGTGGGCACGGATGTCGGCGTGGCCGTGGGATCGGCGCCACAGCCCGCTAGGACGAGGGCCAGCGCCGCGGCGATGCCAGCCAGTAGTCCGGATTGTTTGCTTGTCATGTCGTCGTCCTTCCCGCTCCCGAATCGTGCAATGCGCTCTCATCGTAGAACTTCGGCAGGGATTGTACTGCATCAGACGAACCGCTGGCTCCAAAGCCATCTATAGAGTCTTGGCTTCTGCCGTCGGCGCCGCTTGCCACCATGGTGGCAATCTGAACCGTGTCTTGAAGCGTCATCATTCACGCCTCTGCCCACCGGAGTGCTAGATGCCCCCCCGGTTGCTACGTGCTCTGCTACATTCGCGAGAAGGGCCGCCAATCGAGCCGGACGGCCCTTCTCGGTTCCAGGCCACGGTGCGATGGATGGCTGGTGAGCGAGGCAGGGATCGAACCTGCGACCCCCTGCGTGTAAAGCAGGTGCTCTGACCGCTGAGCTACTCGCCCGCGCCGGCCAATGATACGCCGCCCACCGCTCCCGTGAGGGCGCCCGGGGAGCGCCGGCGCACGGCTCCGCGTGCTACGCTTCGGGCGATGGCCGCCTCCCCCTCCACCCGCACCCGGCGCCCACCGGCCGCGCACGGCGTACCGTGGGCCTAGGCGGGGGCAAGCTCCGGCAGGCGGCGCTCCACATCTACTTCCCGTCGATGCTCATGTCCCTGGGCCAAGGCATGATCATCCCGGCCCTGCCCGCGCTCGGGCAGGAGTTCGGCGTGAGCGGCGCGCTCGCCGTCCAGGCCCTCACCTCGCAGCTCCTCGGCCGCGGCCTCGCGCTCATCCCCGCGGGCGCGCTGGTCGACCGCATGGGCGCGAAGCCGCTCATGCTCACCGGCGCGGTGCTTGCGACAGGGAGCGCCGTGGGTGCGGCGTTGGCGCCGCACTTCGCCGTGGTGCTCCTCACGCAGTTCCTCTGGGGCGCCGGCATCGGCGCATGGACCTTCGGGCGCGAGATCGCCGCCTTCGACATGGTGCGGAAGGACCAGCGCGGGCGGCAGATGAGCGCGCTCATGGGGATCGGCTCGACGGGACTCGTGATCGGCCCGGCGATCGGCGGGCTGCTCGCCGACACCCTCGGCATCCGCGGGCTGTTCTGGATCTACGCGGCGACCTCCGCGGTCGTCGTGGCCATCTCCCTGGCCTACCGGGACTCCGGCACGCGCCGGAGCGAGCGGAGCGCTCCGATCTTCAGTCTACGCAGCATCGGGCAGATCCATCCGCTGTTCCGCGCCACCTACGCGATCCTCTTCTTCTCCACCTTCGCGCAGATGACGCGCTCCCAGGTGACCAACTCGATGCTGCCGCTCTACACGCAGGAGCAGCTCTCCTACTCGGCGACCACCACCGGGCTCCTGTTCAGCGTCTTGGGTCTGACCACGTTCCTGATGATCGTGCCCACCGGGTTCATCTCCGACAAGCTGGGGCGGAAGTGGGCGGCGGCCCCCGCCGCGGCATTCTCGGCCGTGGGGTTCATCGCACTTCCCCTGGCCCACGACGTCGTGGGCATCGCCATCGTGGCCGTCATCATCGGACTCGCGAACGGCCTGGCCCTGGGCGCCATGACCATCTACACCTACGACATCGTGCCGCTCCACGTGCGGGGCCAGCTCCAGGCGATGCGGCGCGCCTTCGGCGAGGTGGGCGCCGTCCTCTCTCCGCCCATCGCTGCATTGATCGCCACCGCGTACTCCCCCGGCGCGGCCTTCTGGGCCTTCGCACCACTGCACGTCGTCTCGGTGCTGCTCATCGTCTTCGTCGCGCGCGAGAGTCTGCACCGGCACGACGAGCTCGAGGCCCACGAGCGTCCCTCCGGCTGAAGCGGCGACGGCTCGGAGCGGCCGCGGCGGGTCAGCGCCTGTCCAAGATCGCGCGGATGTCCTTGACCTGCGCGAGCAGGTCACCGATGGCGACGTCTTCCAGGCCGGCGGTGAGCGCCGCGAGCTCCTCGTTGATCTCGTCGTCTTCCTCGAAGAGGTCCATGAGATCGTCGTCGCCGCCGAACAGGTCGCCGGCGCCGGCCTTCTTGGACTCCTCCGGCTTGTCGTTCCCGGCGGCGTCCTCGGTCTTCTCTTTCGGGGGTTCTTCTGCCATGTGGGGGCCTCCTATGGTCTTTGGGCAGGCTTCGGGCGGGCTAGAGGCCGATGGAGCTGGCGCCGAAGATCGCGTGTCCGAGGAGCGGCGCCGCGATGAACGCGCCACCGCCGAGGACCGCGCTGATCCCCAGGTAGTAGAAGATGGAGAGCGCGTAGTCTCCCGCCGCCACCTTCGGCGCGACCGCATTCACGATCGTGAGGACGAGGACCACCGGCACCATGGCGATCTGAAGGAAACGGAGGTTCGCCAGGTTGAAGGCAAGGGTCGAGCCCAACGCGGCATCAGCCCCCCCGGCGGAGCCGAGGCCCGCGGCGGCGATGAGGTCGTTGAACCCGCTCACGATCTCCACGATGAAGATGAGCAGGAACGAGATGACCACCTGCATCGTCATCGAGAGGTACGTGAACGTCTCGGAGACCAGCAGCCGCTTGGCCCGCAGCTGCGTGATCTTCGAGCCGAGCAGCGAGGCGCGCTTGCCGACCTCCTCCGGGTCGCCACCCAGCATCGTCCCGTCCAGGAAGACGCGGACGGAGCGCGACACGATCTCGCTGCCCGTATCGTCGACGAAGCGGTCCCAGCTGAGCCGCGGCGACACGCGCGCATCCAGCCGCGTGCCGAGGTCCCGGACGCCTTGGGCCAGCGACGGCATCGAGCGCATGTCCAGGCGGCGCATGGCGACGACGGCTGTGGTCCCGATCGCGCTCATCGTCGTGCCCAGCACCCGGAGGAACGTGCTGATGTCCTGGTCCACGCGGGTCACGCCGCGGTCCAGGCGGCGGGCCACCACCCCGATGGGGAAGATCGTGAGACCGAAGACGATCATCGAGTAGCCGAAGTTGAGACCGACCAGCATCGCGAGGGAGCCCAGCGCGAATGCCGCCGGGAGCAGCATCGTCATCATGCTCCGGACGCGGGCCTGGCTGCGCGCCGCGGGGGGGCCGCGCAGCGTCCGCTGCTCACGCGGGGCGGCGCGGTAGATGATCCACACGCCGAGCACGGCGATGATCATGGTGGTGAGCACGAGACCACCGACGACGGTGGTGCCCAGGTCGTAGATCATCGTGGACACGGTGGCGACCACCACGATGAGCGCCGCGGAGACGATGAGCGCGGTGAACGCGTCCGTCCACTTCTTGAGCGTCTCGAGGTTGCGCTCGTAGACGTTGCCGTAGGCCTCGGCCTGGATCTGGGCCTCCCCCGCCAGGAAGTCGGACTCGCTCTCGCCGGTGTTCATGGCGCCCGAGAGGCGCAGCAGGAGCCCCTTGGCCTCCTCGTGGGTCACCTGCTCGCCGACGATCCGGCACGCCTCCGCGTACTGGTAGCTCATGCCGCTGGCGATGCGCTCGACCTCCTGGAAGTAGGGGGCGGTCGAGACGGGGAGAGCGCCGGTCATCTGCATGAGCTTGGCGCGCGGGACCCCAGCCGCGGCCAGGGCCGAGAGGTGCGCCAGCGAGAACAGCAGGTCGAACCCGAGCATCCCAGTCTGCGGGTTGATCGAGGGCTTCGGCTTCTCGCGGACGCTAGAAGATGCCCTCCTGCTGAGCCCGGGAAAGGACGCGAAGAAGCTCATAGTAGCCGTTGACCCCCTTCTCCTGAAGTTTCCTGAGCACCTTGGCGCGCTTCTCGAGCAACGCGTAGATCCCCTGCCGCTTGTTCGGCGGGAACCCCTTCGATGCGGCGATGTGCTCTTCCAACAGGTAGCTATTCTTGTCGCCGGGGAACTCGAACTCGTCCGTCACCTGGTTCCAGCGGAAGACCTCCACGAACGAGAAGGTGTCCGAGGGCGGGTCGTAGCCCACGATCTCGCTGATGCTGATCGCACGGCGGCCGGTGGTGCCGTTGGGCAGCTTGACCAGGCTCTGGATGATCGCGACGTTCAGGTTCTCGATGTAGGTCTTCGGCACGTAGATGGGGTTGCCGGTGAGCCGCTGGATCAGCTTCTCGACGGTGGACGCGTGGAACGTCGCCATGACGGCGTGGCCCGTCTGCATGGCCTGGAACGCGATGGCTCCCTCCTCGCCTCTGATCTCACCGATGATGATGAGGTTGGGGCGTTGCCGCAGCGCTGCTTTCAGCAGGTCCAGCATGGACACGCCGGGGCCGTCGCCCGTCTTGACGGCGACGCGGCTCACCTCCCGGATCCAGTTGCCGTGGGGCACCATGACCTCGGGGGTGTCCTCGATGCTCACGATCTTGGCGTCCGGGGCCACGAAGGTCGTCACCGCGTTGATGAGCGTCGTCTTGCCCGACGCGGTCTCTCCGCATATGAAGACGTTCATCCCCGCTTCGATGACCAGCGATATGTAGGCGGCCATCTGGTAGCTGAGCGATCCGAAGCCGATGAGCTCCAGGATGCTGAGCGGGGTCCCGGGGAATTTCCTGATGGTGAAGTTGCTGCCGCGCTGGCTCACCTCGCGGCCGTAGACGATGTTGATACGGGAGCCGTCCGCGAGGGTCGCGTCGACGATGGGGTTGCGCAGCGTCACGGGGCGCTGGATCGACTCGGAGAGCCGCAGCACGAATTCGTCCAGGTTGTCGTAATCGACGAACTGGAGCGCGCTGCGCATGGACTTGAACACCTTGTGCTCGATGAAGATCGGGCCCAGTCCGCTGCAGCTGATGTCCTCGATCCAGGAGTCGTGGACGAAGGGCTCGAGCGTCCCCATGCCGATCGTATCGCGCGCGATCACGTATTCGATCGCGGCCAGCTCGCGCTCGGTGACCTCGACCTTCCTCGCCTTGGGCTTGCCCTTCGCGCCGAGCAGCCCCAGCAGGCCGCCCTTCGGCTTCGCCTCGGTCTCCTCGCCGGCCGGAGTCTCCTTCGATTCATCCACGATGCGGCAGAGCTTCAGCATGATCGTGTGCAGGATCTCGCGCCGGTCATCGGGCGTCTCGGCGTCCTCGAAGAGGTACGCCAACTCGACCATCCGGTCCTTCAACACCTCGGCCTTGTTACCGATCTCGACGCCGATGGTGGGCTCGATGGGGATGTAGTGGTCCCGCTCCTCGCCGGTCGAGAGGACGTGGATGTGGATCTGGTCGGAGACGGGATAGATCAGGTTCCGCCGCTTGATCCTGCCCAGCTTCCGGTCCATCTCCTTGTAGTACTCGGGAACGCCCGTCTGCTCGATGGGGAGGATGCTCAGGTACTCGAGCAGCTGGGGGTTCCGGTGACACGCCGCCTGCATCTCCTCGGGCAGCAGCTGGAAGAGCCCGGAGGCGAAGAGCACGTCGATCTTGCCCGGTGGTCTGGCAACGGGCTCGAAGGGCAGTACGAAGTCGGCCATGTGCCCAGCCGCCTACGCCCGCGCCTTGCTGAAGGGGATGATCTTCATCCCCACGCCGGGCTCGATGTCGAAGCTGACGACGTTGCCGGTGCTCATGTTCGCGCCGCGCACCTTCGACACCTCGAGGGTCTTGATGAGCTTGTCTCCCATGGGCTCGATGGCGAACCTGAAGTGCGCGTCGCACATCGAGCTGATGCGCACGAGCATGCCGTCGTTGAACGCGTACGAGTGCGCGACCAGCGCGATGGTCATGCCCTGGTCGGTGACGCCCTTGCACTCTTCGAAGAAGCCGATGACCTGCTCGGGTGAGGAGTGCGCGACGAAGGACGTGAGGGAGTCGACGATGACGAGGTCCTGCTCCCACTGGGCGTGGATCGCCGTCAGCAGCGCCTCGAGCGCGTGGCTGGCACCGTCCTGAGCGCGCATGGCACGGAGCTGAAACACCTTGAGCCGCCCGAGGAGCAGGTGGTCCGAGACGTCCAGGTTGAGGCTGCCCATGTGCCGGAGCATGCTTTTCACCGTGTTCTCGGTGGACAGCATGGTCACCCGGTAACCCTTCCGGAGCGAGCCCCAGGCGAGCTGCTGCGTGAACACGGACTTCCCGGCATCCGACTGGCCCTCGATGAAGATGAGGGAGCCCACGGGCACACCCCCTCCGAGCTTCTTGTCGATCTCGGCGTTGCCGGTCGAGATGACGCCGGCATTCTGCATCGATGGCATGTGGCTGCTCTCTCGCTTCCCGCCCTCAGGTCCGGGCCCACCCCCGGACCTCGATTAGAACGCGCTGCTCAACGTCGCCGCATTGGGCGTTCCGACCAGCACGCGGTTATTCGCCGTCGAGTCCGCCGGCGGGTCCACGACGATGCTGATCACCAGGTGCTCGCCGGGGTCGAGTATGTTCGGCTGATACGCCTCCGGCTTGGACGCGGCCGCGTCCTGATACAGCCCCACCACCCCCCAGCTGTTGTCAGCCACGGGCGTCGAGCCCGTGTAGGGGAGCCACGCGGAGCGGTACGTGCCGTCGGTCTCGTAGTACTGCACGACGACGTCCCACTTGGCGAAGTCCCGCAGCGCGATCCCCCCCGAATTGAGCATCGTCACGTCGATGGTCGGCGTGGCGTAGCTGGTCGACACGGCCTCGAGACTGGTCCGCGCCATGGCGGAGGTGCGGTCCTCCATCTCGTTCCACGCATCCGTCATCTTCGTCAGCGCGGCGAAAGACCCCTGCGCGAAGACGGCGACGCCGCCCAGGAGCAGCGCTGTCATCATCACCGTTACGATCGCGATGCTCATACGCCCTCATCAGAAGCTGAAGTAGTGATCGTCGTACGCCCCGGTGGGCGCGATGATCTTCACGAAGTACTCGTCGCTGGTCTTGGTGACGTCGTAGTGGATCGAGAACCGGACCGTGACGGCGTTCGTCCACTCGGTCCCGTTCTCGATGGTGTAGGCCCACTGTGGGTACGCCCCCCCGGCGTCCATGGTGTACGGGATACGCGCGAAGTCCCCCTCCACGCCGAAGAAGATGTCGGTCTCGGCGATGCCGATGATCCGGACCGCGCCGACGTTCTTGGCCCAGAAGGTCACGTCGAAGTACGTATCGCTATCCACGTCCTGCCAGGTGGCGTTCTCGTCGAGCTCGCCGGTCGCGTAGACGACCTTGATCTGGCTCGCGATCCGGTCCTCCACGTGGTCGGCCATGCGCGCGAGGGAGTTGCCGCTCCGCACGATCGCGGGGAAGACCGAGTTCATCACCATCACGGCGGCGACGACGCTGCCCACGATGAGCAGCGTGGTCGCAATGATCTTGTCTATCGGTGTCCTCCCGGTTGGGGCCAATCGAGGTGGAGGCGGCACGGCCCCCCGCACTCCATGGCATCACACGCGGAGCGCCCGGCACAGGTACGAAAGTACTCCGCCCCATCGGGCGGCCCCCCGGCCGCCACCGCCGACGCCCCGTTCGATCAAGGATAGGCAGGCACGGCACCCTGGGTGAACGGAGAGAACCCCCCTCAAAGGGGTCCGAAGGCCCTCAATCGGGTTGGTGGCGCACCCCGCGGTATGACCCCGCAAGCTGGCCACGGCCCAGTGGACGCGTCCCGTGCCGGGCGGGCGGGGCCGCCGGACGAGACACGCCGCGCGAGATGGCTCGCGCGGCGTGTCTCAGGCGCTCGGGTCGTGGCGGCAACCGCCCCCAGGGGCGTTACGCGGACAGGCGCGGTGGCTCGAAGGTCACCTCGGTCACCTCGACCGGCACCGGCACCGGTGCGGGGACAGGGACCACCGATCGCGCCGGGGCGGCGAGGTCCTTCATGTACCCACACTGGAGGCACTCCATGTACTCGCCGAACAGATCCTCCGACTTCATCAGGTCTCCGGTCGTGCACTTCGGACAGCTCTTGAACAGGATCATGCGCCTCTCCTCCCCGTCTCTCATGTCGCTTGGTGAAGGTTCCTAGGCCGCCTCACGGTCCTCATCCGGGTCCCCGTCCTCGTCATCGAGCGCGCGGGCGCCCGCGACCATGGACGCCATCATGGCGCGCCGCCAGTCCTGACGGCCGCGCCAGATCACGTCGTCGAGATCGACGAGGAAACGGAGCGATTCGCCCACGGACATAGCGCGCGTCTTCGGGGCCGTATCGTCCAGCGAGACCAGCAGGACCAGCACGTCCCGCAGCTCCGTGGTGATACCGCCGATGGCGGCGTACACCCCCAGCAGCGACTTCACGCGCTCGCCGCCCATCCGCCGGACGCCCGCCTCGAGCCACGGCCCCAGCGAGACGACCGTGACCAGGTCGATCGCCGCATCCGGAGGCGTCCCCCTGTCGCCGCCCGGCCCGCCGCCCGGCCCCCCGTCCCTCTCGTCGTAGGGCTCGTCGCCCCTCTCGTCGCCCCTCTCGTCGCCCCTCTCGTCGCCCCTCTCGTCGCCCCTCTCGTCGTAGGGCTCGTCGCGGGGACGATCGTCGCCGACCCGCCGCCCCATGCCTCCCCCTGTGCTGCTGCCGCGCCGCCGGTCCTCCGGCGTGCGGGTGCGTGAGCGGCCCTTGCCGCGCCCGTCACGATCCCCGCCCTCCTGGCGCCCGTCGACGCGCCCGCGCCGATCGCTCCCCCGCGATGGGCCGAGACGGGGGCCGGCGGCAGGCGTCGCCGGAGGTTCGGGCGCCGGCGGCGCCTCAGCGGCAGAGGCAGGATCGCCCGCCACCATGCC
>JADFQE010000141.1 GCA_022561985.1 Chloroflexota bacterium
GCTTGCCACCTGCGGCGGTGATGCGGGCGTCCGCGGAGCTCAACCAGCGCTACCTCGAGATGATCGAGGGCCAGTACCTCGACATGGCGTTCGAGCAACGGGAGCGGGTCACGGTCGCGGAATACCTGGACATGATCGGCCGCAAGACGGGCGCGCTGTTCGAGAGCGCCATGTTCCTCGGCGCGCTCGTGGCCAACGACGACCCCGGCCAAGCCCACGCCTTCGGCGCCTGCGGCCGCCGCATCGGCGTCGCGTTCCAGGTGCGCGACGACTACCTGGGCGTGTGGGGCGACCCCGCCAAGACGCTCAAGCCACTGACGGACATCCAGCGCAAGAAGAAGTCGCTGCCCCTGGTGCACCTGCGCGAGGCGGGCACCGAGGAGGACCGCGCCTGGCTCCAAGAGGCGCACCGGGACGACGAGGTAAGCGGCCCGAACGTGCGGCGCATCCTGGCGCTGCTCGACCGTCTCGGCGCACGAGAGTACGTGATGCGCACCGCCGAGGCATGCGCGTCGGAGGCGGTCTCGCTCGCCGGGGCGCTGGGGTTGCCCGCGGGCCGGCAGCGGACGCTGGAGGCGATCGCCGCGTACTGCGTGCAGCGGGACCGCTGACGCGCGCCCCTCCACGCCGCGACGGTGCTGAGAACGAGCGCCCTAGCGTTGAACCGGCGGACGCCGGTGTGCTACCGTGCGTGCCACGGGGGCGGAGTGTGTGGGCGGCGCGATAATCTGCCGGCGAGAGGATCTTGACCCTGATGAACGCAACTGTATCCCGCATCCTGCGCGAGACCACGAAAGCCCCCGAGTTCATCGACATCACCCAAGAGATCACCGGCATCGTGCGCGAGTCCGGCGCCAGAGACGGGCTCGTCTGCGTGTACACGAAGCACACGACCGCGGCGATCAAGATCAACGAGAACGAGCCGCTCCTCCTGGCCGACATGGAGTCGTTCCTGGAGCGTGTGGCCCCCCAGGACGCCTACTACGCCCACAACGACTTCTCCCTGCGGACCGTCAACATGACGGAGGAGGAGTGCCCCAACGGGCACGCCCACTGCCGCCACCTCTTCCTCGGCACGAGCGAGACGATCCCGCTGATAGACGGCGAGCTGCAGCTCGGCACCTACCAGCGCGTGTTCTTGATCGAGCTGGACCGCCCGCGCCAGCGCGAGGTGCTCGTCTCGATCGTGGGCGCCTAGGGCGTGGGCGCCTAGGGCGTCCGCGACCGCTGGAAGCTCCACAGCCCCACGCTGATCACGACGATGGCCCCGATGGTGGCCAGGACCGCGCCGGTGGCGGGCAGCCCCGCGTCGGTCGTGCCCAGCTCCGTCCGCGTCAGGCCCTCTCCCAGCCACGTCGCGGAGAGCAGCGTGACGAGCCCCGAGCCGACCGCGACGGCAGGACGTGCCGTGTTCCAGCCGCGCACCATGGACACGAGCGTGGACGTCACCGCCGAGACCGCGATCAACATCAGCGGGGCTCCGGGGAACCAGCGCCAGCCGACCGCCAGCACCTCCGAAAGCGTCGAGCCCGTTGCCGTCGGGTCGCCGAAGAGGTACCAGGGATAGGCCGCGGCCGCCAACGACAGTATGGCGCCGAACCCGATCAGGACGACGGGCGGAGGTCCGTTGGAGGGCGCCGGCGGAGGAGCTGATGGTGGCAGCGCGGCCTGGACGGGAGGCACCGGCACGGTAGCCGGAGCGGGCGCCGCTTCCCGCATCGTGTAGCCGCAGAAGCCACAGAAGTGGAAATCCGTCGGGTTGAGCGACCCGCACCGAGGGCATGCGACGCCCTCCAGCGGCGTGCCGCAGACCTGGCAGACGGTCACGCCCGCGACGTTATCGAAATTACAATGCGTGCACCGCATGGTCAGCCGTGATGGCCTCCCCGTGGATACTGCCTCGCGGGGCCGCGGGTCGTCAAGGGCCAATGGGACGTCCGAAACACGCATTGTTGCCGAGTGGGCCGGCGATGCCCACGCCCGCCCGCCGGCTGAGGCCCGCCCGCTGGCTGCGGAAGGAGAGCCCGGGCCGCGCACGGGTCAGCCGACCCAGTCGCTCGCGGCCACCGGAGACAGCGAGGGTTCACGTGCCTTCCCGTTCGGGTCGCGCAGGGTGATGCCCGCCAGCACGAGGTGGTTGATCGCCCAGCGCGACCCGAAGTAAGCCCTCCTCCCCAGCTTTGCCTTGGCGATCAGTCCCTTGCTGTCGAGGCTGATCAGATGCCACTCGACCGAGTGCCCGCTATCGACGCCGAGCTTGGCCGCGAGCTCGTCAGTGTGCTCGTAGCTGAACACCTCATCGGGGTGCTCCTCCATGTACTCCAATATCTTCCGCTGCAAGGCGGGAAGCCCTGTCGGCGGCTTGGGTCTCCCGCTGCGGAGGACCTCGGCGATGGTTGGCATGCTGCTCTCCTGTCGGCGGACACGGCCATTCTCACTCCAGCCGGAGCCGTTAGCATGACCCATTCGTGTGATTGGGAAATGACCCATTCGTGTGATGGCGCCGGGAGAGGGTTGAGCTAGCGTCGTGGTTGGAGGCTCCCTCGGCTCCACCGCCCGGAAGGACGGGAAGGATCCGGACCGCCGGCTCCCTTCACCCCCCAGCGTAGCGAGGGCCGGCGGACCGGTGCCCGAGGGAGCCTCCGACTCACTACCGCCAACTCACTACCGATAGACCCGAACCATCCTGGGTGCCTGGTGCGAGACGACCTATGACCAACCCCGCGAAAGCACTGCTGTCCCCGCGGAACATCGGGCGCGGCCGGGCCCTCGAGGGGCTCGTCGCGAGACTCTCGTGGATCATGTGGCCGTGGCGTCTCGGTTGGCTCGTGCCGCTCGTGGCACTGCTGGCCGCCCTCGACCTCATCAGCACCTACCTGCTCTTGGAGCACAGTGGCAAGACGTACGCCTACGAAAGCGGACCGCTGGCCGCCTGGGCCCTGAGCGAGGGCGGCTACAACTCGCTTTATATCGCCAACGCCCTCGGGGTCGGCTTCCTCTGCGTCGTGGCCATCGGCGTGAGCAGGCTCTACACACGGCTCGGCCTCAGCGGCTTCGCCCGCGCCG
>JADFQE010000142.1 GCA_022561985.1 Chloroflexota bacterium
CGATGGTGTCGGCCCGGTGCATCATCGCGTAGACACCCTCGTCCTCGAAGTCGATCTGCGAGAGGTCGAGCAGCTCGCCGGTGCGCTCCTCGATCAGCCGCACCGCCTCCTGCATCTGCGAGAGCGCGCCGAGGGCCAGGAAGTCGATCTTCACGAACCCAGCGTCCTCGACGGAGTGCTTGTCCCACTGGACGATGTAGCGGCCGTCGATCGCGCTCGGCTGGATGGGCACCGAGTCCAGCAGCGGCGTGGACGAGAGCACCATCCCGCCGGGGTGCTGCGCGATGCCGCGCGGGAAGCCGTCGAGCTGCGCGGCGAGGTCGATCAGGTCGCGCCAGACCGGGGCGTCGGCCTTGTCGCGGAAGTCGGGCATCGCCAGCATCTCCTCGCGCAGCTGCCGTGGCCCGGCGTGCTCGGTCTGCTTGGCCAGCTTGTCCAGCTGGTCCTCCGGCAAGCCGAGGGCGAGACCGAGGTCGCGGATGGCACCGCGTATCTTGTAGGTGGGAAAGGCCGCGGTCAGCGCCGCGCGCTCCCAGCCGTAGCGCTCGTGCACGCGCTTGATCAGCTCCTCCCGGATGTCCCGCGGGAAGTCGAGGTCGATGTCCGGCACGGTGACCAGGTCCTCCGGCAGGAAGCGGTCGAGGCCCAGGTCGTAGGTGAGCGGGTCGATGTGCGAGAGGCCGAGCAGGTAGGCGGCGAGCAGGGCGACGGAGGAGCCGCGGCCGCGGCCCGGCGGCGCCGCCTCGATCGGCGTCTCCGGGTCGACCAGGCCCAGGTCGACCTGCACCTCGCGGGCGATGCCGATGATCTCGTGGTACATGAGCAGCAGGCCGGCGAGGCCGTGGCGCTCGATGCGGCGCATCTCCTCCCGCAGGCGCGCATCGGCCTCCGGCGTGACGGAGCCGTAGCGGCGCCGGGCCGCCTCCCGGCAGAGGTGGTCGAGGTAGGTGATGGGCGTGTGGCCCGGCGGCACGGGGTAGTCCGGGAAGCGGTACGCGAGGCCGTCCGTCGGATCGAAGGCGCACCGCTCGGCGATGGTCATCGTGGCGGCCAGAGCCTCGGGCAGCTCGCGGAAGAGCCGGGCCATCTGCGCGGGCGACTTGAGGTAGAACTCGGCGTTGGCCCGCCGTTCTCGATGCGACTCTTCGAGGCTCTTGCGGTGGCGGATCGCGACCAGGCAGTCCTGGAGGCGGTGACGGTCCCGCACATGGTAGTAGACGTTGTTGGTGGCGACGAATGGTATGCCCGTCTCGCGCCCCAGGGCCGCGAGCGCCTTGATGCGAGCGGTGTCGCCACGCACCAGGTTCTGCTGGAGCTCCAGATAGACGTTCCCCTCGCCGAACCACTCGGCGTACCGCCGGAGCAGGGCCGCGGCCTCCTCGTGCCTGCCGTCCGCGAGCAGCCGGGGCACGGGGCCGTCGGCGCACCCCGTGAGCAGGACCAGCCCCTCGGCGTGCTCGGGCAGGAGGGCTGGGTCCATCTCCGGGGAGCGGCGGTCGCTGAAGGCGTGGGAGAGCGAGAGCAGGTTGCAGAGGTTCCGGTAGCCGGTGGGCGTAGCGGCGAGCAGCGTGAGGTGCAAGGGCACGGCCCCTGACCCACTCGCCAGCGCCGACCGAGGGGACTGCGCGGAGGCGGTCGAGCGCTGGCCGGGCTGCTGTTGTGGAGCGGCAGCAGGTGCCTCGCCGGCCGCCAGCGTGACCTCGGCCCCGGTGATGGGTTTGAGGCCGGCGCGCTTGGCCTTGCGGGCGAAGCGCAGCGCTCCGCACAGGTTGTCGTGGTCGGTGAGCGCGAGCGCCGGGTAGCCGAGCTCGGCGGCGCGGCCCACCAGCTCCTCGATGGTGGAGGCGCCGTCCTGGAAGGAGAAGTTGGAGTGGGCGTGGAGCTCGGCGTACTCAGCCATCGCGCTGCCGGTACCACCGCCCCGTCTCGCGATCCCCCGTAGCGCGATCAAAGAAGAGCGTGAGCCGCCTCCCGCCCTCCAGCAGCACCTCGAAGTAGGTCCGCGCGACGCTCACCTCGCGCCACCACTCGTCGTCGATGCGCCAGACGTCCTCGACCCTGTCCACCGGCAGCCATAACCCACGCTCCCACACGGCGGCGGGCCATCCGGCCCGAGCCTCGACGCGCGCGGGCTGCGGTGCGTTCAGGGGGCGAAGGGCACCAGCGCCCGACGCCGTTCCGGCATCCGCGACCATGGCTCCACCTCCCTGACGTGATAGATGGGCGGCTGCACGCCGAGCCGCTCCCGCAGCTGGCGCACCACCTCCTCGAGGTTCTGCTGACGGCGGACGTCGAGGAACAGGCTCTCCTGGCGGCCGCCCTCGCCGGTGATGGCCGAGAGCGTCAGCCGCAGGTCCTCCAGCGGCCCCGGCGGCGGACGGCCTTCAAGCGTGGTCCGCACGAGGGGGAAGGCCTGCTCGCGGCTGCCGATGGGCGCTCGGAAGACCATGCGCTTGCTCCACCGTGGCCCGCTCAGCACCCCACCGCTCAGGACACACGCCCGCGCGAAGCGGCCGCGCATCGACGGCGCGGCGAAGACCCGCCCCAGCAGGCTGTCCACGGCGGTGACGATGGACTCCACCGTGCCCAGGGGGATGGCGAAGTCGATGCCGGCTGTCACCGTCTCCTGAACGACGCGGCGCACGAAGGGGCGCCGGTCGGTCCCGTTCGCCAGCTCCCACATGCGCGTGCCCTCGCGGCCGAACTGGGCCTGGACGCTCCCGGCCGGGAGGGCGGCGAGCTGGCCGAGCGTGCGCAGGCCGAAGCGCTTCAGCCGCTCGAGCGTGGCCCAGGGCACGGGCAGGACGTCAACCGGGAGCGGAGCGAGGAAGGCGGCTGCGGGACCGGACGCATGGTGGATGCTGCCCTCCTCGGCTTGGGCCGCGGCCACCGATGCGACGAAGCGGCTGCTCCCCACCCCGACGCGCGGCGCCAGGTGCGCGGGGACGGTCCGCAGGAGCGCCTCGGCCAGCCGTTCGACGCCGCCGAAGAGCAGCTCGAGGCCGGTGAGCCGGACGTCCGCATGGCC
>JADFQE010000143.1 GCA_022561985.1 Chloroflexota bacterium
CCCGCTTCGACATCGCCGCGCTGCTGCGCAGCTCCGCCGAGCGCCACGTCGACGGCGAGCACCTCGTCGTGCGCTTCTCGCATGTGTCCAACAGCGAGCGGCTCCAGGCGGAGCTGCAGGACACCAAGACCCGCCTTGAGGTCGAGCGCGTGCTGGAAGAGACCCTCGCGCAGAAGCTCACGCTGCGCGTCGAGGCGGACGATGCCCCGGCCCACCGCGGCGGCTCCGACGACGCGGGCCACCTCGTCCGCGCGGCCATGAGCCTCGGCGGCCAGATGGTCGGCCAGGTGGAGGCGCCCGCCCCAGAACGAGCGCCCGCCCCAGAGTCAGCGCGCGCCCCCGCGTCAGCGCCACCAGCAGGATCAGCGCCACCAGAGCCCGCGCCCCCCTTGGAGTCGGCACCCCCAGCAGAGCCAGAGCCACCCGTGGAGTCAGCAGTTGAACAGAAACTTCCTCAAGCAAGCCCAGCAGATCCAAGCCCGGCTGGCTAAGGCCCAGGAGGAGCTCGCGTCCGAGACGGTCGAGGGCTCGGCCGGCGGCGGCGCCGTCAAGGTCGTCGCCAACGGCAAGCAGGCCATCGAGTCGGTGTCCATCGACCCGGCCGCCGTCGACCCGGACGACGTGGAGATCCTCCAGGACATGGTGCTCGCCGCCGTGAACGAGGCGCTCGCCAGGTCCCAGGAGCTCGCCAACGAGCGGCTCGGCTCCATCACCGGCAACCTGAAGATACCGGGGATCTAGGCCATGACCTCGCGCGAGCCTCTCTCTTCGGAGGCATCCCACCCCTCCCTGGCACCGCCCATCGCCCACCTCATCGAGCAGCTGCACAAGCTGCCCGGGATCGGCCCCAAGACCGCCCAGCGCCTCGCCTACTACCTGATCCGCATGCCCGCCGAGGAGGCCGCCGCGCTGGCGCAGGCCATCGGGTCGGTCAAGGACCGCACCACCCTCTGCGGGCGGTGCCGGAACATCACCGAGGCCGACCCCTGCCGCATCTGCGCCGACCTCGCGCGCGACCAGACGGTCCTCTGCGTCGTGCAGGAGCCGCTGGACGTCCTCGCGATCGAGCGCACCGGGGTCTACCACGGCCTCTACCACGTGCTGCACGGCATCATCGACCCCATGCGCAACATCGGCCCCGAGGATCTGCACATCCGCGACCTGGTGGCCCGCCTCACCGACGAGCCCATCGTCGAGGTCGTCCTCGCCATGAACCCGACGGTCGAGGGCGAGACGACGGCGATGTACGTCCGCCAGCTCGTCGCGCCGCTGGGCCGCAAGGTCACCCGGCTCGCGCGCGGCCTGCCGGTCGGCGGCGACCTCGAATACGCCGACGACCTCACCGTGGCACGCGCCTTCGAGGGCCGCCAGGACTTCTAGAAGATGTTCGACACCCTCACCGACAAGCTCACCGCCGTCTTCACCAGCCTGGGCAACAAGGGCCGCCTCACCGAGGCCGACGTCGACGCGGCCCTGCGCGAGGTGCGGCTCGCCCTCCTCGAAGCCGACGTCAACTTCAAGATCGCCCGCGATTTCGTCGACCAGATCCGCGAGAAGGCGATCGGAGGCGGCGTCCTCAAGGGCATCTCCCCCGGCCAGCAGGTCATCAAGCTCGTCCACGACCAGCTCGTCGAGCTCCTGGGCGTGGGCGCGCACCCCCTCGTGCCCCACGCAGCGCCCCCCAGCGTCATGCTGATGGTCGGCCTCCAGGGCTCCGGCAAGACGACCACCGCGGCCAAGCTCGCGCTGCACCTGCGGAAGCAGGGCCACCGCTCCCTCCTGATCGCGGCCGACACCCGCCGCCCCGCCGCCATGGACCAGCTCGAAGCCCTCGGCAAGCAGCTCGACGTCCCCGTCTACCGCGAGGAGGCGGGCCCGGACGATGCGCCCAGGGTCGCCGCCAACGGCCTCAAGCGCGCGCGGGAGATCGGCGTGGCGTGGGCGATCGTCGACACCGGCGGCCGCCTCCACGTCGACGACGCGCTCATGGAGGAGCTCGTCGTGATGAAGGCGGCGCTCGACCCGGCCGAGGTGCTGCTCGTCGTCGACGCCATGACGGGCCAGGACGCGGTCAACGCGGCAACCGCCTTCAACGAGCGCATCGGCCTCACCGGCCTGGTGCTCTCCAAGCTCGACGGCGACTCGCGCGGCGGCGCGGCGCTCTCGGCCACGCAGGTCACCGGCGTGCCGGTCAAGTTCGCCGGCATCAGCGAGCAGCTCGACGGCCTCGAGGTATTCCACCCCGAGCGCATGGCCTCGCGCATCCTCGGCATGGGCGACATCGTGACGCTGGTCGAGCGCGTGCAGGAGCAGACGACGGAGGAGGAGGCCGCGGAGATGGAGCGCAAGCTCCGCCGCGCCCAGTTCGACCTCGACGACTTCCTCAAGCAGCTCCGGGCGCTCCAGAAGATGGGCCCGCTGTCCTCGCTCTTGGAGATGCTCCCCGGCGCGGGCAAGATGCGCGCGCAGCTCCCGCCGGGCGGCGTCGACGAGCGCCGCGTCCGCCGCATCGAGGCCATCATCTCGTCGATGACGATGTGGGAGCGCCAGCACCCTGAGCGCATCAACGGCAGCCGCCGCCGCCGCGTGGCGCAGGGCAGCGGGACCACGCCCTCGGACATCAACCAGCTCCTGGCCCAGTTCCGCGAGATGCAGAAGATGCTCAAACAGCTCGCCTCCGGCCGCCCCAACGCCCTGGGCGCACTCGCAGGCGCAGGCGCCGCAGGACGGCCCGCGACGCGCGCGGAGCGCCGCCGCGCGAAGCGAGGCCGCTAGGCAGGGCGCCGCCCTGCACCCACTCGCCAGCGCCGAACGCCGCTGATGAACGACGGCGATGCACTGCGATCAGCGGCGCTACCCCGTGTGGGTCAAGGGCTGTGCCCTTGGTACAGAGCGACGCCCGGGCTCGAGCCCACGACGGCGAACCAGAGCGCGCGGCCCGCGGGCACGAGCGTGAGGCTCGCGCCCGCCCGCGGCCCCGCCGTCGCCCGCCC
>JADFQE010000005.1 GCA_022561985.1 Chloroflexota bacterium
CCCGTGCTCGCGGACGACGCGCACGACGACGACGCGTTCCTGGCGCGCTGGCGCGAGGCCGCGAGCGAGGCCATCGCCGCCTCCGAGACCGCCGCCGAAGCTGCGCTCGCCGCCTGCCGGCCGTCCGCCGCCTTCGTCGACGCCGTGTACTCGCCGGACGAGACCGTGCTGCTACGCCAGGCGCGGCTGGCGGGCCACCGCACCCTCAACGGCAAGGGCATGCTCATCATGCAGGCGGCCTCCGGCTTCGTGCAGCGCATGGCCCGCCGCCACCTCGAAGCGGCCGGCCAAGACCCGGACGCGCTCCACGGCCGCGTCGTGGCCGCGATGGCAGCCGCTTTCTAGAAGTCGGGCCGGGCGGCGGCTACAATATCGGGCGCACGCAGGAGGCGAACGCCATGGTGGACGTGAAACGGCCCGCGACCAAGAACAGGGCCAAGACCAAGGCCAGGCGCATCGACGGCGACAGCCACTTCTTCCCGCCCGTCGACTTCGACGGCGTGGCCGAGACGCTCGGTGTGTCCCAGCAGGCGCTGGACATGCTGCTGCGCGACTCGTCGATGTTCTCGGACCGCGAGGCGCGGCGCGGCGGCTTCCGGACCTCCACGGCCGGCAAGGCCGCGGGCGCCATCAACCCCACCGCCGCGACCACCTCGCAGGACCGGGGGCCGATCGGCCACGGCGTCGCCGCCTCGCGCGTGAAGCTGCTGCCCGAGACGGGCTTCGACATGCAGGTGCTCATCCCCGACGGCATCTTCGCCAACCCCTTCGGCTCGCCCATCGAGCGCACCTGGGACAAGGGGCTGCGCATGGCGCTGTCCATGTCGTACAACAACGCGACGGCCAAGGCCCAGGCCGAGTACCCGGACCAGCTCATCGGGACCGGCGTCGTGCCCTTCGGCAGCGACAGCGTCGAGGCGTGTGCAGCCGAAGCCCGGCGCGCCGTCGAGACGCTGGGCCTCAAGGCCATCACCATCAGCGGCAACTGGCGGGGCGAGAACCTGGACTCCGTCGAGCTCTACCCGTTCTGGGAGACGATGAACGACCTGGGCGTGCCGCTCTACGTCCACGGCAACCCCTTCCAGTGCCAGGTCAACGACCACATCCCGACGACGTTCACGCTGGGATGGGAGCGCATGCGCCGGCTGCACGTCTCGAACTACCTCGGCTTCGCCTTCGAGTACATGATGGCCATGGCGAGCCTCACCCTGGGCGGGCTGCTCAAGGAGTTCCCGAACCTGCGCTTCGCCTTCTTCGAGGCGGGCGGCTCCTGGCTCCCGTGGATCATGTACACCCTCGACCGCGTCTACGAGGTCGAGCCCCAGTGCGCCCGGTGCGAGATACCGCCGAGCCAGCACATCCGCGAGTCCTGCGTCGTCGCGGTCGAGCCGGACGAGCGGGCCATCGTCGGCGCCATCGCGACCATCGGCAGCAAGAACTTCATCATCGGCAGCGACTACCCGCACCCGCCCTCCACCTACCCCAACACCGCCGCGGGCATCGAGGAGATGGAAGGGCTCTCTGCGGAGGCCAAGGACGACATCCTCGGCCGGAACCTGGTCTCGTTCTTCAACCTGTAGCGCGGAGCGACTCGACCGTTGCCACGAGGCCTGCTTCCAGGCCAACCGCGGCCGACCAGCCGAGGTCCTCGCGGGCCTTGCGGACGTCCAGGTAGATCTTGGAGACGTCCCCAGCGCGCGCGGGGCGGTGCTTGGGCGGGCGCGCGTAGCCCGTCGCTGCCGCGAGCGTGCCGAAGACGGCGTTCACGCTCGTCCCCTCGCCCCGGCCGATGTTGAAGACGCCGCCGGCCGGGCCCGCGAGCGCTTTCACGTTCGCCTCCACCACGTCGCTCACGTACACGAAGTCGCGCTCCTGCTCGCCGTCGCCGTAGATCACGACGTCGCGTCCATCGAGCATGCGCCGCGCGAAGATGGCGACGACGCCCGCCTCGCCGTGCGGGTCCTGGCGCGGGCCGTAGACGTTGGCGTAGCGCAGCACGGTGGCCTCGAACCCACCGAGCGCCGCGATCGTGTGCACGTAGCCCTCGACGGCGCTCTTGGCCGCGCCGTAGGGGGACAGCGGCCGGACCGGGTGGGCCTCGTCGCAGGGGAGGTAGGCCGGCTCGCCGTAGAGCGCGCCGCCCGTCGAGCTGAAGACGAAGCGCTCGATACCGAGCCGCCTCGAGAGCTGGAGCACGTTGATCGAGCCCATCACGTTGGTGCGGGCGTCCTTCGCCGGGTCCCGCACCGAGCCGGAGACACTCGCCGCGGCCGCCAGGTGGAAGACGACCTCGGGCCGCTCGCGCTTGAACAGGTCCCCGAGCCTGGGCGAGCGGACGTCGATCTCGAAGAAGGCGGCACCGGCGTGGAGGTTCTCCCGCCGGCCGGTGGCCAGGTTGTCGGCCACGAGCACGCGGAAGCCGTCGGAGATCAGCCGGTCGACGACGTGCGACCCGATGAACCCCGCGCCCCCGGTCACCAGCGCCGTCCGCGCCATGCGTCTCCTCCCGCTCCCGCAGGTAGTATGCTCCGTCGCGCGCCGGAGGCGCACCCCGAAGCGCGCGCCCACAACATGCGCCGGAGGCGCGAAGGAGTTTCCCCATGTCGGAGATCGACGACCTCAAGGAGCGCGTGGCCCTCGGCTGCCGCGTCCTCGCGAAGCTCTCGCTCACCCGCGAGCCGGCCGGCCACGTGAGCGCCCGCATCCCCGGCACCGACCACATCCTGATCCGCGGGCGCGGCCAGACCGAGTCGGGCGTCCGCTACACGAAGCCGGAGGACGTGATCGTCGTCGACCTCGACGGCAAGAAGGTCGGCGACTCGGAGCACAACCCCCCGCGCGAGGTCTTCATCCACACGTGGATGTTCAAGACCCAGCCCCAGGTCCAAGCCGTCATCCACATCCACCCGCCGACCGTCGTGCTCTTCACCATCGTCGGCAAGCCGCTGCTGCCGCTCTACGGCGCCTACGACCCCTCGAGCCTGGCGCTCCACCGGCGCGGCATCCCGCTCTTCGACCGCTCGATCCTGATCAACGACGACGCGCTCGGCAAGGAGTTCGCCGAGACCATGGGCGACAAAGAGGTCTGCCTCATGCGGGGCCACGGCATCACGACCACCGGCACCAGCGTGGAGGCGGCCTGCCTGAACGCGATCCGCCTGAACGAGCTCGCCGAGATGAACTACCGCGCGGCGCTCCTCGGCACGCCGCGGCCCATCTCCGACGAGGACTACGAGGCGTTCAAGACCCAGGGCGCGGGGTCGCAGGGCCCCCCGCGCGACGCCAGCCGCGACGCCACGTGGCTCACCTACAAGGAGATGGTCGGCGAGTAGCCGCCGTTACTCCTTGTAGAGCGCGAACACCTTCTTCGTGGTCTCGCTGAAGAGCATCTTCTTGTCGTCCGCCGTCAGGAAGCTGATGCGGTCGATCACCGGCACCATGTCGTCGGCGGGCTTGCCGGTGTCCGGGTTGAGCACGCCGGTGCCGCTGCCGGGGGCCTCCGTCCCGAACATCATCTGGCTCACCCCGCGCTGCTTGAGGGCCGTCTCCAGGAAGTCCTGGTCGTAGGAGCAGGTGTCGAAGAAGAGGTTGTCGCTCCACTCGTGCTCCTCGATGTGGGCAGGCGCGCGCGTGCTGATCCCCACCTGGCCGCCGCCGGCGATGCCGGAGGACTGCGCCCGCGGGATGAACCGGCTCAGCGTGCCGCCGCAGTGGCAGATGATGATCTTGAGCTCCGGGTAGCGCGTGAAGACGTCGCTGTTCTCGAGCAGCAGCGTCGCCAGCGACTGCTCCGTCATGAAGTTGTACTGGTAGTTGTGCGGGATGATGGTGATGCGCGGGTCGCGGCTGATGGACGCGTGCACGATCAGCGGCGTCTTGAGCTCCTGCGCCTTCTCGTACAGCGGGAACCAGTAGGGGTCGTTCATGCCTGGTGTCTGCCGGTCGCCCGCCGGGTCAGGGTTGAGCGTCGCCGCGATGAAGCCGAGCTCCTTCACGCAGCGCTCGAGCTCCGCGAGGCAGTTCGAGGTGTCGGGCGAGTACTTGACCGAGACCTGCGGGAGCTGCGCCACGCCGCGGAAGCGGGTGGGATGGAGCCCGACCGTCTGGTGGATCACGTCGTTCGTCGTCATCGTCCAGTGCTCGACCAGGTTGGGCTGCTCCCAGTGCATCATGGCCACGGGGCGGGGCGAGATGAACTGCACGTCGACGCTGCGCTCGTCGAGGATCTTCAGGTGCCGCGCCATGGCCTCCCCCATCGCCTCGTCGGTGATGGTGAGACGGCTGCCCATCGGTGTGCGCAGCGCGATGAGGTTGTAGGCGTAGGCACGGAACTGTGGGGGCGTCGAGTGGTGCCCGTGGATGTCGAGGACCTTCTCGCCGTTGAACATATCGTCCCTCCTGCGTTCTTCCCGATTGTGCGGGGCCGATGCTACCACGGCACGGCAGCGTATGATTGCGCTCATCACCAGGGACGGGAGGGACCCGCCATGCAGACCGTTGCGGCCGGACAGTTCGTCGACGTGCTGGGGCTCAAGACGCACTACCTCACCGCGGGCAGGGGCGGTCAGCCGCTCGTGCTCATCCACGGGGGCGCCCCAGGCGCTTCAGCCGGGCTCTCCTGGAAGAACAACATCGAGCCGCTGGCCGAGGCGGGCATCGAGGTGTACGCCTTCGACCAGCCGGGCTTCGGGCACACCGAGATCCCGTCCGACCACTCGGCGGCGTTCCGCCTCGCCCACGCGCGGGCGTTCATCGACGCGATGGGCCTGGGGAGCTATTCGCTGATGGGCAACTCCGCGGGCTCCGACGTCGTGGCGCGCATCGCGCTCGAGGACGACCGCGTCCAGCGCCTGGTGCTGGTCGCCAGCGGGACGCTCGCGCCCGTGGGCTCCGCGGCGGCGCAAGCGATCTCGAAGGCGCACGCGGAGCGGCTGGCGGCGTACACGCCAAGCCTGGAGAACGCCCGTGCGATCTCCCTCGGCACGCTTTATCACGCCGAGCTCGTGACGGACGCCTTCGTGCAGGAGCGCTACGAGATGAGCTCCGGCGCGCTCTATGAGGCCTCGCTGGAGCGGCGCAAGCAGCCGCGGCCCGAGAAGATCTACGACAGGCTCGGTGGCCTGCGCATGGAGACGCTCATCATCTGGGGGCGGCACGATGGCGGGGCCTCGGTCGAGAAGGCGCTGCTGCTGTTCGAGACGATCCCCCACGCACAGCTTCACGTGTTCTCGGAGAGCGCGCACTGGGTCATGTGGGACGAGGCCGTGCGGTTCAACCGGCTCGTCTCGGACTTCGTCACCGGCGGATAGCCCCCTGCCCAGGCAGACCAGCCCGGACACATAACGACGCCCGGCGGGGATGCCGGGCGTCGTCGTGCGTTCGCTCCAGACTTTCGAGACTAGGGGTCCTCGTTGATGGATGCGACGTGGGACCAGTCGGAGGGCCAGACGCTGTGGCCCTCGGGGCGTATCTTGAGCCAGACCCTGTCCGTCTCCTCGAACGGGGCGTGCCGCGGGCCGTAGACCTGGATCTTCGACTGGCCGTCCACCTCGACCTCGTACTCGAGACGCTCGCCGATGAACAGCGCCGTCACCACGGTCGCGCCGATGGTGCCGGACGGCGCGGCGCCGCTGTCGCCCGCCATGATCTCAAGGTCCTCCGGCCGCACGGCGATGTACACCTCGCGCCCGTCCTCCAGCTTGCCCGTCTCGTAGCTCCGGCCGAACACCACGCAGTCGGGTGCGCCTCCGATGGCCACGGCGACCTGCCCGGAGGGGTTGGCGGTCCGCACCTCACCCTTGAACAGGGCGGTCTTCCCGACGAAGTCCCGGACGAACTCGTTGGCGGGCTCCTCGTACAGGAGCCGCGGGTGGCCGCGCTGCTGCACCACGCCCAGGTTCATGAGCGCGATGCCCGTCGAGAGGCTGAGCGCCTCGATCTGGTCGTGCGTCACGAACAGCACGGCGATGTTGAGCCGCTGCTGGAGGTGCTTGAGCTCCGCGCGCATCTGCTCGCGCAGCTTCGCGTCCAGGTTGGAGAAGGGCTCGTCCAGGAGCAGCACCCGCGGCTCGGTGACGAGCGCGCGAGCCAGCGCAACGCGCTGCTGCTGACCACCGCTCAGGAGCGGGCCGGGGCGCTTCTCGAGGCCGGGCATGCCGACCAGCTCCAGCACGTTGGCGACGCGGTCCTTGATCTCCCCACGCCCCATGTGGCGCGTCTTGAGCGGGAACGACACGTTCTGCTCGACGGTCATGTGCGGCCAGATCGCGTAGGACTGGAACACCATGCCGATGTTCCGCTTCTCCGGCGGGACGCGGCGTCCCCGCTCGGTGATGACGATCTCCCGGTCGCCGAAGTAGATATCGCCCTGGTCCGGGACCTCGAGGCCCGCCACCATCCGCAGCGTGGTGGTCTTGCCGCATCCGCTGGGCCCCAGCAGCGTGAACACCTCGCCGTCGGCGATGTCCAGCGACAGCGTGTCGACGGCGGGAACGTCCGTTCCCGGATACGTCTTCGACAGATTCTCCAATCGTACGGCCACCGCCTTGTCGGGGCCCTTCGTGGGGGTCATGACGGCCGCACCCCGGGTCTCGCTCGTTGCCATTGGTCGAATCCCCTTTCGGTCCGTTCTTTATCTTGCTGTCGTACCCGTGGACTGTGGCGCGGTCGAGGTGCTGGACGCTGCTCGCTCGTCCTGGCTCCGTGCCCTGACGTCGTGGCTCACGCCGACCCGCAGTCCGAACCGGCGTGCGACCACCGCCACGATCACCGTCATGCCGACGATGAAGAGGCTGACGATCCCCGCCCCTTCCAGGTCCTTCCCGTCGCTCCTAGTCATCATCTCCAGCGCGAGGATGGAGAGGGTCTGTGTGTCCCGGCTGGCCAGCAGGATGATACTCGCTGTGGCGCCAGCCGCAATGACGAAGTTGAGGACCCCGATCAGGATCAGCGTAGGCATGATCAGCGGGACCCATATCCGGAAGTAGGTGCGCAGCCAGCTCGCGCCGGCAACGCGCGCCGCCTCCTCCATGTCGGCCCCCATCTGGAGGAAGACGCCCTTGATGAGCTGCGTGCTGGTGAGCTTCCCCTGGAGGATGACGACAAGCAGCAGCGCGAAGATCGTTCCGTACAGCGGTACCAGCAGATCGAACCCTCCGAAACCGAGGAACAGCCACAGGAGGCCGAGGCCGGAGAGCATACCCGGGATCGCCGCAGACATCCAGAAGACGCCCTCAAGCACGGCGCGGCCCCTCCATTGGGTCCGCACGAAGATGTACGCGATAACGGAGAAGAGCAGCGGTGAGATGATGGCCGTCGCGGCGCTCAGCGTCAGCGTGGTGCGCAGCGAGCGCATGAAGAACCGGTCGCCGAGCACATCGGCCCAGTGAGCGGTGGTCCACACGGTGTTGACGTTGAAGAATCCAACACGCGTCATGAAGCTCCCGCCGATCAGCGTCACGATCGGCACCACCGTCAGGAACACGAGCAGCACGATGATGCCGGCGGTCACGAAGGACTGGCCGCGGCCGAGGTCGATCAGGCCCGGCTTGAACGAGCCGCTCACGGTCGTGAAACGCTTGCGGCCCGTGAGCCACCGGGAGAGGGGGTAGATGATCGCGATGATGATGAGCGTGATGCTCGCCAGCGCCGTCGCGGCGCCGTACTGCGGCGGGTCGAAGAAGCGGACGAACTGGAAGATCTTGGTGGAGTAGACGTAGAACCCGATGGGCGTGCCCAGGATCTGCTCCGTCTCGAAGGACTGGAAGACGCGCACGATCTGGAGCACGAAGACGATCACCATGATCGGGACCATCAGCGGCAGCGTCACCCGGAACATGGTCCGCAGGTTGGACGCGCCGGAGACCCGGGCCGCTTCCTCCAAGAGGACGTTCATGTTCCGGAAGGCGGGGGTCATCAGCATCACCTTGGCCGAGATGGCGTTGGCCATGAGGTGCACCCAGATGATGCCCGGCACGCTGTAGATGTTGAAGATGCCCGAATCCACGAACGGCAGGTACGTGAGCGCCTTGTTCAGCATGCCGATGTCCGGGTCGAGCAGGTACGTCCAGCCGATGGTCACCGAGATGGTGGGGATCATGAAGGAGACCCAGAACATGAACTCCAGGCCGTAGCTCCAGCGCACCTTCGTGCGTGAGAGCGCCCAGGAGATGCCCACCGCGATCGGGAAGCTGACGAGCGTGTAGAACCCGAACACGATCAGCGTATTGAGCAGCGCCTGGCCGATGGAGGCCGTGGAGAATGCGAGCCGCCAGTTGTCCAGCGACCAGACGGCCGGCTGGCCGACCTGAGAGAGGTTGAAGCTGTTGATGAAGATCAGCAGCACCGGGCCGCCGATGTAGGCCCCGAAGACGATGATGAGCAACGCGACGATGAACGTCCCGGCTCGTGGACGCCCGATGCGCACCAGCGGCTTATTGCGGATCTTCGTTGTTGCTGCCATGTCAGTTCTCTTCGCTCTTGCTGAGGGGAGGGCCGCCCGTGACGGCGGCCCTCCCCTTTGGGGTTCCCTATCGGCTTTCCTAGCGACCGGCCAGCACTTCCTTGGCGAAGTCTACCGCCTCGTTCAGCTTGTCGTTGAAACCGGGGTCGCGCTCGAACATCAAGTAGGTGCTGCCCTCCTGCCGGATGTTGCCGGCATCGACGTTCGCGGTCCCGATGTCGATCCGGAGGGACTGCTCGTTGGTGAGGGTCTGGTAGTGGGTCTGCCCCACCTTCGAGAGCCACCAGTTGACCCACAGCTTCTGCGCGGCGGGGTGCGGGGCGCTGTCGAGTGCCATCAGCGTGTTGCCGCCGGTGGAGATCCGGCCGCCCTCCTCGAGCAGGTGCGGGAAGACGTCCTCCACGGGGAGGCCCTGCTCCTTGGCGTTCCCCACCTCGGTGCCGCAGGCGAAGAGACACATCGCGTACGTGCCCTGGGCAAGCTGGTCGGCCGCCTGACGCGCGTCGCCGGTGATCACGACCCCCTCGAGCAGCTCTCTGAGGAAGTCGGGGCCCATCAGCAGGTAGTACAGGGCAGTGCTCTGGGACGAGCCTGCCTCTCGTGGGTCCCGTGCGACCCGGAGGCCGTCCCACCTGGGATCGAGCAGGTCATTGAACGATTGGATGTCGTTCGGGTCCAGGAGGTCGGTGTTATAGGTGATCGGGGCGCCTTCAGCGCTGCCGCCGTAGGCGAACACCTTGGTCAGGTTCTCGGTGGACCCGGGCGCCAGGTCGAAGTCCGCCCAGAAGGGCCCCTCGAACCAGAGCGAGTCGTCGATGACCTCCGGGTGGAACAGGAGGGGCTTGATGGGCGCCAGTGCGCCGCCCGGCAGCAGCCGGTTGATGGACGTGTTCAGCCCGCCGGTCCAGATATCCAGCTCGAACTTGCCCGCGGCTCGCTCCGCCTGCACGCGGTCCCACTGCTGCCGCGACGATCCGGTGGAGTTGATCCACTTGATGCCGAACTCGGCCTCGAACTCGGGGATGATCGCGTCGACCTTCCGGCCGAGGTCGCAGCACAGGAAGGTGACGATCTCACCTTCCAACTTCGCCTCCTCGATGAGGGCGGCCCACTCGGCCTCGAAGCCGGTGGCCTCATCCGCCGGAGGCTGCTCGACCGGCGGCGGAGCCGGGGTGGCCGTCGGGTCTTCGCCGCCGCAGGCTGCCACGAGCAGCCCCAACACGCCGGCGAGCATCAGTACCAACATCGTCTTACGGGTCCTCTTCATGTCGTCCCCCGTATCCTTTCCTTGATCCCTGATCCCAAGATTCGATACCCAAGATGCCAAAAGTTACGAAGCCCGCGGCGTGCCTGATTCAAGCGCGCCTCAGGCTTGCGCCGGCGCCCGGGTGGGCGCGCGTGCGGAAGAGCCTTCGCGCTGCTGCGCGATGGACTCCATGAGGTTCGTGTCGATCGTCTCGTGGTCCGGGTCGCGGACGAGGCCGAAGGGGTCGAGTCCCTGGGCCACCCGCTCGATGTTCTCCTTGAGCACCCGCCGGTAGAGCACCACGCCGCGGTCCGAGTAGCTGAGGTGCTCGGTCGCGCGGTTCGCGCGCGGGCCTTGAGTCTCCCACGCCATGTGGTCCTGCGGCTGCACGCTCTCCATCGTGAACTTCGTGAAGGGGTGCAGCCGGTCCGCCGGCTGCTTGTAGGAGGGGATGAACTCGACCGGAAGGCCGTCGGGGTCGTCCACGACCGAGCCGTCCTCGGTGGGCGTGAAGCGCACGAAGAAGATCCTCGTGTGCTCGTCGTCGATGGGCACGCGGATCTGCGTCGCGTTGCCCTGGCGGAGGATGTTGGGAAAGATCAGCGGGTGGTAGTCAACCGTCCCGTTGGCATACGTGCGCTTCTTGACGATGCCGAAGTCGTTCAGATAGAACTCGTAGCTTTCGACGTCGTCGGTGAAGCCACGGGTGGTGCTGACGGGCGTCCGGCCGCGGCCGATCACGGTCTGATGCAGGATCTGGAGGTGGGCCGGATCCACGGAGTTCTCCATGGGCTGGAGCCAGTTCGCATCGAGCTGCGGCTGCACGTAGCGGTTCCGGTGGCCGTCGGTCCGGACCCAGACGTCGTAGTGCGGGATCACCGGCGCCGGGGACGGCCCCATGTACGCCCAGTAGAGACCGATGAAGCTCTGCACCGGGTAGGCCGTGTGCTTGACACTTCTCATGATGGCGTCGTTGCGCTCGGGCGGCGTCTCGAGGATGTTGCCCTCGCAGTCGTAGAGCCAGCCGTGATACGCACAGGAGATGCCGCGCTCCTCGACGCGCCCGTAGAGCAGTGAGGCCCCGCGGTGCGAGCAGTGGTCTGCCAGCAGGCCGACGCGTCCGGACTTGTCTTTGAACAGCACCAGGTCCTCGCCGAGCACGCGCACGAACTTCGTCGGGTGCTCGGCGGAGAGCTCCTCGTGGACCCCGACGGGCAGCCAGTAGCGGCGCAGGAGCGCGCCTGCCGGGGTGCCGGGTCCAACCTGTGTGAGGAAGTCGTTCTCTTCTTGCGTCAGCATCCGCTACTCCAGGGACGTGCGACCCGCCACGGGGGGCGCCTAGCTCTTGGTGCCGGCCTTCTTGCTCATGGCCTTGCCCTCGTTGACCGAGCCGCGGCCGCCACGCTGCCAGAAGTCCTCGTCGATGTTCGTGTTGATCATCTCGTGGTCCGGGTCGCGCTGCACGCCCAGGGGGTCGAGCCCCTGCGCCACCCGCTCGATCTGCTCCTTCATAACCCGGCGCAGGAGCACGACGCCGCGGTCGGAGTAGCTCAGGTGCTCCCCGGGGCGGTTCGCGACCGGCCCTTGCGTCTCCCAGGCCATGTGGTCCTGCGGGATCACCGCGTGCAGCGTGAAGCGCGTGTTCGGGTACAGCCGGTCGGCCGGCTCCTTGTAGGCGTCCATGTATTCGACCGGCGGGTCGAACGCGTCGTCGGGTGAGCTTCCGTCCTCGGTCAGGCGGAAGTTCACGTGGAAGTGCAGCGTGTGCTCGTCGTCGATGGGGGTCCTGAACTGGGTGCTGGGGCCCTGGCGGAGGATGGAGGGGAAGCAGACGGGGTGCTCGTCGACCACGCCGTTCTTGTAGGTCCGCTTCTTCATCAGGCCGTAGTCCGTCAGGGAGAACTCGAAGCTCTCGACGTCGTCGGTGTAGCCCCTGGTGGTGCTCACCGGCTTGCGGTCGCCGCCGACGAACTCCTGGTGCAGGATCTGCAGGTGCGCCGGGTCCATGGAGTTCTCCATGGCCTGGAACCAGTTGCAGTCCAGCACGGGGTGGACGCGGATCGTGCGGTGACCGTCGGGGCGGAACAGCGTGTCGAAGCGTGTCATCGGGGGCACGGGCGTCGGGCCCATGTAGGCCCAGACGAGGTTCAGGTACTCTTTGACCGGGTAGGCCGTGTGCTTGACACTTCTCATGATGGCGTCGTTGCGCTCGGGCGGCGTCTCCAGGATGTTGCCCTCGCAGTCGTACAGCCAGCCGTGATACGCACACGAGATGCCGCGCTCCTCGACCCGCCCATAGACCAGCGAGGCGCCGCGGTGCGAGCAGTGGTCGGCGAGGAGCCCCAGCCGTCCGGACTTGTCGCGGAAGATGACGAGGTCCTCGCCCAGGATCCGCACGAACTTGGTCGGGTGCTCGTCGGTGATCTCAAGCGAGACGGAGATCGGGTGCCAGTAGCGGCGGAGCAGCTCGCCGGCCGGCGTCCCCGGTCCCACCTTCGTCAGCTGCTCGTTCTCCTCGTGCGTGAGCATGGGTCCTACCTCCTGTGCCCTACACCTACGAACACCACACCCTTATAAAGAGCACAGCCGTCTCTGTTGCAGATGGCTGTGCTTGAAGGTCGGATCTGTGGGGGGCAGGGTAACACGACCCAGCGGTCGGTGCAGGCGGATGATCCGCCCCTGAAGGCCGGCGCTGCGTGCGACAGCCCTGCTGCGCCATGCCGTGAGCCTTTCGGCGGTTCACTCCGCCTCCGCAACGCCTGGCAGATCCTCGCTGCGGCTGAGAACGACCAGCGTTCCGCCTCGCGCCATGCGGGCGTCAAGGAACGGGGCGGACGCCGAGCGGACCGGAACCGGCGAGGTGACGATGTGGTCGAGCACCTTCTCGCTCGCTAGAAGCCGGGCGGCACCGGGACCTGGTGCTCCAGCATGATCTCCCTGCGCTGACGGCCCGATTCGATGATGGCCCACTGGACCTCGGCCGTCGCCATGCCCCAGCGGCCATCGTGGAAGAGGGGCTTGTCGGCCCGGATGGCGTCGTAGAGCTCCAGCACCTCGGAGTCGAGGGCCATGCCGGCGCCGCCCGCCTGGGGGACCACCACCTCGCGCATGCCCTCGTTGTCGTAGATGGTCAGCCCGGCCGACGACATGCGGATGTCCCCGTTCTCGCAGGAGACGATGTAGACGCCGAGGTTGCTCGGCATCCAGGGCCGGTCGGCCGCCCCGCCGACCGACGCGTTCTCCCCCGGCGAGCCGAAGCGGGCGCGGTCCTTCGCCGTCTCCTCGTCGGCCTCGCCCGCGAGCAGCGCCGCGCGGAGCTTGACGCGCCGATCCGGGTTCGGGTCCCCGCCCCAGGACACGAGCGCGGCGCTGTCGAAGTAGCCGTTGCCGTTGTAGACGAGCGAGACCGGCGTGCCGTCCTCGAATTCGAGGTGGGCGGCGTAGTAGCCGGTGGCATTCGGCCGCTCCGGGCGCCACCGCCCCGTCGTCGCCCGGACGCTCCGCACCATGCCCCCGCCCAGATAGCGGATGGTCTCGAGCTGGTGTGGCGCCTGGCGCCAGACGACCCCGCCGCCGAGGCTCTCATCCACCTCCTGCGGCATGCGGGGCTGGAGCATCCAGCCCGTGTAGGCCCAGATGTTGATGGCCCGCAGCGGTCCCAGCTCGCCGGAGGCGATCACTTTGCGCAGCGCGTGGGTCAGCGGGCTCGTGCCCTGGGTCTGGCCGCCCGCGAGGAGCTTGACGCCGTTGCGCTCGACCGCGTCCAGGACGCGCTGGCACTCCTCCATGGTGATGCCCATGGGCTTGCGGAGCAGGATGTGCTTCCCGTGCTCGGCCGCCGTGATGGCGTTCTCGGCGTGGAACTGGTTGGGGGTGGAGATCCAGACGGCCTCCACGTCGGGGTCGGCGCAGAGCTCCTCGACGCTCAGGTAGCCCCGTCCGCCGTAGCGCGACTCGAAGACGTCGAGGGGGTGCTGCCGGACGTCGGCGCCCGCCACGATCTCGATCTGCGCCAGCCGCTCCAGCGTGGGCAGGAACTCGGTACACCCGAAGCCGAGCCCCGCTATGCCAACCTTCAGGACCGCATCGCTCGCCATCGCGCCCTCCTCTCGATCCCGTCCCCTTACGTAGCTCGCTCCAGCAGCACGTGCCGCCGGTTCGTCGTGTGCGGCCGGACTCGCTCCGGCCAACGGCCCTGCTCCACCGCCTCGCTCCACGCCTCGCTCACCAGCACCTCCGGCGAGGCGAGCTCGTAGATCGCCGTGTACGCCGGCTCGTCCGCGAGCTCGATCCTCTGGAGCTTGCCGCCGAGCATCATCGTGAGCTCGCGGCGCTTGAAGCGCGCGATGGACAAGACCCCCGGCACGGTGCTCAGGAGCGGCACGTGCTCGGTGTCGTACACGTCGTTGAACTCGGCCTCGTGGGCCGGGTCGACGTCCATCCTCGCCATGAACAGGTAGCCGCCGGTGATGGCCATCGCTCGAAGCTCCTCGTCGTGTCGGTTCTGGCGGCGCGGGCGGGTCTGGGGCTAGGCGTGGGCGCCGGCGGGCTCGCGCCACGCGGCGTAGAGCGGGTCCTCGTCGACGAAGGCCCGCACGATGCCGTCGTAGGTCAGCCAGAAGATGTCCAGCGTCGTCTGCACGGCCTCCCGCACGCGGGCTTGCTCCAGGTCGCTGATCGCATAGCGCTCGATCGCGTAGGGCCCGACGAGCATGTGCTCCTCGTCCACGGAGATGTGCACGGTCCAGTACTGGATGTCGGCGCTCTCTCGCTCGAACCCGTAGTGGTCGACGAGGCCCTTGACCACGCGCACCATGCGCCCGTTGGCCGTGCCCTCCAGGCAGAGGCCCTGGGACGCGTAGAGCTCCAGCCACGAGCGCTGGGAGATGAGCAGCTCGCGCCACAGCAGCAGCGCAGAGGTCTCGGGCAGCGGCTTGGTCGCATCGAGCTCCGCGCGGGAGATCCCGAGCGCCGCGCCGAACCGGACGTAGAGGTCCTTGTGGCCGGCCGTGCCCGTCTGCGCCCCCTCGGCCTCCTCCATCAGGTTCTCCGCCCACATGCGCTCGAGCTCCGAATCCTCGGGTGAGCGGGCGAACATGGCGGCGATGGGCTTCGGGAAGGGCTTGGGGAAGAGCAGGTAGAACTGCTTGGCGAACCCCTGGAGCTGCGCCTTGGTGAGCTCCCCGCGCTCGATCAAGCCGAAGAGCCGGTGGTCCTTGCTGTGCTTGGCCGCCACGAGGCCCCGCATCTCTTCGAGGAATGCCTTGCTGTCTATCGCCATGGATGTGCCCCCTGACCGGCTGTTTTCCCTGCCTCGCAACCCCCACGCCGTGGGGGCGCACGCCGTGCGTCCGGCGCTCTGCCGCGAGCATAGCCGAGCCCCCCGCAGCACGCAAACGCGCCGTTGCGCCCACGCCAGCGCTGCTCTAGGCTGGGCGCCACCACTGCCCACGCGACGCCCACGCACCCAGCGGAGACACGTCATGGCACCCGCCGACCGCTCCAAGATCGCCAAGCTCGAGGTGCCGCACTTCTCCTTGGAGGAGCGCGAGCGCCGGTGGGCGCGCGTCCGCACCCTGATGGACCGCGAGGGCATCGACGTGCTCGTCGCGCCGCCGAACACCGGGCACTGGGACCACTTCCAGGCCAACGTGCGCTACCTCACGGGCCTCGGCGGCAACTGCGTGGAGGCCGCGGCCGTCTTCCCGCGCGAGGGCGAGGTCACGGGCATCGTCGTCTCGGTCCCGCCGCTGGAGGTGCACCTGGGCTCGCAGGACTGGGTGAGGGACATCCGGGACTGCGGCAAGCTCTTCGGCGACGGCATCGCCGAGCGCCTCCGTGAGCTCGGGGCCGAGCGCGCGCGGATCGGCATCGCGGGGCTGTCCTACGCGACGCGCATGCCGGAGGGCATCATCCACCACGGCACCTACGCGAAGATCCGCGACGCTTTCCCAGACGCCGACTTCGTGGACGCGACGCTGCTGATGGAGGAGGCGAAGTACGTGAAGTCCGCCGAGGAGCTGGCGTTCCTCCAGCGGGCCACGGACATCGTGGAGCGCGCCATCGACACGATGGTGGCCGAGGCCCGCCCAGGCGTTCCGGAGAACGTCGTGTACGCGCGGATGATCGCGACGATGGTCGAGGAGGGCGGCGAGCTGCCGACGATGTTCCAGTGGCTCGCGGCGCCGGACCCCGGCGGTCTCCAGTTCCAGCCCTCGACCCGCAAGCTCCGCTCCGGCGACATGATCAGCAACGAGATCGAGGCGCGCTGGGCGGGCTACGTCGCCCAGGGCGTGCAGCCGGTCGTGCTCGGCAAGGTGGGGGCGGAGTACGCGGCGATGTTCCGCGTGCAGCAAGACGCGCTTGAGCGCTGCTACGAGCTGCTGCGGCCGGGGCACACGGTCGCCGACCTGATCGAGGCCGCCGCGGCCGCGGGCGAGGGCACCGGCTACCGGTGCGTCCTCACGATGCACGGCCGCGGCCTCGGCGACGACGCGCCGATCTCGTACCAGGGCGTGCAGGACGAGACGATGCGCACGTGGCCGATCGAGGAGAACGCCTGCTTCATCGTGAAGCCGCTGGTGAGCACCCTCGACGGCTCGAAGCGCATCTACTGGGGCGACACGGTCGTGGCGACGGCCGGCGGCGCCCGCCGGATGGGCAAGCGGGCGCGGGAGATCATCGAGATCCGCTAGCGCCGCCGGCGGCGCAACAGGACCAGGGCAAGCGCGAGCAAGCCTCCACCGCCGAAGCGCCGCGCCGTCCTTGAACCCTTCACGATCGCAACGCACGCACATGCGCGCCAGCTTGCTAGCGCCAGCGACGCTGAGGAGCGTTCGCTGATTCTGGCGTCTGTCGACGCGTTGCGAGGTGAGGCCTTTCTGCCGCACCCACCGGATGGTCGTTGCCTTAGTATGCTCACCTGAGCCGTGGGTGCGGCTGCAGGCCGCCAACGCCTTGTTGGGTCTGGGCCAGCCACGGCACGATGGCCGCGACGGTCCGGACATCACCGGACATCAAGGGAGACACCCTGCGAGTATCCACCCCCCAGGCCACACCAGCCAGCGGGCATGAGGAATGCCATCGAGGCCGGCTGGCTGCTGGCCGCTGCCCTGATCCCCCTGGCCGTCACCCACGAAGACTTCATGCTGGGCGCTACCGAGATGCCGAAGGTCTTCGTGCTGCGCACGACGGCGCTCTATCTCGTGGTGATGGTGACGCTCGAATGGGCGCTCAGCGGCCCGCGCACCACGAAGGAGGAGGGCGCCTTGCCCGGGCGGTTGTGGGGAGCGCTCTTGCACCATCCCGCACGCCTGGTCTACTTCGGCGCCGGCGCGGTCGTTGTTGCCAGCCTCGTCTCCGTTGCCTTCGCGCCGGTCAAGTCCATCGCGATATGGGGTATCGATCCGGGCTGGGATACCTACGCCCTCTTCAACCTCGCCAGCTATCTGGTGCTGTTCGCCGTCGTGGCCACGCATCTCCGGACGGGCGCCCAGCTTCGGCGGCTCGTGTGGGTGCTGACTGCCACCTCCATCGTGATCGGCCTCTACGCCTTCGGTCAGCGCTTCGGCTTCGACCCATTGAAGAACGACCCTGCTCCTGCGCTCCGTCCCGGATCGACCTTCGGCAACCCGATCCCCGTCAGCTCCTACTTGCTGATGACCCTTCCCCTGACGGTGGCGTTGTTCATGTCCTATCGCGACCGCATGTCGGCGTTGACGCACATCTGGATCGGGGCGGCCCTGATCGCTCTCCAGGCAACGGCCATCGTCTTCAGTCTGGCCCGTGGGACATGGCTAGGCGTCGGGGTGGCCGAGATAGCGTTCGTCATCCTGTTGGCGTGGGTCGTTGGACCGCGCCATGTCGTGCGTCGCCTTGCCATCGCCGTTGTGGCTGGAGCGGTAACCGTCGTCATGATCGCCCTGCCGGTGGTGGGCAGCGCTCGTCCGGCGGGTGCCGCGGTCGTCGAACGCTTTGGCACTATCGCCCCGGCTATCGGTGGCGGCCTGAACAACCGCTTCACGATATGGACCACCGCCAAGGATGTGTATCTCAAAGTCCCCTGGGTGGACACCGAGCGCTTCCCGGAGATCCCTGACCTTGGCTTTCGGCCGCTTCGGCCCATCGTTGGCTACGGACCGGACATGTTCGGATACGCCTATCCGCTTGCGGGCGAGTCGACCTACACGTCCGAGCTGGCCGGCCACGGACACAACTTCTTCGTCCACACGGCGCTCGAGCTCGGCCTGCTGGGGGTGATGGCCTACGCGGGGCTGATCGGAGCGGTCGGGTGGTCCCTGTACCGCATGCTCCGGGCCGCGAGGGGGGGCAGGTATCCAACCTGGTTCGCGTACGTGCTCGTGGGGCTTGCGTCCGTGTTTTTCGGCCGCATCGTGGAGCAGATCACCGGGAGGGCGCAGGTCTCCGATCTCACGCTGTCGTGGATGCTCGCGGCGGTGGTCGTCGCCATGAGCGTCATGCGCCCGGACCAGGAGCAGGAGGTTCCCGCGGCTCGTGCGCCTCGCCCCCGGCGCAGGCCCCGCGCACGGGTCAACGGCCTGCGCCTCGGTGCCGCAGCCGCGGTGGCATCGGCCGTGCTCGTTCTCTGGCTCCCAGCTGTCTTCGCCCACGCGAACGCCGCGATCACGGCGGCCGACGCGCGATCGGCTGGGCAGGCCGGCCAAGGGGAACGGGCCTTCGACCTTCTCACGGAAGCGCGCGACCTCGCCCCGAGCGCATCCACGATCCACTTGGGCCTGGGCCAAGGACTGCTCGATGCCGGAAGCCGCCAAGAGGATCCGGAGCAGAAGGTAGGCCTGCTCGAGCAGGCCTACCAGGAGGCCCAGGCGGTCCTGGAACGCAACCCCCTGAACCAACGCGCGTGGCAGCTTGCAGGGGAGGTCCAGCGCGAGCTGGCCCGGGTCCGCCCGGAACGGACAGACGAGGCCATCCACGACAATCAGGTCCGCGTCGCGCTCCTGCCCGGCTTCTGGCAGGCGCGAGCGGGCCTGGCCTGGGCTTATGTGGAGCTGGAGTTGTTCGAAGATGGCCTCGCGGCGGTTGCGGTGGCCAAGGAGCTCGCCGTATCGGGAAGCGCAGGGTCGGCGGCTCACTTCGTGCACTACCTCGAAGCCCTTGCGCTCCAAGGCCTCGGCCGGAGGGCGGAGGCGATAGCTGCTGCGCGGCGGTCGATGGCGGCGCGGCCCAACACCGCGGCGGAAGCGTTGCTCCAAGAGCTCACCGGCCAGAGCTCCTCTTGAAACCTTATCGCAGGCTGAGCCCGCGAGGCGTCTCAGGACTGCGTCCGCCCTAGAAGTACCGCCAGAGCCACCACTTCTCGAAGGCCAGCTTCGCCTGGTAGATCAGCGGCGACGGGCCCCAGGTGCGGCTCTTGCCTCCGCCGAAGGGCGGCCACCCGGCCGGGTAGACGGTGCGGTTCGCGGCGGCGCTCCCGGCGCCGAAGGCGAGCAGTCATATGGTGTGCAGCCGCAGCGTCTCCGGCCGGCCGCGCCCGGTGATCGCGACGGCCAGGTTGTGCGCGACGACCTCCGCCTCCTGGTGCGCGACGATGCCCGCCTTGGAGGCCGGCACGTCGGCGCAGTCGCCGATCGCGTACACGTTGTCCCACCGCGTCGCCAGCGTGTCGTAGTCCACGCCGATCCCCGCCCGCGAGTCCACGAGCCCGCTGTCCAGGAGCACCTGCGCCGGCTCGTGGCGCGGCACCAGGAACAGCAGGTCGTAGGGCAGCGTGTAGCCGTAGAGCGCCCGCACGAGCTTCGCTTCGGGGTCCACCGACTCCACGGTGAAGCCGTAGTGCTGCTCGATGCCGCGGGCCTTGGACTGTGCGTCCATCCACACGGCCGGGTCGTGCGCCTCGCCGACCGGCTCCGGGTTGGGCGTGAAGTAGTCGATCTGGACCCGGTCGCGGATGCCGCGCCGCGTGAAGTAGTCGTCCAGCATCCACTGGGTCTCGAAGGGCGCGGGCGGGCAGCGGTACGGCCCCGGCGGGATGCCGACGACGATGCGGCCGCCCTCGAAACGCTCCAGCGCCTCGCGCGAGCGCACGGCCGCATCGAGCTCCCAGGGGTGGTGCGCGCCTTCGACCGAGCCCGGCACGAGCTCCGGCGCCGTCCGCAGTCCGAGCGAGATGATGAGGTGGTCGTAGGGCAGCGGCCCGGTGTCGAGGATGACTTGGCCCGCCTTGACGTCGATCCCGGTGATCTCCGCCTGGACGACGTTCACGTTGCGCCGCTCGAGGCGCTTGAGCTTGCGCTGGATGTCGCTCGGGCGGCGCTGGCCGACCATCAGGAACATGAACGCGGGCATGTAGACGTGCTCGGAGCGCCGGTCCACCAGCGTCACCTCGTGCTCCGCGCCGAGGGAGCGCCCGAGCCGCGTCGCGGCGACCACGCCGCCGCTGCCGCCGCCGAGGACGACGATGCTCTGGCGCGCGCCCCTCACGAAGACCCGCCCGGCGAGCGTCGTCCGCGGACATCCCGCGCGCGCTGCTCGCGCCATGCCGCCTGCTCGTCGCGGCCCTCGTCCACGAGCTCGGCGCCGAAGGTCGACGTCAGCCGCAGGAACGCGGAGAGCGCCACGTCCGAGGCGTCTCTGGCGAGCTCCGCGGCCCACTCGCGGCCACGCTTCGTCGCCAGCAAGAGGCCGACCACGAGGCCGATGCGCACGAGGAGACTCACCGTAAGCCCACCGGAGGCCTCACCGTGGGCCTCACCGGAGGAAGGTGTCCTCGCGGTCGAGGCTCGCGACCACGTCGGAGAAGGGCGGCGCTCCGCCCTCGACGCCTTCGATCAGGCCGATCTGGCGGAAGAACTGGCCGATCTGCGCGTGGTCGCGGGGCGAGACCGGCTTGTACGGCGGGCACGGGTCGCCCAGGTCGATGCCGAAGTGGCGCATGGCCGACTTCATCACGGGCGGCAGCCCGTAGGTGGCCCACTTGGCGGGGAACAGCGAGTAGAACCGCTGCCAGCGCTTCGCCTCGTCCATGTCGCCTTCTCGGAACGCGCGCACGATGCGCGCGCCGATCCGGTTGCCGGGCGGGGGCATGGTCGCGCCCGAGCCGCCCATGATCAGCGTCATCAGCAGCGGCTGCATCGTCGTGAAGTAACGGGCGTTCCCCGCGAGCTCGATCTCCTCGATGAGCCGCGAGATCTTGACGATGTCGCGGGAGCTCTCCTTGAAGAGCTGGACGTTGGGTATCTCGCTGAACCGGATCGTCACCTCGATGTTGGGGTCGGCGCCGGGGCCGGGGTTGTGGTAGGCGACGATGGGCAGCGGGCTCTGGGAGGCGACGAAGGTGAAGTAGTCGATGAGCTCCGCCATGGTCGGCTGTCCGCCCCACGGCCGCAGGGGCATGAGCACCTGGGCGTAGTCCGCTCCGATGGTCGCGGCATACTCGGCCATGTCGAGGACGACCCGCGGCGAGGGGTGCGACGTCCCGGCGAGCACGGGCACGCGCCCATCGACCATCTCCGTCCCGATGCGCAGGAGCTCCTTGCGCTCCTCGATCGAGAGCATGGTGTACTCGGCCGCCTCGACGGCACCGATGGAGATGCCGTCCGCGTCGGCGACGATGAAGTCGATCTCGCGCCCAAGCGCGTCGAAGTCGATGCCACCACCGTCCTTGAACGGCGTGAGGCACGCTCCAATGATGCCGCTGATCGCAGGCAACGCCACGTTCATCTCCTCACAAGGGCACAGCCCTTGACCCACATTTAGTAGGGCCGCTGACCGCAGTATATCGTCCTCGTGCAGGAGCGACCCGGCCAGCGCCCAGCCGGGGGCCGCCATCAGTCGCGCCCTGCGCTGGCGAGTGGGTGCAGGGCTGTGCCCTGCCCCTTGTATACTCGGCGTCGGTTCGAAGCTTGGGGAGGATGCGCATGCTGAACGGCCAGAAGGTGTTTGACGCCGATACGCACATCCACCCGTCCATCGAGTCGCTGGAGCCGTACCTCGACCCGGGATTCAGGGCGCGGCTGCCGGAGCTTGAGAAGTACAAGGTGGGTGCGCGCTCGGACCAGACCACCACGCCGCGGGAGGACCCCTCGCGCCACCACTACGCCCTCGGCCTCACGGGCTACCGGCGTCCGCTGGGCGAGGCGGAGCCGCGCGAGTCGAAGGACACGCACCAGCGGCTGCACTGGGGCCAGTACACCGGCAAGAAGCTGCCGGCCGTCGGCGTGATCGACGACGCGGCCGAGGCCAGGATCGCCGACATGGACGAGGAGGGCACGGACGTCCACATGATGGTGCCCGACGTCGGCATCGGCATCTCGCTGCTGGGGGACCCGGCGCTGGAGATGGGGCTGATCCGCGCCTACCACCGGTTCGCCGCCGACTTCTGCGGCGCGCACCCCGGCCGGTTCAAGGCGTTCCTCGTGGCCTCGGGCACCGCCATCGAGGAGTCGGTGGCCGAGATCCAGGCGTGGGGCGACGCACCGTGGGTGGCCGGCGTCTGGCCCTACCCAGGCCCCGACCAGCCGCTCGACCACCCGCAGCTCGAGCCCTTCTGGAAGGCGGCGGCCGACAAGAACCTCGCCATCGTCCACCACTCCATGACGTGGGTGCCGCCGTACTTCCCCGGCTACCGGGACATGGACGACAACCGCTTCCTGGCGCGTCTGTGCTCGCACCCGTGGGGCGCGATGAAGTTCATGGCCTCGTTCATCGGCGGCGGCATCCTCGACCGCTACCCGGACCTCCGGCTCGGCATCCTGGAGTCGGGCGTGGGCTGGCTGCCCTTCTGGGTGCGGCGGATGGAGGACCAGGTGGCCTACGTGGGCTTCACGGCCGACCTCAAGCACAAGGTCACCGACTACGTGACGGGCGGGCGGTTCTTCGCCAGCATCGAGATGGTCGAGGACGAGGACATGATCAAGATGGTCATGGACTTCCTCGGCGACGACCTGCTGATGTACGCCTCGGACTACCCGCACGCGGAGTGCAAGTTCCCCGACTCGCCCTCGCTGGTCACGGGCTGGAAGAGCATCCCGCCGGCCTCGATGAAGAAGCTCATGTGGGACAACGCGCAGCGGTTCCTCGGCGGCTCGTAGCGTGCTCGCCGCGCGGGCTTAGCGGCCCGGCCAGCGCGCAACCGCACCCGCCTTCGACCGACGCCCTGCGCCTAGCGAGTGGGTGCAGGGCCACGCCCTGCCTATGTCCTGGCGTAGGCGTCGGCTGCTATCGGGCGCGGCGCGCACCGAGCAACTCCGCAGACAGCGCATGCGCGCGCATGGTATCTTTCGATACGGCAGACGCAACGGCGGCCGAGCTCGTCAGGCAAGTCTGCCACCAGCGCGGATCCCCCCTCAGGACGGTTTCATGGAAAGTGGCCCACACCCCGGATTCCTCATCGCCATCGGCACCTGGACCGCGATCCAGCTCGTCACGATCTCGGTCGGCATTTACATGATGCGCAAGGAGCAGCGCCGCACGCAGTCCGCGGCGAGCTAGCTCCCGGGCACGCCCTTCATCCCCCCCCCCTAGCCCCGACCCGTGGGCGAGCGCGGCCGCTTGCGTCGCGTAGAACACGGCGTCAGCAGACCAACGGATGGACCGCAGGAGGCAACGAGCGATGGCAGAGGCGGCAAAGGCGACGGAGAGCGCGAGGCTCAAGTGGAAGCCGGCACCCGGCGAGCGCGTGGGCCCCTACGAATACTGGGTGCGGCAGACGGGCTTGCCGGTGCTCCGCGGTCACTACGTCGCCGACGTCCGCACCGCCGAGCTCGGCTGGTGGGCCGAGCGGGAGTGCAGCGCGGCCTTCGTGGACCTCCAGGGCCAGGGGAGCCTCATGGAGGGCAGGATCACCGAGATACCGCCCGGCGTGACGCTGCCGCCGCTCAAGTTCGGCCTCGACGAGGTGGTCTACGTCCTCAAGGGGCGCGGGTTCACGACGCTGTGGCGCGGGGACGGCGAGGGGAAGCGGACGATCGAGTGGGGCCCGCACAGCCTGATGCTGCTGCCCCGCAACTACACGCACCAGCTCACGAACGCCCAGGGCAGCGAGACGGTGCGCCTGCTCCACTACAACGCGCTCCCCATGGCGATGGCGGCGGTGCCCGACCCGTCCGTCCACTTCGACAACCCCTACCTGCAGCCGGGGATGATCCCGGAGGAGGAGACGGAGTTCTTCGCGGCCGCGAAGATGGTGCCGGGGCGCCGAAGGATCAGCGTCATGTGGTCGGGGAACTTCTTCCCCGACCTCGCGGTCTGGGACCAGCTCCGGCGGAGCGAGAGCCGCGGCGCCGGCGGCTCGATCGTGCAGTTCTACTTCCCCGGCATCCCCTTCAACGCGCACATGTCGGTGTTCCCGAAGCAGACCTACAAGAAGACGCACCGCCACGGCCCCGGACCCTTCCGGCCGGGCGCGCTGCTCGTCGTCGTCTCGGGCGAGGGGCACACGATCATGTGGCCGCACGACGACGAGGACGCGGAGAAGGTCGTCATCCCCTGGCACGAAGGGACCATCTTCAACCCTCCGGACAAGTGGTTCCACGGCCACTACAACGTGGGTGTGGAGCCCGCCCGGTACATCGCGATCCAGCCGCCGCAGCACTTCAGCGAGCACAAGTCGATCTCGATCGACGTCGAGTACGCGGACGAGGAGTCGTGGATCCGTGAGAAGTTCGAGGCCGAGCTCGCGAAGCGCGGCCTGACGTCGTTGATGCCACCCGAGGTCTACACGGACCCCGACTACCAGTGGACGTACCGGGACGACGAGGAGTCGTAAGGGCGCGCCTCGCGGCGAGCGACGGCCCGCGCGCAGGCTCATGGGCGCCGCGCAGCGCGGCCAACGGCCCCCGCGCTAGATGGTCGCGCCGTACTCCGCGGCCATGGCCTTGATCTCCGGCTCGTCCAGCAGCGTCGAGCGTCCGTTCACCCAGAAGGGCACGCCGTCGAGCTCGATCGTCTGGTCCGAGACGTACGCCGAGAGCGCCGCCGGCACCCGGCCCACATGGAAGTGCATCGTGTCCTGGTTGGACTGCTGCCCGCCGCGCCGAACGGCCTTGGGGTGCATGCCCCCGTGCCAGGAGTCCACCACGTAGGCGCGGTCTTTGCCGTAGCGCTCGGCGTTGGCGTCGAGGAGCGCAACGAGCTGCTCGCGCGTCCACACGGTGTTGCCGGTGGCGTCGTCCCGCGCTCCGGGCCGGGCCCCCTCCTCGCGCCAGGCGATGTCCGTCACGACGGAGTCGGCGACCGTGAGCATCATGGGGTTGGCGAAGCGCTCCTTGTCGGCGAAGCCGGGGTGGTCGAAGGCGATCACGCCGTTCGCATCGGCGGAGCCCACGGGCGAGTAGACCTCGCCGGGGAAGACGCGCTCCGTCCGGCCGGTGTCCGCGTCCTGGGCGAAGAAGGCGTCGGCGACCTCGCTGCCGGAGGCGACGCGCCCACGCATGTCGGTGCCGTGGGGGCTCGTGATGGACCATGCGGACGCCGCAGCGGTGACCCGCTCGACCCGCTCGGCGAGCGCGATCACCAGGCGCCAGTCGAAGGTCGCGTGCTCGGTGGCGATCGCGTCCGCGGCGCGCGCCCGGTTGTTGACGCGCACGAGGTCCGTCCGGTCGTGGGCTCGCAGGTGCTCGAGCAGCACGACGCGGTTCAGGTTCGCGTTCAAGACGAGCTTGTCGGCCGCGGTCACCGCGCTCCCGACGACCGCAGGCAGCTCCTTGATGCCGGTGAGCGGCTCGATCCACAGCGAGTAGGCGGTGCCGCCCCCCGCCACGATGGACTCCTCCATCAGCGCGACGAGATCGGCGTCCACGCCGCCCCGCTCGTTCAGCAGCAGGATGGCCTCGCCCTTGGCGACGCCCACGCAGTTGCGGATGAGGTTCTCGACGCCGTCGCGGACCGGTTGCGCTAACGCCATCTCTCGCCTCCTTGCCACTCTCCCGGCCACTCCCGGCTATCGCGGACCGGCTGCCCGCCGGGCGGTCCCGTGCAGCGGCCCAATCCTACTCCACCTCCGGGGGCGCTATCTCGCTGGGCGCTATCTCCCAGGGGCGCTCTCAGACAGGGGCGTCTCCCGCCGGGCTATGATGCGATGGTGGTTGCTTCAGACGACGCGCGGGACGACCGGCCGCTGTGGGAGCGTGCGTCCATCGAGCTCCTCGGCGCTGTCGAGGGGCCTCCTCCGGACGGCGGTGCCGGGGCGGGCGGGGGCACGCCCGTGCGGCTCGATACCTCGCGCGGCCCCATCGACTGCCTGCTGCACCGAGCGCCCGCTGGCGGCGAGACCGCCGTGCTCTTCGCACCGGGCGCGCGCGGCGGCTTCGAGGGCCCGGCCGACGGCCTCTACGCGGACGTGGCGGCCGAGCTCGCGGGACGCGGGATCACCTCGCTGCGCCTGGACTACCGGGACGCGGGCAACCTCGACGGATCGACCCTCGACGTGCTCGCCGGCGTCTGGTACCTCGCGAGCATCGGCCGCCCGCGCACGGCGCTCGTCGGCCACTCCTTCGGCGGCGGCGTGGTCATCTCGACGGCGCGCTACTCGTCGCACGTGCGCGCGGTCGCCGCGCTGGCGAGCCAGACCCTGGGCGCCGAGGACGTGGTGCTGCTGCGCCCACGCCCGCTGCTCGTCGTCCACGGGGAAGCGGACGCCATCTTGCCCGTCGCGAACGCCGCGCTCATCTACGGCTGGGGTTTCGAGCCCAAGCGTCTCGTGACCTACGCCGGCGCCGGGCACGGCCTGCGCGAGTGCCGCGCCGAGCTCCGCACGCTGCTGCTCGACTGGCTCACGGCCAGCCTGGATGAGGAGCGTGCAGAGCCGGGCGCGAGCTAGACGGCCACTGCGGTGGCGGCCACGCCCGCACCCAGGTGCTTGGCGTAGAAGGGCCAGATCTTCTCCCACGCGTCCGCGGCCTGCTCCGGCCGGTGGGACTTCGCCTCCCAGCGGAAGAAGGCATGGCCGGCGCCATCGTAGCGGTGGAACTCGTAGGTCTTGCCATGCTTCTTGAGCTCGGCCTCGATCTTGTCGACCTGGTCCGGGTCGGGGTTGCCGTCGTCGTTGCCGAAGATGCCAAGGACCGGGCAGTTGACGTCGGCGAGCATGTCGAAGACAGGCACGGGCTGGTTCGGGGTGAGGCGGTCCGGCGCCGGGATGACGTTGCCGCTCCAACACGGCACCGCGGCGTCCAGCGAGGGGATCTTCGCGCTCACCATGAGCGTGACGCGCCCGCCCGAGCAGAAGCCGATCACGCCGACCTTGCCGGTGCTCGGCGTGGAGGTGCGCAGGTAGTTGAGCGCACCCTCGATGTCGCCGACGACGAGCGCGTCGACCTGCCCGCCCGACTCGCGGATGCGGTCCGCGTTCTCCGTGGGCGTGCCGGGGCCCATGCGGTGGTGGAGGTTGGGGCAGATCGCGGCGTAGCCGTGGTGGGCGAAGCGCCGCGTGATCTCCTTGGACCACTCGTCCCAGCCGGGCATGTGGTGGGCCACGATGACCCCTGGGAACGGGCCATCCCCCGTCGGGCGCGCCAGATACGCGTCGATCCGGTCGCCGTTCGCACCCGTCACCTGGACCGTCTCGGCAATCATGCCTTCGTACGCCATGTCTCCCTCCGCGAGTATCAGTGCTTCGCGCGCATGATACCCGCTCGGGCGGCCACGGTGCGGGCAGCAGGCCGGGCGCCGGCTAGATCGCTCCGCCGGCGACCTGCTCGATGAGCACCCAGCCGATCACGGTGCCTGCCACATACGCGGCGTGGTGGGTCCAGTCGAAGAGGTTGTACTTGATGCCCCAGGTCCAGGGCCAGGGCGCGATGCCGGTGATCTTGAGCATGAGGATCGCCGTGACCCACACGACCCCGAAAAAAGCGGCGGCCGCGGCGGCGAGCGGAAGCTCCGCCTTGGCGATGAGCGCCCACCACGCGAGCCCCCACACGGAGCCGTAGGCCCAGTGCGCCCATACCGATATGACCATCAGGTTCCGGCCCTCGATCTTGAGACCGACGAGCTTGAGCGGCCAGACGGCCGCGACGCCCGGCGCCGGGCTCTCCGGGCGCCCTGTCCAGTGCATCTCGGACCCGCTCGAGAGCGTCATGGCGACGGTGCCAAGCATGGCCGCAATGATGGCTGCTAACAGTTCCACGATGGACCTCCCACACCTGTGATCTCGTTGTTGTTCGCTCTCTAGGATGCAGGTGGGCCGTCCGCGTGACAGCGGGCGGCGCCTACGCCGGCGCCTTGAACCGCGTGAAGACGTCCCGAGCGTTGCCTTCGTATATCCGCTGGGTGTCGTCGCTGCCCAGGAAGTCGATGCCGTCGATCAGCGGCTTCAGGTCGTCGTACCAGCGGCCCGTCCGCGGGTCGGTCTTGGCGCCGGCGCCCGGCCGCTCGGTCCCGAACATGCAGCGGTCGGTGCCGACGACCTTGAACAGCAATTCCAGCGACTCGATGTTGTAGAGGCCGGTGTCGAAATAGAGCTTCCGCAGCCGGTCGTCGAAGTTCTCGGTGTCGTTCTCGCCGCGGAGCTGCGAGCGCCAGCGCCCGACCTGGTAGGGGATGGACGCGCCGCCGTGGCTGATGATGAGCTTGAGGTTGGGGAAGTCCTCGAAGACCGTCGAGTCGACCAGCGAGAGGATGGCGATGCTCTCCTCGGTGATGAAGTGGTTGTGGAACGACTCCCGCGGGTTCTTGCAGGCGGCCCCGTGCACGAGGGCCGGTATGTCCATCTCCACCATCTTCTCGTAGAGCGGATACCAGTACTCGTCGCCCATGCCCGGCGTCGCGTAGTCGCCCTCGCCGGGGTCGGGGTTGATCATGATGCCGATGAACCCCATGTCGTTGATGACGCGGTCGATCTCCTCGAAGGTGTTGGCCGGGCCCACGCCAGAGCACTGGGGCAGGCCGGCGACGCCGAAGAACATCTCCGGCTCGTTCAGGCAGGCGGCGTGGATGGCGTCGTTCACGGCCTCGGCGTACCAGTGCACGATCTTCTCCGGCTTCTCGGAGTGCATCATGGTGTAGGGGCGCGGCGAGAGGAACGCCACGTCGGTCCCCACCTCGGCCAGCAGCTCGGAGTGCTTCTTCCCATGGTTGCGGGCCGCCGCCACCGCCGCCTGGTCCACGCCGTGGTGTCCCTTGCCGTGGAAGCCGCGGCTGTTCAACAGCCCCGATTGGTAGGTGCCGAGCCGCTGCCCGGCCACCACGTGGTTGTGCACGTCGATAATCATGAAGGCATCTCTCCTATTCCTATTTGCTCGATGGCGCCGGGATGGTAGCCCGCCGGAGCCCGTCGCCACAAGGGCACAGCCCTTGACCCACCCGCCAGCGCCGAGCGGCGCTGGTCCGCAAGCGCTCTCGGGCGCTGGCCGGGGCGCTTTTGGACACCGGCAGCACGCTTTCCACCGACGTCGCTACCTGTTATGGGTCAAGGGCTATGCCCTTGTGGTACTGTCTGTGGGCGGATTCGGCCTGTTCCGGCCATGGGGATCCGCCTTCCCTGGGCTTTTCTGCCAACGGAAGGGCGTCCGGGCACCGCTTGCCGGGCGCGGCCGTGCGTTTCCCCGCCGCCGGAGCCTGGTTCCTTGAGGAGTCATCGTTTCGTGGCAGTGTCGAAGGGGCAGCAGGCTGGTCTCTACCGGCCCGAGTTCGAGCACAGCGCCTGCGGCGTGGGCGTGGTGGCGAACATCAAGGGCGTCCGGTCCCACGCGATCATCGACGATGGGATCGAGGTCCTGGTGAACCTCGCCCACCGTGGGGCGCGCGGAGCCGACCCGGACACGGGCGACGGCGCAGGGATGCTGCTGCAGATGCCTGACGGTTTCATGCGGCGCGAGGCCGCGGCGCTCGGCTTCGAGCTGCCCGCCGCCGGCGGATACGCCGTGGGCATGACCTTCCTCCCCCGGAGCGCCACGGAGCGCGCGACCTGCGAGGCCATCGTCGAGGCGGCCACGGTGGCGGAGGGCCAGCGCTTCCTGGGCTGGCGCGACGTTCCGGTCGATGCCACGGGCATCGGGCACGCCGCCCGCGACTGCGCGCCGGCGATCCGTCAATTCTTCGTCGGCCGGGGTGCCGACACCGGCGATACGGCGGCCTTCGAGCGCAAGCTGTTCGTCATCCGCAAGGTGATCGAGCGGGACGTGCTGGACGCGGGCATCGAGGAGGCCGAGACCTTCTATGTGTGCAGCCTCTCGTCCAAGGTGCTGGTGCTCAAGGGGTTGTTGCTCGGGACGCAGCTCAAGGGGTTCTTCCGGGACCTGAGCGACCCGGAGCTGGTGAGCTCCTTCGCGCTCGTGCACTCGCGGTTCAGCACGAACACGCTGGGGTCGTGGAAGCTGGCGCACCCCTACCGGTACATCGTCCACAACGGCGAGATCAACACCCTGCGCGGGAACATCAACTGGATGGCCGCCCGCGAGCGCACCATGTCCTCGCCGGCCTTCGGCGACGACATGGAGAAGCTCTTCCCGATCATCTGGCCGGGGCAGAGCGACACGGCGTGTATCGACAACGCCTTCGAGCTCATGATGCACACGGGGCGGCCCATCCACCACGTGATGATGGCGCTGATCCCGGAGGCCACCGGCGAGCGCGTCGCGATGGACCAGGAGAAGCGGGACTTCTACGACTACCACGCCTGCACGATGGAGCCGTGGGACGGGCCCGCCCTCATCGCCTTCACGGACGGCGAGCGCGTGGGCGCGGTGCTCGACCGCAACGGGCTGCGGCCGTTCCGCTATCTGGTCACGACCGACGACCGCCTCGTCATGGCCTCCGAGGTCGGCGTGCTGGACATACCGCCGGAGCAGGTGCTGTTCAAGGAGCGCATCCACCCCGGCCGCATGTTCCTGCTCGACCCGGAGCGCGGCGGCATCATCGACGACGCGGCCATCAAGTCGGAGCTCTCCCAGGCCCAGCCCTACGGCCAGTGGCTCCGGGACAACCTCGTGCACCTGGACGAGCTCCCGAGCCCCGACCCCAGTGCTGACGGCCACCACGCCATCGGGCCCGGCGACCTCGTGGACCTCCAGCAGGCCTTCGGCTACACGCGCGAGGAGCTGCGCATGCTGCTGGAGCCGATGGCGGTCGACGGCGGCGAGGCGATCGGCTCGATGGGCAACGACGCGCCGCTGGCGGTGCTCTCGGAGCGCCCGCAGCTCCTGTTCAACTACTTCAAGCAGCTCTTCGCCCAGGTGTCCAACCCACCGCTGGACGCGATCCGCGAGGAGCTGGTCACGTCGCTCTCCATGAGTCTCGGCGCCCAGCTCAACCTCTTCGAGGAGACGCCGGAGCACGCGCGGCAGCTCAAGCTCGCGGGCCCCGTCATCACGGACGAGGAGCTGGCGAAGATCGCCGCGATCGACCGGCCCGGCCTGAAGGCGGCGACCCTCTCGATGCTCTTTGACCCGCACGCTGCCGGGGAGCCAGGCGCTGCCGGGGAGGCGCTGGAACGCGCCCTCGATGCGCTGTGCCGCGAGGCCTCGGCGGCCATCGAGGCCGGGAGCAGCATCCTGATCCTCTCGGACCGCGGCGTGGACGCGGACCACGCGCCCATCCCGAGCCTGCTCGCCACCGCAAGCGTGCACCACCACCTGATCCGCGAGGGAACGCGCACCCGCGTGGGCCTCGTGGTCGAGTCGGGCGAGCCGCGGGAGGTCGCGCACCTGGCGCTGCTGATCGGCTACGGCGCGGGGGCGGTCAACCCCTATCTCGTCTTCAGGACCATCGAGGACATGCTGGCCCAGGGGCTCTTCCCGGATGGGCTGGAGCGGGAGACCGCCAGCAAGAACTACATCAAGGCCGCGAACAAGGGGCTGCTCAAGATCATCTCCAAGATGGGGATATCGACGCTCCACAGCTATCGCGGCGCACAGGTCTTCGAAGCGGTCGGGCTCAGCGACGAGCTCGTCGACCGCCACTTCACGTGGACGGCATCAAGGATCGGCGGCATCGGGACCGCGTCCATCGAAGCCGACGCCCTCCGGCGCCACCGTTCGGCCTACGCCGAGCGGGAGCTCGCCGCCAGCCCTGAGCTCGACCCAGGCGGCGACTACTACTGGCGGCGCGACGGCGAGTACCACATGTGGAACCCGGACACCGTCGCCAAGCTCCAGCAGGCCGCGACCGCGAACGACGCGAAGGCCTACGACGAGTTCGCGGCGCTGGCGAACGAGTACGAGCAGCGCATGTGCACGCTCCGCGGGCTGCTCGCGTTCAAGCCCACCGAACCCGTGCCCATCGACGAGGTGGAGCCGGCCACCGACATCGTCAAGCGCTTCGCCACCGGCGCCATCTCCCTCGGCGCCATCGGCCCCGAGGCCCACGAGAGCCTCGCCATCGCCATGAACCGCATCGGCGCGCGCTCCAATAGCGGCGAGGGCGGCGAGGACTACCGCCGCTACGCCCCGGACGCCAACGGCGACCGGCGGCACAGCGCCATCAAGCAGGTCGCCTCGGGCCGGTTCGGCGTCACGGCCAACTACCTGGTCAACGCGTCGGACCTCCAGATCAAGATGGCCCAGGGCTCGAAGCCCGGCGAGGGCGGCCAGCTCCCCGGGCACAAGATCGACGACTACATCGCCTGGGTGCGCAACTCCACGCCCGGCGTGGAGCTGATCTCGCCGCCGCCGCACCACGACATCTACTCGATCGAGGACCTGGCGCAGCTGATCCACGACCTCAAGAACACGAACCCGGCGGCGCGCATCCACGTGAAGCTCGTCGCCGAGGTCGGCGTCGGGACCATCGCCGCCGGCGTGTCGAAGGCCCACGGCGACGTCGTGCTCATCAGCGGCGATACCGGCGGCACCGGCGCGTCGCCCGAGTCCTCCATCAAGCACGCGGGGCTGCCGTGGGAGCTCGGCATCGCCGAGGCGCAGCAGGTGCTCGTGGCGAACGGCCTGCGCGGGCGCATCGTGGTCCAAGCCGACGGCCAGATCAAGACGGGCCGCGACATCGCCATCGCCTGTCTTCTCGGCGCCGACGAGTTCGGCATCGCCACGGCGTCGCTCGTGACACAGGGCTGCATCATGCTGCGCAAGTGCCACCTCAACACCTGCTCGGTGGGCATCGCCACGCAGGACCCGGAGCTCCGCAAGCGCTTCGCCGGCAAGCCCGAGAGCCTCATCAACTACTTCTTCTTCTTGGCCGAGGAGCTGCGGGGGATCATGGCGCAGCTCGGCTTCAGGACCGTCAACGAGATGGTGGGCCGGGTGGACATGCTCGACACGGCCAAGGCCATCGACCACTGGCAGAAGACGAAGGGCATCGACCTCGGCGGCCTCCTGATGAAGCCGGAGCCGCCGGAGGGAGTGGCCACCTACCACTGCGAGAGCCAGGACCACGGCCTGGAGCTCGCTCTCGACCACCAGCTCATCGCGGCCTCCAAGGAGGCGATCGAGGGCGGGGAGCCGGTCAGCATCGAGCTCCCGATCCGCAACGCGAACCGCACGGTGGGCGCGATGCTCTCCGGCGAGGTGGCGAAGCGCTACGGCGAGGACGGGCTGCCCCCCGGCACGATCCAGGCGTCGTTCACCGGCTCGGCCGGGCAGAGCTTCGCCGCCTTCCTGACCAAGGGCATCTCGTTCACCCTCGAGGGCGACACCAACGACTATGTGGGCAAGGGCATCTCGGGCGGCCAGCTCATCATCGTGCCGCCGAAGCAGGCCCGGTTCGTGCCCGAGGAGACCATCATCATCGGCAACGTCGCGCTCTACGGCGCGACGGGGGGCGACGTGTTCATCCGCGGGCTGGCCGGCGAGCGCTTCTGCGTCCGCAACAGCGGCGCGAACGCCGTCATCGAGGGCATCGGCGACCACGGCTGCGAGTACATGACCAACGGGCGCGTCGTCGTGCTCGGCCCGACGGGACGGAACTTCGCGGCGGGCATGAGCGGCGGCATCGCCTACGTCCTGGACGAGGCGGGCGACTTCGATCAGCGCGCCAACACGGAGATGGTGGACCTCGAGCCGGTGGTGGACCCGGAGGACGTGGACGAGCTGCGCAGACTGATCCAGGCGCACCTCCAGCACACCGGCAGCGCGACTGCCAAGCGCGTGCTGGACGGCTGGGACGTGTTCCTGCCCAGGTTCGTGAAGGTCTACCCGAGGGACTACCGGCGCGTGATCGAGGCCCGCAAGCGCGCCGAGGCCGAAGCGGTCACCAGTGGGTAAAGCCACCGGATTCCTGGAATTCGACCGCGAGCCCCCGGAGCGCCGCCCCGTCGCCGAGCGCCTCAAGGACTGGCGCGAGAACTACGGCGAGTGGCCCGAGGAGAAGGCGCGCGACCAGGGCGCGCGCTGCATGAACTGCGCCCTGCCGTTCTGCCTCAAGGGCTGCCCGCTCGGCAACCTGATCCCGGACTGGAACGACCTCGTCTACAAGGGCCGCTGGAAGGACGCGCTCGCCGCGCTCCACGCCACCAACAACTTCCCGGAGTTCACCGGCCGCATCTGCCCGGCGCCATGCGAGGCCTCGTGCGTGCTCTCCATCAACGAAGAGCCGGTGACGATCGAGTCCATCGAGAAGGCCATCGCCGACCACGGGTTCGCGGAGGGATGGATCACCCCGGAGCCGCCTCAGAAGCGCACGGGCAAGCGCGTGGCGGTCGTGGGCTCGGGGCCCTCCGGCCTGGCCGCGGCGCAGCAGCTCAACCGCGCCGGGCACCAGGTCACGGTCTTCGAGCGCGACGAGTACATCGGCGGCCTCCTGCGCCTCGGCATCCCCGACTTCAAGCTCGCCAAGGACGTCGTGCAGCGCCGCGTGGACCTCATGGCGGCCGAGGGCATCGAGTTCCGCACCAGCGCGAACGTCGGGGTGAACGTCCCGGTCGCCGAGCTGCGCAGCGACTTCGACGCCATCTGCCTCACGGGCGGATCGACGGTCCCACGGCGGCTCAACATCCCCGGCGAGGAGCTCGACGGCGTCCATCCGGCCATGGACTACCTGACCCAGCAGAACCGCCTGGGCCAGGGAGCCTCGATCCCCGAGGAGGAGCGCATCACCGCGGAGGGCAAGCGCGTCGTCATCTTGGGCGGCGGCGACACGGGCGCCGACTGCCTCGGCACGGCCCACCGCCAGGGCGCGGAGCTCGTCGTCCAGGGCGAGATCCTGGAGGAGCCGCCGGAGGTGCGCGCCGCGAACAACCCGTGGCCGCAGTGGCCGCTCATCATGCGCACCACGGCAGCCCACGAGGAGGGCGGCGTCCGCGACTACTCCATCCTCACCAAGCGCTTCTCCGGCTCCGGCGGCCACGTGGAGCGGCTGCACTGCGTCCGGGTCGAGTGGGGGCCGCCGGATGCGAGCGGCCGCCCCTCGATGACCGAGGTGCCCGGCAGCGAGTTCGAGATGGAGGCGTCGCTGGTGCTGCTCGCGCTGGGCTTCTTGCACCCGCAGCACGAGGGGATGCTGGATGAGCTCGGCGTGGAGTTCGACGGCCGCGGCAACGTCAAGACCGACGAGGCGAAGATGACCAGCGTGAGCGGCGTCTTCGCGGCGGGCGACATGGCCCGCGGACAGTCGCTGGTGGTCTGGGCGATCGCCGAGGGGCGCCAGGCCGCCCACGGCATCGATACGTTCCTGATGGGCGAGAGCACGCTGCCCAGCGTGAAGCTCGCCGGCTGGGCGTAGGCCCGCCTGTCCCGAACCGCCCCAGAGCATTCAGCGAGCCCCCCCCATCGCAAAGAGAAGGAGCAGGACATGACGCAAGCACCAAGTGAGCGGCGCAGCAACCTCTTCTACGACCAGTGGATGGAGTCCATCGGCATCCCCATCCACCGTGGCCACTACCACTCCGACCTGCGGACGCTGGAGCTGGGGTGGTGGGAGGAGCGCGGGTGCAACGCGGCCTTCCTGCAGATGAAGGGCATGGAGGGCGTGAGCGAGGCCCGGATCGTCGAGATCCCACCCGGCAAGACGCTCCCGCCGCTCAAGATGGCCATCGGCGAGACGATCTACGTGCTCTCCGGCTCCGGGTTGGCGAGCGTCTGGGCGGGCGAGGGCCCGAAGAACAGCTTCGAGTGGGGCCCGCACGCGATGTTCCACGTGCCCCGCTACGCCCACGTGCAGCTCTCCAACGCCCGCGGCGACCAGCCCGCGCGCCTGCTGCACTACAACTACATGCCCATGGCCATGACGATCGTCCCCGACCCGGAGTTCTTCTTCAACAACCCCTTCGAGGACCCGAGCCTGCTCTACGGCCAGGGCGACGACCTCTACTCCCAGGCGCGGGCCGTGCTCGGCGCCGGGGCGAAGGACTCGATGGCGGAGGCCGCGGGCGCCGTCAGGGACGACAGCCTCAAGGCCGCCAACCACGGCGGCGCATGGTGGATCGGCAACTTCTTCCCGGACATGGCCCAGTGGGACAAGCTCTCGCCGCACCGCGGCCGGGGAGCGGGGGGCCTCTCCGTCAAGATCCAGTTCCCCGGCTCCGGCATGGGCGCGAGCATGTCCGTCTTCGATGCGTCGATGTACAAGAAAGCGCACCTGCACGGCCCCGGCCGGGTCATCGTGATCCCGCGCGGCGAGGGCTACTCGCTGCTGACGGAGCCGGGCAAGGAGGCAGTCGTCTGCCCCTGGGGCGAGGCCGCGGTCTTCACGCCGCCGGGCGGCTGGTACCACCAGCACTTCAACCTGGGCACGGAGCCCGCACGGTACCTCAAGTTCGGCCACCTGCCGCAGTTCTCGAGCGCCGGGGACTACCGCGACCAGATCGAGTACGCGAACGAGGACCCGTGGGTGCGCGAGCACTTCGAGAAGGAGCTCGCAGCCCGCGGCCGCGAGAGCCAGATGCCGGACATCGTCTACTCCGACCCCGACTACCAGTGGGACTACGGAGACGACAACTAGCGGCCCCTCATCCGGGGCTGGGCTCAGGAGCCCCAGCCCTCGACGGCGCGGGCGAAGTACGTGTCGTCGGCGAAGCGCCGGGGGTCCACGGCCCCCCGCAGCCAGCCGACGTCCGCGCGCGTCTGGATCATCTCCCGCAAGCCCTCCCAGGAGAAGCTCGGCGCCGCGCCGGCGCCGTCGCTCAGGGACGCCGCGGCCTTGAGCTGCGCGCGCAGGTAGCGCACGAGCAGGTCCGCGTTCGCCGCCGCCCACTCGCGGCGCGTCGCCGTCGAGCTCGCGTAGTGCGTGTAGAGCCGGTTGATCGAGTCGAGCACCCGGAAGCCGTCCGCCGCCGCGTCGCGGCCGGAGCCGACCATCGCGCCGAAGGCGCGGCCCTCTTTCATCGCGTCCACGCGCATGTGCGTCGTCCCGACCTCCACGAAGTCGTAGTCCGTGCCCTCCTTGAGCCCCGCCTGGGCCAGCAGCACGCGCAGCGGCGTCACGTAGCCGCTCTCGGCCGCATCGACCGCCAGGGTCTTGCCGCGTAGGTCCTCGTAGGTCTCGATCTCCGGGCGCACCCAGAGGTCCTGGCCCGCCCTGCCCTCCGCTGCCATGACGATGACGAGGTCCGCGCCGTTGTCCTCGCACCACCAGACGACGTTGTCGGCGTTCGTGTGCACGAGGTCCCACGTGCCGTCCACCAGCTTGCTCATCTGGTCCTTGGACGACTGCGTCACGTCCAGCTCGACCTCGATGCCCTCGGCCGCATACAGGCCGAGCTTCGCCGCCGCGGTCTGGGTCGCGCCGCCGCCGAAGGTACTCACACGAAGCTTGTCCATCGCTCACCCCCGTGGCCCGCCGCTCGTCCCTTGGGAGCAGGCGCGTGGTGTGTACTACGCGGCCTCCGGGCTGTCAACAGACCCCGCACGCCGGGCGCGTTTGACACCGCCCGTGCGGGGCGCTAGCGTGCCGCCGGATGGGGCGCGGACGGCGCAGCGGGGGGGCGGCGATGGCGGAGACGGTACACCGGTACAACGCGGGGACGCAGCGGGCGAAGGGTCTGCTGGAGATGGCCTCGGCCCTCTACGACACCTCGCTGTCGCACGAGACGGTGCGGTCGGGGGTGCGCCAGGTCGACTCGCGCGTCGGTACCCACGTCGAGCTCTCGCTCGGCGCGATCCCGGGCCGGATGGCCGACGCCGTCAGCGTCTCGTTCCGGGCGGGTGGGTTCCGGGCGGCGCTCGAAGCGGTCGCCCGCGGGGACGTGTCGCTGCACTGGATCAACCCGTCCGCCGCGCTCACCATGGCCGTCGCGGGCACGGGGCCGTTCAAGGAGCCGTTGGCGCTGCGGCCCATCGCCGTCTTCCCGTCCTGGGACGTGATGGGCTTCGCCGTCCACGGGTCGACCGGCATCACGTCGCTCGAGGAGATCGCGCAGCAGCGGCCGGCGCTCAATCTCTCCACCCGGACGACCATCGAGCCGCCCTTCGACGAGGACGGGACGATGTTCACGGTGGACGCCGTGCTCTCGGCCGCGGGCTTCTCGCTGGCGGACATACGCGCGTGGGGCGGGACGATCCAGCCGGTCTCGCGGCCCAGCGACGCGGCGCGCCTCTCCGGCATCGCCTCGGGCGCGGTCAACGCCGTCTTCGACGAGGGGATCAAGACCTGGGCCGGGGACGCGCTGGAGCACGGGTTCCGGTTCCTGCCCGTCGAGGGCGTGGTCCGGGAGCGCCTCACCGCGATGGGCTTCCGGCCGGTCACGATGACGCCGGCCCAGATACCGGGGCTGCCCGAGGACGTGCCGACGCTGGACTTCAGCGGCTGGCCGATGGTCGTCCACGCGGACATGGCCGAGGACGTCGCGTACGCTCTGTGCGAGGCCATCGCGCTGCGCACGGACGCCATCCCCACCGACAACGGCCTGCCCGTGGACATGGCGCAGCTTTGCGGGGATGAGCTCGAAGCGCCGCTCGATGTGCCGCTGCACCCCGGAGCGGAGCGCTTCTACCGCGAGCACGGCTTCCTGAAGTAGCCCCGCTCAGGAGCCGAGGACGATCCGCACCATCTGCCGCTCGAGCTCGGCGCCGAGCTCGGTGGCAAGCTCGATGAACGAGGCGTCGCGCTTGGCGACGACGTACGCGACGCCGAGGAGCCGGCCCAGCCGGAAGTCGACGATCGTCGATGCGAGCACGCTGCCCTCGGGCGCCTCGTGCACGACGAGCAGCGCTGCGGCGTGCTCGTGGAAGCCGCTGACCTTCAAGCTCTCCACGCCCAGGAGCCGGGACCCGTCCGGCTCCTCCCCACCGACGCGGTCCTTGAAGCCTGCGACGAAGACGTCGTCGATCCAGCGGTCCACATCTTTCGGCTGCTCGAACAGGTGCACCACCGTCGCTGCTTCGAGGATATCGGCCGGCTCCTCCCGCAGCGTGGGCGCGCCCTGGGGGACGGCGAAGGCGCGCGCGTAGCCGCTCGATCGGCCGAGCTCGCCCAGCGAGGCGGTGGTGTACCGCCCGCCCGTGTGCTTCGCCATCGTCTCGTTGTCGAGCCGCTCCTCGCGCAGGAGCTCGAAGCTCGAGAATTCGGCGGGGAGCTGGGCGTGCTCGAGCACCATCCACGCCAGCTCCTCCGAGGTGACCGTGTCGGTCATCCGCAGGAGCTGGCTGGCCGGGTCAGACGGCGTGTCTACCAAGGAAAGTCCTCCGCTGCGCTCATCGTCCGGGGGCTCCGCTCGCGCTCCGGGGCGCTAGCGGTCCGAGGCTGCCACCTGCCCCGCGACGGCCTCGTCCTCCCACTCCTCCTCGTTGCCGAGGCCGTGCTCCCGGTTCCAGGTCATGGTATCGAAGCAGCGGCCCGTGACGCCGGTACGCACGTCGCCGCGCGCCAGGAACAGGGAGACGGGCACGATGTGCTCCGCCCGCAGGGTCGTCTGGCCGGGGCGCGCAGCCATGCCCATCTCGCGCCGGGCCGCGTTCTGCTCGTCGTAGCCGGTGGTCCGCGTGTGGCCGGGGATCAGCAGGTTGACGGCAACGTTCTGCCCCTTCACCTCGTCCGCGAGGTAGAACATCATGGTCATCAGCGCCGACTTCGTCGCCTGATACGGCATCTCGCGGCTGCCGGGCCGGAGCGCCTGGTACCCGCCACCGCTGGAGTGGTGCAGCGCGCCGCTGCTGATGATCGAGATGACGGACCCGCGCTGGCGCTCCAGCATCGGGGCGATGAAGCGGCGGGTGACCTTGAGCGCTCCGAACACGTTGACCGCGAACATGCGCTCCCAGTCGGCGTCCGTCGTCTCAAGGGTCGTCGTGCGGCCCGCGGGCGGGAAGAGGATGCGCTGGCGCATCGCGGCGTCGTTGATGAGCACGTCGACCGTGCCCCACCTGGCGATCGTCTGCTCATACGCCGCGTCGATCTGCTCGCCGCTCGTCACGTCCACCGTGGCCACGATGGCATCCTCGGGCCGCGCTTCGAGCTCGCGCCGGAACGAGTCGTCGGTGTCGCTGGAGAACCCGGTGGGCTCCCAGGACAGGTCCATGGCCACGACCTTGGCGCCCTCGGCGAGGAAGCCCCGCGTGAAGGCGCGTCCCATCCCGCGCGCCGCGCCCGTGATGGCGACGACCCGGCCCTCTAGATCAGTCATCACCAGGCTCCTTCGCGTGCGATGTCCCGCCGAGGCGCAGTCTACGCGCGGGGAGGCGATGCGGCAAAGCGCCCGCCGCTCAGGCCGGGGTTGTGCGCTCCCGCTCCTTCGCCGCGGCGCGGTCCCGCTCCTGCGGCGGGTGGACGTTCCGGAAGGCGAAGTAGAGGGTCGTGAGGTACACCGTCTTGAAGATGCCGGCCGCGACGAAGGGAGCACTCGCGGAGACGGTCTGCCAGAGCCACATCGACAGCGCCGGCACGCCCGCCCCGACGGTGGCCTGGCTGACGTTGCTGATGCCCGCCATGGCCACGCGCTCCTCGCGGTTGACGATGGACATGGTGTAGGCCTGCCGGGGCGGATTGTCCATCGAGGAGAAGAAGGCCCGGGAGAACCAGAACGTGATGGCCAGCCAGGCCCAGGGCGCGAAGGGGATCGCGAAGGTGAAGATCACGGCGGGGATGTGCGTGAACACGATGGTGTTGAGCATCCCGATGCGGTTGGCGAGCTTCGCCGCGACCCACAGGGACACGCCGTTCATCACCATCGAGCCGGCGAACATGGCGCTCACCTCGGCCAGGTCCAAGTCGAACTGGGTCTTGAACCACAGCGCCACCAGCGAGAAGAACACGAACCGCGTCGCGAAGCTGTCGACGGAGTAGATCGCCGCCAGGCTGAAGATCGTCCGCCGCGACGGCAGCGTGAACGGGTTCTGGAAGCCTCGGCGGGCCGACCGGCTCTCGATCGCGGGGGAGAGGCCCAGGTACACGGCGGCCGAGAGCAGCATGATCACTGTGTAGACGACGAACATCACCTTGTAGGAGTCGAGCTCGCTCAGGCCGAACCAGGCCACGAACCCCAGGGGGAGCGCCGCGGCGAGCGTGCCGGCGAAGCGCGCGATCCGCTGCCCGATGCCGGCGACCGCGTACAGGTCGGTCCGCCGCTCCGCGCTCGCGGTGTCGGGGAGCGCGGCCGTCTCCAGGGGGTTGAACGGCCCGCGGGGGCCGCTCCCGGAGATGGCCATGCTGCCCACGAAGAAGGTGATGATGGCGAGCAGCAGGTAGCGGTCGGTGAAGGCGTACCCGACGCCCGCCACCCCAGCGATCAGCGAGAAGACGATGAGCAGGCGGCGGCGTCCCACGGCCTCGCCGATGAAGATCACCAGCGTGGCCAGCACCGCGCTCCCCGCCGAGCCGACGGTGACGAGGAGCCCGATCTGCGTCAGGCTGTAGCCGAGCAGGTCCAGGTAGAAGGCGAAGAAGACGGCGATGCTCGCCTGAGCGAGGGTGCGCAGGGTACGCGCCGTGATGATGAGCCAGCCGTCCCGGCTTATCCAACCCAGCGGCATCGAAGACGGGAATGACGTAGGCGTGGCTCCAGGCAGGGCTCGTGGGCAGGGCCCGCCTAGGATACCGCGCCAGGCGGGCCGGTGTACGCCCTACGAGTACAGGTAGACGAGCAGACCGGCGTTGTAGACGACCACGAGGCTCATCAGCCTGCTCGCCGCGCCGAGGACGGCCGGGCGTCCCATCTTCGAGATGAGGAGGCCCGCGGCCAGCGCCATGCCGAGCTTGAGAACGAGCATGGAGCCGACGCCGCCCGAAGCCAGGGCGAGTGCGAGCATCGGGTTCCCTTCGATCCCGCCGATCCCGAGCAGGTAGAACGTCAGCAGCATGTCGAGGGCGTTGACACCCATCCAGACCCCGAGCGCTCTCGGGAGCCGGGGCGCCTCGACGACGCTGGGGGCGCTGGGGGCGCTGGAACGGGCCTGAGCGTGCCACAACGACATCGCGTCTCTCCTCGTCGGTCGGTGCCTGCCTTGAGCAGTATGTCCCCGGCGAGGGGGGCGCGGCTTCACTCGAAGGGATGAACCGGCGGGTGAGAACGGCGGAGGGTGCCTCACCCGGAGGCGCGAGGCGCGGGCACCCGGAGGCGCGCTTGACCCACATGGCCCCAGCCGCTATCAATGGTGCGCCGCACCGCACCGGGGGGCCGCCCCAACCCTCACTCCTGGAGAGCGTCCATGGCATCGAGCCCCGCCCCCGCCTTCACCGTCGTCGGCAAGCCGCTCCGCCGCGTCGAGGGCGCCGACAAGGTCAGCGGCCGCGCGCGTTACACCGCCGACCACGAGCCGCCCGGCACGCTGTGGGCGAAGAACGTCCGCAGCCCGCTGCCGCATGCGCGCATCGTCTCCATCGACACCTCCCGCGCGAAGCAGGTCCCCGGCGTGCGGGCCGTCATCACCGCCGCGGACATACCGGACACGCTCACGGGGCGCAACATCAAGGACCTGCCGCTGCTGTGCACCGACGTCGTGCGCTACGTCGGCGACCGGGTGGCCGTCGTCGCCGCGGACGACCGCCACGCCGCCGAGGAGGGCGCGGCGGCGGTCGATGTGCGGTACGAGGAGCTGCCGGCCGTCTTCGACCCCATCGAGGCGATGGAGCCCGGCGCGCCCCTGCTCCACGCGGACCCACGCTCCTACACCGGCTTCCCGGTGGACGTGCGCCCGGAGATGACGAACGTCTGCGGCTACGCCACCTGGGACCGCGGCGACATGGAGGCCGGCTTCGCCGAAGCGGACGTCGTCCTCGAGCACACCTTCGTGACGCAGCTCGCGCACCAGGGCTACCTGGAGCCATCGGCGTACCTGATCCAGATCACCGAGCCCACCGGCGGCCGCCCCGAGCGCATCGAGGTCTGGTCCTCCGTCAAGGTCCCCTACGGGACGCGCAAGGAGCTCGCCCGGCTGCTGGAGCGCCCCGTCGAGGACATCCTCATGCACGCCGTCACCATCGGCGCGGACTTCGGCGGCAAGGGCGGCGTCGGCGACCTCGCCGCCGGCTACTACCTGGCCCGCTCCCTCGGGAGGCCCATCAAGTTCGTGAATACCGCGAGCGAGGACCTGACCGCGGCCGCCCCGAAGCACGCCATCCACGTGAGCATGCGCACCGGGATCAAGCGCGACGGGAAGATCGTGGCGCACGACGCGAAGGTCGTCATCAACCGGGGCGCCTACACGGGGCTCAACACCTCCCCCAACGGGCTGCTCGGCGGCGCCGGGCGCGCGGGCAACTTCTACGACATCCCCAACCTGCACATCGAGGCCTTCGCCGCCTACACGAACCGCGTGCCCTGCGGCTACATGCGCGCACCGGGCTCGCCGCAGATCCTCTTCGCCGTCGAGTCGCACATGAACCTCCTGGCGCGGGAGATCGGGATGGACCCCTTGGATTTCCGGCGGCGCAACATGCCCGCGGAGAAGCCGAGCGGCGCGGCCCACCTGGGCAACAAGGTCCTCGACGCGGCCGCCGAGGCCTACGGATGGGCGGAGCGCGCCACGGCGCCGCGCGACGGCGGCCGCACGCTCATCGGCCACGGCATCAGCCTCATCGACCGCACGCAAGGCGCTGGCGAGGCGTCCTCCGCCCTCACGGTGAACCCCGACGGCACCATCACCGCGGTGACGGCGATGCCGGACAACGGCACCGGCGGGCTCACGGTGGTCGCGGCCATCACGGCGGAGACCTTCGGCGTGCCCTTCGAGCGCGTGCATCTCGTGCGCGGCGACACCGACACCTTCGAGATCGACGTGGAGTCGGGCGCCAGCCGCATGACCAACGCGGCAGGCCACGCCGTGCTCGCCGCGGCCGAGGAGATCAAGGAGAAGCTCTCGCCGCTCGCCGCGCGCGCCCTCGGCGCCGAGACGGCCGAGTGGGTGGCGGCGGAGCCACAGCCCGACGGGAGCGTGAAGCCCGGCGGCTGGAGGGGCGGCGACGGCCGCTTCATCTCGCTGGAGGACCTCGCGTCCGAGCTCGTCAAGGAGGGCGACCCCGCCGCGCACGCCCAGGTCACGCTGCGGACCCCGCGCTCGCCCGACCCCGGCATCTGCGCGCAGATGGCCGAGGTGGAGGTCGACGCGGAGACCGGCCAGGTGACCCTCAAGCGGATGGTGACGGCCCAGGACGTGGGGACGATCATCAACTCCCTGGGCCACCAGGGCCAGATCGACGGGTCCATCGTCCAGGGGGCCGGGTACGCCCTCATGGAGGAGCTCGTGCTCGATCACGGACGCATCACCACGCCGAACTTCAACGACTACCGGATGCCGACGATCCAAGACATCCCCGAGCTCACCACCGTGAACGTGCCCGACCCGGGCATGGGGCCGTTCACCGCGAAGTCCATCGGTGAGCTGCCGCACATCCCCACGGCCGGCGCCATCGCGAACGCCGTTGCGGACGCCATCGGCGCGCCCATGCTCGAGCTCCCCCTCACGGCCGAGCGCGTGCTCGCCGCCATCCGCAGCCGTGGCTGACGGGCTCCGGGCCGTCGTCTTCGACCTCTTCGGCACGCTGATCTCCACGGACCCCAACGACGTGCTCGCCACCCGGCGCTCGCTCGCGGACGACCTCGGCGTGGATGCCGACGGTTTCGCCCGCGTGCGGACCGAGATGCGCGAGGAGGCCGAGACGGGAAGGACCGGCGGCCCGGAGGAGACGCTCGCGTTCTTCGCCCGCCGAGCAGGGGGGGCGCCGGGCCCGGCCGCGCTGCGGCGTGCGGCCGAGCGGTGGCTCGATGCGAACCGGCGGTGGCTCACGCCGGAGCGATCCACCCTCGATGCGCTCGACGGTCTGCGCGCGGCGGGCTGCCGCCTGGGGCTGCTGACGAACTGCAGCGCCGCCGTCGCGCCTGCCTGGGCGGACTCGCCGCTCGCACCCCGCTTCGACGCGACGGCGTTCTCCTCCGAGGTCGGCTTCCTCAAGCCCCACCCGGAGACCTACCGGGTCGTCTGCGAGCGCCTCGGCCTCGCCCCGGAGCAGTGTTTGTACGTCGGCGACGGCGGAGACAACGAGCTCACGGGCGCGGCGGCCGCCGGGCTGCACCCGGTGCTGCTCGATAGCGCGGCCGGGGCGCGCATGGCGAAGCTCCTCGTCGATCACGAGGCGGCCACGTGGACGGGGGCACGCATCCAGGAGCTGGGGCAGGTGGCGCCGCTGCTCACGACTGAGACGCCCACGGCCTAGCGCGTGCGCGCTCTAACGCGCTTGTGCGCGCTTGAACTCCTCGACGTAGTCGGCGAAAGCCTCTTCCAGCGAGTAGGCCGGCTCCCACTCCAGGACCTCCCGCGCGGCGGTGATGTCGAGCGGCTCGGGCGCCGGGGCCTCCGACGGCTCGATCCGCGCGTCCAGTCCCGGCAGCGCCGTCCTCGCGGCAGCGGCCATCTCCTCGAAGGTCGAGACGACCCCCGTCGCTGCGTTGAACACCGTCTGCTGAGGCATGGGGATCGTCGCCAGGCGGTCGATCATCCGGCCCACGTCCCGCGCGTAGACGTACTCGGCCGGAGCGGCCTGCGCGGCGGGCACGTCGACGGGCGTGCCCGCGACCCCGCCCTCGATCAGCGCGTGCACCCGCATGCCCGCCGAGGAGCCCGCGAGGTAGTGGCCGTAGCCGAAGACGGCGGCGGGCCGGACCATCAGCAGCTCGAAGCCGTAGTGGCCGGCGTAGGTCTCCAGCAGCACCTCGTTCGCCGTCTTCGAGCTGGCGTAGGGCCCGCCGCCCCCGCGGGGGTGGTCCTCCGCGATGGGCCCATGATGGGCGATGCGCCGGTTGTAGACGCCGTTGGTGCTCACGTGGACGAAGCGCCGAACGCCGCCGAGCCGCGCCGCCTCCGCGACGTTGATGGTGCCGACGACGTTGATCTGCAGACCGGTATAGAGGGCCGCGGAGACCTGCCCGCCGATCAGGCCCGCTGTGTGCACCAGCGTCTCGGCCCCGGATCGGCGGACGGCGTCCACGAGGGCGGGCAGGTCGCGCACGTCCCCCCGGACGACCTCCGGGACCGCGTCGCCGAGCTTCACGCGCAGGTACGCGGCATCCGGGCGCGCGTCGAAGAAGACCAGCCGCTCGCCGCGCTTCGCGGCCTCTTGGGCGAAGGCCGTGCCGATCAGTCCCGCTCCGGTCACCAACGTCGTCATGCGCGCGTCAGGCTCCGGGCGCCGCGCCCGCTGCTCCTATGACGCTGAAGGGGAACCTCCGTCCCTCTTCGCCGTTCAGCCGAGCGATGATGACGTACGTCCCGGATCGCTTCAGGGGCACCCCCATGCCAACCGCGATCTGCGTCCGCTGTTCCTGGCCCGGCGCGATACCTGTGGGCCGGCCCACTTCGAAGGTCCCCGCGACCTTGCCCAGGGTGACTCCATCTGCGTCCGCGACTTCGATCTCGAATCGGTGCTGCATGTTCGTCTCGTTCCAGCCGACCCTGAACGAGGCGGCGACCGCCATCTGCTGCTGCACCGGGAATGGCCGGCGGATGGTGAGCCGGTCCCAGCCGCCGCCCATCAGATACAGCTTGCCCCCAGCGATCTGGGCGGCATCGGCGAGGATGAGCCATTCAACTTCCATATACGCCCTCCGGCACCATGCTCTGAGGAACGGCCTGTATCAGGTTATTATCGCGCAAACCTAGGCGCCCGCCTCTTCAGTCCCGCGCGTCTCTGGTCTCCAGCGGCGCCGGGACGTCCGCGACCGACAGCTCCGCGGCGCTCCGCACCAGCGCGTCCCAATCGCTGTCCGCGACCGGCACGCTCCCCGGTCGGCCCACTCTCGGCCGAGCCCGTTGCCGGACAGGATGCCGCCCATGACCTCGGCGATCAGATTGAGCGCGGAGCCCTTGTGCCCCCGAAGGGCAGGATCGCCCCCCGCGGCGGGCCTCCATCTCCACGTAGTCGGCGAGCCGCCCGACGTGGCCCGCGCGCCGGACGCACACGAT
>JADFQE010000067.1 GCA_022561985.1 Chloroflexota bacterium
GACCGCTTGTAGGCCCACGGTTTCAGGTCTATTTCACTCCCCTTTAGGGGTTCTTTTCACCTTTCCCTCACGGTACTTGTGCACTATCGGTCGTCAAGGGTATTTAGCCTTGGAGGGTGGTCCCCCCTGCTTCCCACGGGATTCCACGTGTCCCGCGGTACTCACGAACGTGTCCAGAGTCCGACCCCTTTCGCCTACGGGGCTATCACCCGCTATGGCGGTCCTTTCCAGGTTCCTTCGGCTAGAGGTCGGATTTGTAACTCTGCGCAGTCGCTGGGGTTTCTGCTGTCACGCCGTACAACCCCCACGAGGTATAGGCCCCCAGGCCACTAAACCCCGCAGGTTTGGGCTGTTCCCGTTTCGCTCACCACTACTCAGGGAATCGCTTTTGCTTTCTTTTCCTCAGGGTAATGAGATGTTTCAGTTCCCCTGGTTACCCCCCCATGCCTATGTGTTCAGCATGGGATGCATCGGTTTCTCCGATGCCGGTTCCCCGATTCGGGAATCCCCGGCTAAGCCTGCTTGGCGGCTAACCGAGGCTTATCGCAGCCGTGCTACGCCCTTCATCGGCCCTTGACGCCAAGGCATCCACCGTGGGCCCTTAATAGCTTGACCCAACTCTACAGATCCTTCCCGTCGCGGAAAGGACCTTCCTTGGCTCGTACTCGCTCGATATTCCCTTGTTAACGTGCAAAGGCGGCGGCCGCTGTAGCGTGCCACCGCCCTCATTGTCGGTAGCTGATCCGTCAGCCCGGACTATCAGGTATGTATGTTGCCGGTCGTCATGAATACGCCTCTGCGCTCCCTGCACCGTCCGACTGACGCGCTGCACACAGTATAGGGACCGGGGCCGAGCGGTGTCAACGCGGCACCGGCCCGCCAGCGGCCACTTCCCGGAGGGCGCCACGGGCGCGGTCAGCCTTGACCGTGGTAGGGGTGTGTGATACACGTAACAAGCCTGCTGAGCAGGCGAATACCGCTCCGCTGGCCCGCGAGGAACCCCGAGCCCATGCCCCGGCCCACGCTCATTCGCCCGACCCTCCTGGCCGTCGCGCTCATAGCCGTTGCCATCGGGCTGGCCGCCTGCACGAGCCCGCAGACGACCTTCGATCCCCGCTCCGACGCCGCCGACCGCATCTTCGACCTCTACATCATGGTGATCTGGGCCGCCGGCATCGTCGGCTTCCTGGTCCTCGGCGGCATGGCCTACATCCTTATCAAGTTCCGCGCGCGTCCGGGCCGCAAGGCCCAGCAGATCCACGGGAACAACGCCCTCGAGATCGCTTGGACCATCATCCCGATCCTGATCCTCGTGGTCATCGCGATCCCCACGATGATCTGGATCGGGACCAGCTCGACCCGGCCGGTGGCCGACGACGCGATCCGCGTGACGGCGACGGCCCATCAGTGGTGGTTCGAGTTCGAGTACGAGAGCCTCGGCCCCGACGGCGGGACGCTCGTGACGGCGAACGAGCTGCACGTGCCGGTGGGCCGCCAGGTCGCCATCGAGCTGCGCTCCGAGGACGTGATCCACAGTTTCTGGGTGCCGGCGCTCATCGGCAAGACGGACATGGTGCCGAACCGCGAGAACCGGCTCGAGCCCTTCATCCCGAATGAGATCGGGGTGTACTGGGGGCAGTGCGCCGAGTTCTGCGGCGTCGCCCACGCCAACATGCGCTTCCGCGTGCACGTCGACTCCCTGGCGGACTTCGAGAGCTGGGTCGCGGCGATGAACGAGCCGCAGGCCGCCCCGCCACCCGAGACCGGCGAGGCCCGCGGGAAGCGCATCTTCGAGCTGACCGCCGGCTGTGCGGGATGCCACACGATCGCCGGAACGGCCGCGGCCGGCCGCATCGGCCCGGACCTGAGCCTGTTCGGCGAGCGCATCACCGTCGGCGCGGGGATCTTGGATGCCACCGACGAGAACGTGCGCGCGTGGGTCAGCGACCCAGGGTCCCTCAAGCCGGGGGTCGTCATCATGCCGTCCTTCGCGGACACGCTCTCGGAGGCGCAGATCGCGGACGTCGTTGCGTACCTCAAGAGCCTGAGGGTGCCCTAGTGGCTTGGTGGCAGACCCCGCGCGATAATGAACCCCTCCCGGCAGGGAGCGCCCCGCCAGGGAGCGCCCCGCGCACGGAGAGCATCAGAGGAGAGAACCAGGCATGGTAGCGCTCGCGAACATCGGCGTCCTTCCGCGGCCGGTCCATCCCACCGGCGTGTGGAGCTGGCTCACGACGGTCGACCACAAGCGGATCGGCCTGCTCTACGGCGCCACCGCGCTGGCCTTCTTCATCATCGGCGGGATCGAGGCGCTCATCATGCGGGCGCAGCTCGCCGCGCCGGGGCAGACGATCGTCAGCGCGGAGACGTACAGCTCGCTCTTCACGATGCACGGCACGACCATGGTGTTCATGGTGGTGATGCCGGCGGGAGCGGCCTTCTTCAACTACCTGGTGCCGCTCCAGATCGGTGCGCGCGACGTGGCGTTCCCGCGCCTGAACGCCTTCAGCTACTGGCTGTTCCTCTTCGGCGCGCTGCTGATGAACTTCAGCTTCTTCGTCGGCGCCTTCCCGGACATCGGCTGGTTCGGCTACGCGCCGCTCACCTCGAACGAGTACACGACGACGGCGGCGACGGACTACTGGCTGCTGGGGCTCCAGGTGATGGGCATCGGCTCGCTGTCCGCTGGGTTCAACTTCGTCGTCACGATCCTGAACCTGCGCGCGCCGGGCATGACGCTCATGCGCATGCCGCTGTTCACCTGGATGACGCTGATCGTCGCCTTCCTAATAATCTTCGCCTTCCCGCCGCTCACGATCGCGCTCACGTTCCTGCTGTTCGACCGCTTCTTCGACATGAACTTCTTCAACCCCGCAGCCAACGCGGACCCGCTGCTCTGGCAGCACCTCTTCTGGATCTTCGGGCACCCGGAGGTCTACGTCCTCATCCTGCCGGCGATGGGCATCGTGTCCGACGTGCTGCCGACCTTCTCGCGCAAGCCGCTCTTCGGCTACCCGATGATCGTCTTCGCCGGGATCATCATCGGCTTCCTGGGCTTCGGCGTGTGGGCGCACCACATGTTCACGACCGGTCTGGGCGGGTGGGCGAACGCGGCGTTCGCGGGCTCGACCCTGGTCATCGCCGTGCCCACCGGCGTGAAGCTGTTCAACTGGCTGGCGACGATGTGGGGCGGATCGCTCCTGTTCAAGACGCCCATGCTCTTCGCCCTCGGCTTCATCTCCATGTTCCTGCTGGGCGGCCTCAGCGGCGTCATGCACGCTGTCGTGCCGGTGGACACCCAGCAGCAGGACACCTACTTCATCGTGGCCCACTTCCACTACGTGCTCGTCGGCGGCAGCGTCTTCGGCCTGACGGCCGGGGTCTACTACTGGTGGCCGAAGATGACCGGCAAGATGCTCGGCGAGCGCCTCGGCAAGTGGCACTTCTGGCTGATGCTGGCCGGCTTCAACATGACCTTCCTGCCCATGCACATCCTCGGCATCCTGGGCATGCCCCGGCGCATCTACACCTACGACGCCGAGGCGGGCTGGAGCGCCTGGAACGCCTTCATCAGCGCCGGGTCGCTGGTCCTCGCCGTCTCGATCCTGCTGCTGCTCGTGAACATCGCGATCTCGCTCCGCCGCGGCGAGAAGGCGGGGGACAACCCGTGGGGCGCGGCCACCCTCGAGTGGGCCATCTCCTCGCCGCCCCACCACTACAACTTCGCGGTCGTGCCGACGGTGCACAGCCGCTACCCGCTGTGGGACGAGGAGGCAAACGTTCTCGAGCCGCCGCCGCTCCCCCCCCACGAGGAGCCGCTCATGCCGGCGCCGTCCTACTGGCCGCTGGTCGTTGCCTTCGCCATCGTGATGACCTTCGCCGGTCTGCTCATCTGGCAGTGGCACGCCCTGATCGGGATCGCCTTCATGGTCGTGATGGCGCTGACCGGGCTGCGCGGGATCTACGGCTGGGTCTTCGAGCCGCTGACCGTCGAGGCCCCAGAGGCCGTCCAGGCACACTCCTAAGGCCGGGCACGTAAGGACTGACGAACAACGATGTACTTCGACACCACCGTAGACGCCCACCGGACCTCCACCGGGCTCAACAACCGCAAGCTGCTCATCTGGGCGTTCCTGGGCTCGGACGTGCTCTTCTTCGGCACGCTCATCGCGACCCACCTGCTGTACCGGGGCCGGAGCCTGGTGGGGCACACCGAAGACATCTTCAGCATCCCCGTCACGTCCGCCAGCACGTTCATCCTGCTCATGAGCAGCCTGGCCATGGTGCTGGCGCTCTCGGGGATCCAGCGCGGCAACCTGCAGACGATGCGCTTCTGGATCGCGATCACCGCGATCTTCGGGTCGATCTTCGTCGGCTTCCAGATGTTCGAGTTCCACGAGTTCGTCCAGGAGGGGCTCACGCCGCGCACCAACCTGTTCGGCAGCACCTTCTTCACCATGACGGGCTTCCACGGAGCGCACGTCGCCATCGGCGTCCTGTGGCTCTGGTCGATCTTCTTCGCTTCGTTCAGATGGAGCGCCGGGGAGCGCAACTCGCTCAACGTGGAGATCGTCGGCCTCTACTGGCACTTCGTGGACATCGTCTGGGTCGTCATCTTCGGCGTCGTTTACCTGGTGGGCGCCTATGGCGCCGAGGACCGTATCCTCCCACCGGTCTCCTGGTTCGGCGGATAGGAGACGAGCATGGCCACCGAGCACGTCGCAGCGCACAAAGAGCATCCCGGTCCGCGCCAGTATGTGATCATCGGCGTGATCCTGGTCGTGATCACCGCGATCGAGGTCGGCCTCTTCTACATCCAGGCCACCCCCGCGCTCATCGTCTGGCTGCTGCTGGCCTCTTCCCTCGCGAAGTTCCTGCTCGTCGCCGGATTCTTCATGCACTTGCGGTTCGACGATCGCCGCTTCGCGATCCTCTTCTTCGTCCCCCTGCTCATCATGGTGGCCCTCGCGGTCGCCCTGATGGCCATGTTCTTCAGCCTCACCCGCTAGCGCGCCCACGCCCCCCCACAGCCACACGGAGGAACCCGACCATGCACGCGCACGGCGGCTTGGACCAGGGGCCACTGCTGCTCGTCTGGAGCGCCGACCCGGCCGCGCTCGTCCTGATCCCGCTGGCGGCGCTGCTCTACGCCCGCGGCCTCGCCTCCCTCGGCTCCCCCCGCCGCTTCCACGACGGCTGGCGCCCACCGCTGTTCTACCTGGGGCTGGCGCTGGCGTTCGCCGCCCTCGTCGGACCCATCGACCACCTCGCCGATGAGCTGTTCCTGGCGCACATGACCCAGCACGTCCTGCTGGTGCTGGTCGCCGTCCCGCTCGTCCTCCTCGGCGCTCCGGTGATCCCCATCATGCGCGGCGTGCCCCGCGTCGTGCGCAGGAACGCCCTGATCCCGCTGCTCAAGCTGCGCCCGGTCCGCGCGTTCCTGCGGCTGATCTCGCACCCGCTCGTGGCCTGGCCGCTGTTCATCGGCGCCTTCTTGGGCTGGCACTTCCCCCTCGCCTTCGAAGCGGCGGCAACGAACGAAACGATCCACGTCATCGAGCACGCTTCTTTCGCGATCGGGGCTTACCTGTTCTGGTGGAACATCATCGACCCGCTGCCGCTCAAGGCGAACCTGCCGTACCTGGCGCGCGTGCCGTACATCTTCATGACGGTCGTGCCCAACTTCGCCCTGGGCGCATTCCTGACCTACTCGCCGAGCGCCTGGTACAGCGTCTACGCGGCCGGCGCCGAGCGCTACGGCATGACGCCGCTGGCGGACCAGCAGCTCGGGGGCGTCATCATGTGGATCCCCGGCTCCTTCATCATCGGCACGGCGCTGGTGATCGACCTGGCGATGGCCGTCCGCATCGAGCAGCGCGACCAGCTCGCCCACGAGGCAGGTGCAGAGCACAGCCCTGCACTCACTCGCTCGCGCCAAGCCTCCGCGCACGACAAGCCAAGCTAGGCGCTCGCCGGAGGGCTGGAGCCGCGGTGGACCGGCGTACCGAGCGGTGCCCGGGCGGGCGGGGCCTTAGGAGCGCGACTCCCGGAAGACCCACGCCAACGCACCGACGTAGGTCGGCGGCACGACGTACACGAGCCGCCGCAGCCCGGCGAACAGCCTGTCCTGGAAGCTGCGTATCACCAGGAAGCCCATGGCCATCAGCACGATCGCGGAGCCCGCCGCGATGAAGTGCGACGGCTCCATCTCCCCGAGCAGCGGCCCCTCCGTGTGGAAGAGGTCGGCGATGGGGATGACGAAGAGGTTGAACGCACAGCTCCCGTAGATGTTGCCGATCGCCATGCCGTAGGAGCGCCGGCGCGCCGCCGTGAACGTCACGGACGCCTCGGGCAGCGTCGTCACGACCGAGACCGCCAGCACGCCCATGAAGCTCGCTCCGAGGCCGGTGGCATCGCCGATGCCGACGGCGCTGCTCGCGAGCAGTGGCGCCGCCAGCAGGATCGCGAGCGCCGCCAGCCCGAAGCCGCCCCATATGCGCAGCGCGCTCCCCGAAGACGCGGGCGCCTCCTCCACCGCGGCGGCCGACTTGCCCGCGTCGTAGACGAGCTTCATGCCGCCGATGTAGGCGGCCGCGATGAGCAGCCCGCCCACGCTCGTCGGCCCCAGCCCGACATCGCCCGTGGCGCCGGCGGCCATGGCGATGATGGCGATGCCGATGGTCACGAGCACGAGGGTCTGCGTGGCACGCCCGTGTCCCTCGAAGAGGTTCCGGACGCCGAAGGCCATGCCAACGACCGCGATGGTGAACATGTTGATCATGTCGGCGCCGAAGACGTTGCCCAGCGCGAGGTCGGGCGCGTCCTCCAAGACGATGGCGGAGATGTTCGTGATGAGCTCGGGCAGCGACGTGGCAACGCTCACCAGGATCGTCCCGACCCAGAGTGCGCCCCAGCCGGTGATCTCCGCGATCTGGTCGCCGAAACGCGCCAGCGCAACGCCCGCGAGCACGACGACGAGCGCGCTGCCGAGGAACACGGGGACGGAGAGGGCGAGGTTATCCCAGGGGAGGTCCAAAACACCGCTCGGCGGACGAGGATGGGGGGCTCCGGTGGCTTCCGGGCCGGACGGAGGGTACCATAGGCGGGGGGACACCAAGGGGGAGTCATGACGGATATCCAGGCGCTCAGGGCGACCGTCCAGGATCTCGTGGCGCCCGCGAAGGGCATCCTCGCGGCCGACGAGAGCACCGGGACCATGGGACGGCGGCTTGGATCCATCGGCGTGGAGAACACCGAGGAGAACCGCCGCGACTACCGGGAGATGCTGTTCCGCACAGCAGGCGCGTCGGAGTACGTGAGCGGCGTCATCCTCTACGACGAGACGCTCCGCCAGAAGGCGGCGGACGGCACCCCCTTCGTCGAGGTGCTCCAGGCCCAGGGCATCATCCCCGGCATCAAGGTGGATGCGGGGCTGTCCCCACTCCCCGGCGCCGAGGGCGAGGTCGTGACGCAGGGGCTGGACGGCCTCCGCGAGCGGCTCGCGGAGTACCGCGATCTCGGCGCGCGCTTCACCAAGTGGCGCGCCCTCCTCAACGTCGGCCCGGCCATCCCGAGTGCCTACTGCATCGAGACCAACGCGCACGCGCTGGCCCGCTACGCGGCGCTCGCCCAGGAGGCCGGCCTGGTCCCCATCGTCGAGCCCGAGGTCCTCATGGACGGCGGCCACGACATCGAGCGGACCCAGGAGGCCACGGAGGCGATGCTGCTCGCGGTGTTCCGCGAGCTCGCCGCCCAGCGGGTGGCCCTCGACGGCATGCTGCTCAAGCCCAACATGGTCGTCTCCGGCTCCGACGCGACGGGCCGCGCCGGGCCGCAGGAGGTGGCGGAGCGGACCGTGGCGGTCTTCCTGCGCACCGTCCCGGCGGCCATGCCCGGCATCGTGTTCCTCTCCGGCGGGCAGAACGACGACGATGCGACGACGAACCTCCAGGCCATCGCAGCCCAAGGCGCCAAGGCCGGGGCCCCTTGGGCGCTCACCTACTCCTACGGGCGCGGCCTCCAGACGCTCCCGCTCGCGACGTGGGGAGGCAAAGCCGCGGCGGTCGAGAAGGCGCAGCGCGCCTTCCTGCACCGCTGCCGCGTCACGAGCGCGGCGCGCCAGGGGAAGTACACCCCGGCGATGGAGAAGGAGCTGAGCGCCGTCTAGAGGCGCCTCAGAGCGCGCCCTTAGAGTGCGACCTCTAGAGTGCGACCGTGACGGCGCGCGCCACGCGCCGGGCCTTCTCGCGCGCCTCCTCGATCGAGCCCCCGACCGCGAGCGCGACGCCCATGCGCCGGTGGCCCGACACATCGGGCTTGCCGAAGAGCCGCAGCGCGGTGCCCGGCTCGGCGAGCGCCGCGTCCAGACCGCCGAAGCGCACGTCGGCCGAGTGGCCGTCGACGACGATGGCGCACGACGCCGCGGGCCCGAGCTGCGCGATGGCCGGCACGGGCAGGCCGAGCACGGCCCGCACGTGCAGCGCGAACTCCGAGAGGTCCTGCGAGATGAGCGTCACCATGCCCGTGTCGTGCGGGCGCGGCGAGACCTCGCTGAAGGTGACGTCGCCGCCCTTGATGAACAGCTCCACGCCGAAGACGCCCACGCCGCCGAGTGCGCCGGTCACCACCTCCGCGACCCGCTTGGCCTCGGTGAGCAGCGCGTCCGTCATCGGCTGCGGCTGCCACGACTCCCGGTAGTCGCCGTCGATCTGCAGGTGCCCCACCGGCTCGCAGAAAGAGGTGCCGCCGGCGTGGCGCACCGTGAGCAGCGTGATCTCGTAGTCGAAGTCGACGAACCCCTCCACGATGACCCGGCCCGCGCCGCCCCGCGCGTTCGCCAGCGCGCTCGCCCACGCCGGGCCGATCCCGTCGGCGTCGCGCACGACGCTCTGGCCCTTCCCGGACGAGCTCATGACCGGCTTGATAACGCACGGCAGCCCGATGGCACCGACGGCCTCTCTGAGCTCGGTCTCGGTGCCCGCGAACCGGTACGGCGACGTGCGCAACCCCAGCTCCTCGGCCGCGAGGCGCCGGATGCCCTCGCGGTCCATCGTGAGCCGCACGGCCCGGGCCGTGGGGATGACGCGGTAGCCCTCGCGCTCGAGCTCCACCAGCGTCGGCGTGGCGATGGCCTCGACCTCCGGCACGATCAGGTCCGGGCGCTCGTCCTCGATGACCCTGCGCAGGGCGGCCGCGTCCAGCATCGAGATCACGTGGGAGCGGTGCGCGACCTGCATGGCCGGGGCGTCGGCGTAGCGGTCGACGGCCACCACCTCGACGCCAAGGCGCTGGGCCTCGATGGCGATCTCCTTGCCGAGCTCGCCGGAGCCGAGGAGCAGCATCCGCGTCGCCGAGGCCGTGAGCGGCGTGCCGATGCTCACCATCGGCTATCCGTTCGTCGCGTACCGGATCTTGTCGAGCCGCTCGAAGTTGTGCGTCGCGTCGATCCACCGCGTCGTGCCCGAGCGGGAGCGCATGACCAACGAGTGCGTCTCCGCGCCGCCGCCGAAGAAGCGCACGCCGCGGAGCAGCTCGCCGGTGCTGGCGCCGGTGGCCGCGAAGAACACGTCGTCGCCGCTCACGAGCTCCTCGGCCGGGTACACGTGCTCCAGGTCGAGGCCAGCAGCAGCAGCAGCCCGGCGCTCGTCGTCGTCGCGGGGCCAGGGCTTGCACTGGATCGCGCCGCCGACGCACCGGAAAGCCGCGGCCGTCAGCACGCCTTCGGTCGTCCCGCCGATGCCCATGAGCACGTCGACCTCGGAGCCGGGCAGCGCCGCCTGGATACCGGCCGCCACGTCGCCGTCGGTGATGAGCTTCACCCGCGCGCCCGCGCTGCGTATGTCCTTGAGGAGCTGCTCGTGCCGCGGACGGTCCAGCACGACGACCGTCACCTCCTCCACCTTCCGCCCGAGTGCCTTGGCGACGGCCATGAGGTTGTCCTTGACCGGCGCCTCGATGTCGATGGCGTCCTTGGCGTCGGGGCCGACGGCGATCTTGTTCATGTAGAAGACCTCGCCCGGCACGTGCATCGTCCCCTGCGCGGACATGGCCATGACGGCGATGGCGCCGGGGAGGCCCTTGGAGAGCAGCGTCGTGCCGTCGATGGGGTCGACCGCGATGTCGACCGCGGGCGATGAGCCGTCGCCGATGCGCTCGCCGACGTACAGCATGGGCGCCTCGTCCTTCTCGCCCTCGCCGATGACGACGACCCCGTCCATGCTGATGCCGTCCAGCGTGTGCCGCATCGCGTCGACGGCCGCCTGGTCGACGAGCTCCTTGTCCCCGAGACCCATGTAGCGTGCCGCGGCGAGCGCCGCCGCTTCCGTGACGCGCACGAGCTCCATGGCCAGGTTGCGCTCGACGGGCTGGAACTGCGTCCTCTGAGTCATGTCGTGCTCCCCTCTCCTCTGGTCGACGGCCGGCTGGGCGGCAGCCAGCCGATTCTACCCGCGGGAACCCTCCGCCGCACGGCCCTAAGCGCCCACGGGCCGCTACGGGCACGCCGCTGTGTGCTAGCCTCCCCTATCATGCGCATCGCGCAGAGCACGAGTGTCTATCTGCCGGTGCCGCCGCCAACCCACGGCGGCACCGAGATGATGGTCCACCACCTCACCGAGGAGCTGGTCCGGCGCGGCCACGACGTCCACCTGTACGCCAGCGGCGACTCGCAGACCTCCGCGGTGCTCCACGCCGTCAACGAGCGCGCGACCCTCACGGACGCCGGCGCGACGACCTTCGTGGACAAGGAGATCGAGGCCCGCGGCGCCTTCGAGCTCTATCGCGACGCCGACTTCTACGACGTCATCCACGCGCACTGGCCGACGCTCGCACCCTACTTCGCCTCGACCACCAAGACGCCGACGCTGCTGACGTACCACTACATCGAGCACGCGACCCACGACTACTACCGCGAGCACGTCCCGAACGTCCATCCGGTCTGCGTGAGCCACCGCCAGGCCGAGATGCTGGGCGAGCCCGACCTTCCCGTGGTCTACGACGGCCTCGACATGGATGCGGTCCCCTTCGGCGAGACGCCCGAGGACTACCTGGTGCTGGTGGCCCGCATGCTGCCGACCAAGGGCATCGCGGACGCGATCCGCATCGCGAAGCGGGCGGGCGACCGCCTCGTCCTCGTGGGGCCGGTCTCTTCCTACATCCCCTGGAGCCGCAAGTACTACGACGAGCAGGTGCGGCCGCACGTCGACGGCGACCGCGTCGTCCACATCCCCGAGGCGCCCAACACCCGGGTGCTGGAGCTCGTCTCGCGCGCCAAGGGCTTCCTCTTCCCGCTCCAGGGGGACGAGCCCTTCGGCCTGGCCGTCCTGGAGTCGATGGCCACCGGGACGCCGGTGATCACGATGCGCCGGGGGGCCATGCCGGAGCTCGTGGCCGACGGCGTTTCCGGGTTCCTGGTCGAGTCCGACTTCGACGCCGTCAAGGCCATCGGGCAGCTCGGCTCCCTGGACCGCCGCCTCGTCCGGGGGCACGTCTCGGGGCGCTTCACCTACCAGCGGATGGTCGACGGCTACGAGTCGCTCTACGAAGGCATCGCCACCGGCTCCCGGTGAGAAGCCCCCGTCCAGGAGCCAAGCCGAGCGCCTGAAGCGGCCGTGCGGCGGGCACCTGGTAGACTCCTAGCAGTTCGAGCACCCCACGAACGGAGGAGCCGTGTGACGATCCGAGATGTCCCGGCATTCGTGCCGATCTGCAAGACAGCCGACGTACGCTCCGGCGAGGCGCGGCAGTTCAGACCGGCCGCTGGCCGCTGGCGCGGCAAGCCCATGGCCGTCTGGAACGACGACGGCACGTTCTACGCCACCAACTTCATCTGCCCCCACATGGGCGGCCCGATCAGCGAGGGCAAGCTGACCGACGGGGTCGTCGAGTGCCCGTGGCACGGCTGGACGTTCCACGTCGACACCGGGTTGCCGGCGGGCGACGACGAGGGCCACGGCATCTCCGCCTACGAGGTCAAGATCGAGGGCGACGACGTGATGATCGGCGGCATGCTCCGGCCGTCGGGGACCTAGCCGGCGGCGCGATGCCCGAGGTCACGATCTCCCGGCGCTTCGATTTCTCCTCCTCCCACCGCTACTACCGCGAGGAGTGGAGCGAGGAGGAGAACACCCGCGTGTTCGGCCTCTGCGCGCTGCCCAACGGCCACGGCCACAACTACACGCTGGAGGTCTCGGTCTCCGGAGAGCCGGACCCAGCCACCGGCATGGTCATCAACCTGGTCGACCTCAAAGGCGCGGTCGATGGGGTGCTCATCAACTTCGACCACAAGCACCTGAACCTGGACACGCCGTACTTCTCGGAGCGCATCCCGACCACCGAGAACCTCGCGACGGTCCTGTGGGACGAGGTGGCGGCGGCACTCGCCGCACGCCCCGGCATCCCGGACGGCTGGCGGCTCGCCCGCATCCGCCTGCACGAGACGGAAGACCTGTACGTCGAATACTTCGGTGAGCCGGCATGAGCACGCCCCTCGTCCACCTCTCGCGCCGCTACTCCTTCTCCGCCTCGCACCGGCTCTACACGGACCACCTCTCCTTCGAGGAGAACGAGGCGATCTTCGGGCGGTGCGCGAACCCCAACGGCCACGGCCACAACTACGGCCTGACCGTCACGGTCGCGGGGCCGGTGGATGTGCCGACGGGCTTCGTGATGCCGCTGGACGAGCTCGACGCCATCGTCCGCCGCACCGTCCTCGATGCCTACGACCACCGCTACCTCAACCTCGACGTGGAGGAGTACGCCGACCTGGTGCCCACCGGCGAGAACATCGCGCGGTGCGTGTGGGAGCGGCTCGATGCGCCCCTGCACGGCCTCCTGCGCCGGGTCGTCGTGGACGAGACGCGCAACAACCGCTTCGAGTACCCGGCCATCTGATGGCCCCCTCGCTGCTCGCGGGCAAGACCGCGATGGTCACCGGCGCCTCCAGCGGCATCGGCAAGGCGCTCACGCACGCGCTTGCCGCCGAGGGCGTGCGCGTCGCGATGGTCGGCCGCGATGCCGGGCGGCTGGAGCGGGCCGCGGCGGGACTCGCGGCCGAGGCCACGACGGCGTGGGCGTGCGACGTGCGCGACGACGCGGTCGTGCGCGAGACGGTCGCGGGCATCGAGGCGGCGTGGGGGCGCATCGACATCCTCGTCAACTGCGCGGGCGTCTACCTCTCCGCCGCGCTCCCGGACCTGACGAACGAGCAGTGGGACGACCTCTGGCGCACCAACGTGAGCGGGACGCTGTTCCCGACGCGCGCGGTGCTGCCGGGCATGCTCGCGCGCAAGGACGGCATCATCGTCGTGCTCTCCTCGGTCGCGGCGCACCGCGACTTCGCGACCATGACGGGGTACGGCACGACGAAGCACGCCGTCACGGGCTTCGCGCGGGCACTCACGAACGAGGTGCGCCAAGACGGCGTGCGTGTCGTCACGGTCGTCGCGGGCCCCGTGGACACGCCCTTGTGGGACGGCCTGAGCACGCCGATCGAGCGCGCGGACATGCTGACGCCCGGCGAGGTCGCGCTGGCGATCGTCCACGCGATGACGGTCTCGCCCACGCAGGTGCTGGAAGAAGTCCTACTGCTGCCGCAAGCCGGCGTGTACCACTAGC
>JADFQE010000144.1 GCA_022561985.1 Chloroflexota bacterium
CGAGGACTGTTCCGGGATCGCGCGGGCCCTGTGTAATTAGCGTCATCCGGCCATGCTACTCACGCCCAAGCACGTTGCACAGAGTCGCGCTGGGTTCTGCCGTCGGGCTCCGATGCTCCTATCGGTCGTCAAGCGGGCTGGGGCCGAGGCAGGCAGCGGTAGAGTTCGCGGGCGACGTAGCGCTTGAGCGAGCGGATGATCTCGCGTTTGGAGCGGCCCTCCGCGGTGCGCCGGGCGACGTAGGCACGGGTGCGGGGGTCGTGGACCATGCGCACCATGACGATGCGCCAGAGCGCGTGGTTCGCGCTGCGGTCGCCCCCGCGGTTGAGTCGCTTGCGGCTGGTCAGCCCTGAGGAGGCGTCGATCGGCGCGACGCCACAGAGGTGGGCGAAGGCCGCCTCGCTGCGCAGGCGCTCGGGGTTATCGCCGGCGGAGACGAGGAGCGCGCCGGCGGTGTCGGTGCCCACACCGTAGGAAGCCACGAGCTCCGGGGCGGTAGCGGAGACCAGAGATTCCAGCAGGGCGTCGAGCCGCTTGCACTCCGCCTCGAGGCTCTGCACTCGCCGAGCCAGTTCGCGCAGTGCGAACCTGGTGGCTCCCGCCGCGGTCGTCGGGTCGGCCGGGCGGAAGCGGGCCGCAGTGGTCACGAGCCTGGACACGGTGCTGCCCCGCAGCGCCTCCCGCAGGTCGTCGGGGCCGCTGACGAGCAGCGCGCGCAGCTGGTTGATGGCGGTGATGCGGCCGTGCCTCGCCGAGCGACGAGCCACGCGCAGGGCGCGGATCGCCTCCACCGCACCGTCCCGTGTCTTCGCCTCCCCCGTCGCCTGGCCCGACTGCGCAGCGCGGGCCGCCGCGACAGCGTCGACCGGGTCGGACTTGCCATGGCTGCGTCGCAGCTGGCGGTTCGGGCGATTCACCTCCACGACGGTCACGCCCTCGGCGTGCAGGAAGCGAGTCAGGCCGGCGCCGTAGCTACCGGTCCCTTCAACGCCTACACGCTCGACCGCACCGAGGCTGCGCAGCCAGGCCAGGGCCTCGCGGTAGCCGGCCGGCGTCGTCGCGAACGGTCGTACGCCGAGTTCAGCGCCACGCTCGTCGAGCGCGGCGACCACGTGCTGGTCGCGGTGCGTGTCGACCCCGGCCGTGACGCGCGTGGTCGATTCTGCAATGGTGGTCATCGTTATCCCTTCATCGGAACAGCCAGCGGAGGGGTGGCCGCACATGCCGGGACGGCGGACAGGACAGGGACGAGCCTCGAAGACAGGCTCCTATGAGGTCACGTTCGCCCGACCGGTGCGTGCCAGTCGGTGCGCGGGCTCGGTCGACACCTCAGAGCCAGGGCAGCCGAAGCGCCGGTCAGAATCTCGAGTCAGGCCGAGTCCGCGCACCTACCCTGCACCCGAGCCGCCCGTCACCAAGCAGCGGATGCACGGCTGACACATCATCCCTGTCAGAACTCAGGTCGATCAAGACCTTTGCAGACAGCTCATCTTCGGCACGGCGCTACGCGCGAGGGCGGGGAGCGGGTGAGTCTGTTCTCCCCTCAGTGAGGAAGTCCGCCAGGAGCGACGCAACACGTTCAGGCTGATCTTCCTGCAGAAAGTGTCCGGCTCGCGAAACTACCTCGAGCCGGGCCTGCGGGAGGGCGTCTCGTAGCCATCGCGCTCTGGTCATCGTGAGGACCGGGTCGTAGCGACCTCTCACGATCAGCACGGGGCGGTCGAAGGACGGCAGTGACCCAGCGATCACCTGTAGCACGCGATGCGTGCGGTCCCGGCTCGAGGCCGGGAGCTGCTCGGTCCAGCGTCGGATCGGCAGGCGGGAGGCTGCGTCGGGAAAGGGTGTTGCGTAGGCCCTTCGCAGTTCCGGCGTGAGCCGTGACCAGTGGACGACTCCCGCGCGCAACGCCAGCGGCACGAAGAGATTCAGCCGCTGCACCAGGAGGGCGCCAAGGCCGGGGATGCGCGGCAGCCGCATGAGCGCTGAGCGAAGAACGCCGTCGACAGGCGCGACAAACGTCGAGAGCAGCGCGACCCGAGATACGCGATCGAGGTGCTCGACCGCCCAGTGCATACCAAGGATCCCACCCCAATCGTGCAGAACGAGCGACAGGTCATCGAGCTCCAGGTGGTCGATGAACCCGGCGAGCAGTGCAGCATGCTCGTCGAAGTCGTAATTGAACCCGCTCGGGTGCTCGGAGCGTCCGAAACCGGCTAGATCGACCGCGATCGCGCGGTGTGTACGGCCAACCTCGGGCAGCACGTTCCGCCAGAGGTACGACCACGTCGGGTTGCCGTGAAGGAAGAGCGCGGGCGGGCCGCTGCCATGTTCGACGTAGTGGAGGCGCACGCCGTGGATGACGGCGTGCTTACTTTCGAAGGGCCATGCCGAACGCGCCATATGGGTCGCCAGCTCCGGCCTACCAGCGATCGCCCACGTCCGCCCGGTCCGGGAGGCCACGCTGTGGCCAATACCCCTTGCGGTCGTGCGTGACGATCTCGATGCGTTGCACCCACTTGGCCCACTTGTAGCCGTACTTGCCGGGGATCGCGAGGCGCAGCGGGAAGCCGAGGCGGGCCACGCGCTCATTGTTCACCTCGTACGCCAACATGGCGTCAGCGGCCGCTAGATCGTCGAGCGTGCTCGACTCGAAGTAGCCATCGGCGCAGTAGAAGATCGCTCGTCGCGCCTCGGGCAGAGGCTTTGCCCGAGCCATCACTTCGGCGAAGGTGATCCCTCGCATGTCGGTGTTGTTCCGAAAGCCCCCGACGCAATCCATGCGGATCCGCCGGGTCACGGAGTGCATGGCGAGCAACTCCTCGTGGCGAACGATCATTGGATACTTGACGGCGCCGTCGACCGTCAGCGTGTAGCGGGCGAGGTCGACG
>JADFQE010000145.1 GCA_022561985.1 Chloroflexota bacterium
GCCGGTGCGCGCAGTGGGGCTCGATCAGGCCGAAGGTGCCGGAGCGGTCCTTGTAGAGGATCAGGTCCTCGCCCAGGAGCCTGATCTTCTTGGTGGCGACGTCGTTGAGCTGGGAGACGGCGGCGATGGGGTGCCAGTAGCGGCGCATGAGCTCGCCCGTGGGCGTCCCCGGGCCGACCAGCGTGTAGCGGTCGTTCACTTCTTGGGTGAGCATGAGGTCTCCTGAGAGCGTGCTTCGCCGGCTAGTATTTCACGACGCCTTCGCGGGCGATCATGATGGGGCTGTACTTCGTGGAGGCGCCGCCGCGCTGGCGCTTCGGGCCCTTGGCGAAGGCGCGCACGTTGTTCTCCGTGGGCAGGTGGATGTAGAGGTTCTCCGCGGGGTCGCGGAAGACGTTGAGGGGGTCGCCGCCGTCGGCGACCGTCTCCATGCCCTCCTCCAGGAGCTGGCGGTACAGGATCACGCCCTTGTCGGAGCGGCCCAAGGACTCCTTCTCGCGGTCGGCGATGGGCCCTTGCGTGATCCAGGCGACGATGTCCTGGCCGCTGTTGTTGTCGAGCACGTCCCAGGGGACGCGGCCGTCCTCGTCGATCTCGGGCACCGGGACCTTGTAGAAGGGGACGTCCTCCGGGGACTGGTCGAGGTCGCCGTCCTTCTTCGGGTACCAGCGGAGCCACCAGTGCGCGGTGGTGACGTCGTCGACGGGCACGCGGATCTGGAACGCCCCGCCGGACCCGGCGGAGCCCTGGCGGAGCATGTTCGGGAAGACGATGGGGTGGCCGATCTTCCAGTCGTCGTCCTCCTCGGACCCGCCCTTGATCACCCGGCGCTTGACGATGCCGAACTCGGTGCGGTCGAACTGGATCTTCTCGTGGATCGCACGCTCGCGGTTGAGGTCGGGCCGCCCCAGCTTCTCGATGACGTAGCCGGCCCAGTACTGGTGCAGCCATTCGACGTGGATCGGGTCCAGCGAGTTCTCCATGACCTGGAGGTAGTTGCACGTGAGGAGGGCGTAGCCGATGTCGCGGATCACGTCTTTCTCGACCATCACGTCCCACGCGGGCAGCAGCGGCACGGGCGCCGGGCCGAGGTAGGCGAAGATGAGGCCGGCCTGCTGCTCGACCGGGTACGCCTTCATCTTGATCTTGTCCTTGAAGCGCGCGTCCGGGTCCTCCGTCTCCTCGTACGGCTGCTCGGTGCACTGGCCGGTCTCGTCGTAGAGCCAGCCGTGGTAGGGGCAGCGCAGACCGTGCTCCTCCGGGATGCCGTAGATCAGGTTCATGCGCCTATGCGCGCAGTGGGGCTCGATGAGGCCGAGGGTGCCGGAGCGGTCCTTGTAGAGGATCAGGTCCTCGCCGAGGAGCCGGACCTTCTTGGTGGAGAGGTCCTTGAGCTGGGAGGCGGCGGCGATGGGGTACCAGTAGCGGCGGAACAGCTCGCCCATGGGCGTCCCGGCCCCGACCTGCGTGAAACGCTCGTTCTGCTCGATGGTCAGCATTGCTGTGCCTCCTGGAGATTACGATTGGGCCGCGCCTGCGGTGGCGCGCTCGCTGCGGTGGCCCTTCCACGTGGCGAGCGTGGCGTCGACGAGGCCGACGACCGCTGGCGTGCCCGCTTCGACCAGCGCGTACTTGTCGCGGACGCGGCTGCCGAACTTGACGTGCTCGATGGGCAGCCGGACCGTCTCGTTCGCGGCGGGGTCGCGGAAGGTGTTCATGGGGTCGCCGCCGTCGGCGACGATCCCCATCTGCTCGGCGAGCATCTTGCGGAACATGATGATGCCCTTGTCCGACTCACCGAGCTTCTCCCGGTCGCGCCGCGCCACGGGCCCCTGGGTGACCCACGCCATGTAGTCCTGATTGAACAGGATATCGACGATGTAGCGGCCAGATGCGTCCTTGAGCGGCACGTAGCGGTAGGGGACGGTCTCCTGCACGGGCGCCTGCGCTCCGGGGGCGGGGCGCCAGACGTAGTAGGAGATGTGGAGCGTGTTCTCGTCGTCGACCGGGACGCGGAACTGGAAGGTCGAGTGCACCTCGTCGCCGACGAGCAGGATGTTCGGGAACAGGATGGGGTGGCCCTCCGCCCAGTCGTCGTCGGCCTCGGTGAAGCCCTCCTCGACGCGGCGCTTGATGATGCCGTGCTCGAAGACGTCGAACCCGATCTTCAGGTGGGTCCCGCGTCCGGGCGACAGTGCATGGACGCCCTTGCGGACGACGTTCCCCAAGTAGCCGTGCAGCCACTCGTTGTGGACCGGGTCGAGGGAGTTCTCCTGACACTGGAGCCAGTTGCAGGGGAGCTCGGAGATGCAGATCTCGCGCACCGCGTTGTCCCACAGGAGCTGCTCCCAGCGCGGCAGCAGCGGGACGGGCGCGGGGCCGAGGTAGGCGAAGACGAGGCCGCCGAGGACCTGGACGGGGTAGCCGGCGAGCTTCACTTTCTCTTTGAAGCTTTTGGCTACTACCTCGCTCGATCCCGGCCCAGCGCCGGGACGGCTCACACGGGGAGGGTGCACCGTCTCTTCGAAGGGCTGCTCGATGCACTGGCCGGTCTCGTCGTAGAGCCAGCCGTGGTACATGCACCGCAGCCCGTGCTCCTCGGGGATGCCGTAGGCCAGGTTCACGCGCCGGTGCGCGCACACGCGGTCGATCAGGCCGAGGGTGCCGGAGCGGTCCTTGTACAGCACGAGGTCTTCGCCCAGGAGGCGGACCTCCTTCGTGGGACGCTCGTCGAGCGCGGCCGCGGCCGCGATGGGGTGCCAGTAGCGGCGCATCAGCTCGCCCATGGGCGAGCCTGGGCCGACTCTCGTGAGCCGCTCGTTCTCCTGGACGCTGAGCATGCGTTCCTCCC
>JADFQE010000068.1 GCA_022561985.1 Chloroflexota bacterium
GGAGCCAGACGGTCATTTCGCTGGCCCAGCCCCACATGACCGACCAGCCCTCCGCTGTTTCCCGCGGGACCTGCTCCGACGTGAGCAAGCCACCGAAGGTGAGGTGAACCGCGTCCCAATCCTTGGCCGCGGCCTGCCAGTCGACGGTCAAGCGCTCCGGGTCGGGCCACTTGCCCTGGAAGCTCCGGGCCGTGTCTCCGACCCGCACTGGGTACCGGAGGCAGAGCGCGTGCCAAGTATCGGGGCCCGTGACCTCGTACACGCGGGCACTGGGGCCGGCGCTCAGGTGCCACTGGCGCAACGGATAGTCGCGGACGACCCAATCTCCGGCGTCAGCGTCGATGAACGTGCGCATGCAAGCCTCGCCGCTCACGAGCGTCGAGGTCCAGACCGTCCGTGGCTTCTGGGCGTAGCGCTCGAAGCGATCGGTGGCACGGCCGGAGGACCGGATTACCGAGGGATCAGGGCTGCTCTCCTGGTCGAGCAACCAGACGCAAAGCTGATGCCGCAAGTCGGGAGGGTCGAACCACCACGACGCTTCCGGCTCCTCAAGGATGGCACGGGCGAGGTCCCGGAGGCGTTGCGCGCGCGCAACGATTTGCGCCACCTCTTCCTCATGGGTGTCGCCGTGCCAGATCTCCGTTTCGCTGATCGCCCGTGCCGCCGCGGCGAAGGTGGTGCCGGGCTCGGCGGCCTGCGCGGGCGTGAGCCGCGACTCGTCCACGGCTAGCAGGAAAGCACAGCCGAGCGGTGCGGCGAGAAGGGCTTCGACGCGGGCGTCGAGATCGTCCATGGCGAGCGCATGGTATCGCGTGTGGCAATGCGGCGGACGGGCGGCGCTTGTCGCGTCTACTCGCTCCTCTCGTACTGCCTCAACGAGTCCGCGATCTGTCTGGCGATCGAGACGCCGTTGTAGACGTTCTCTTGCCGCAAGATGAGCGCCGGGTAGGACGGTGGCGCCACCGTCGCGTCCGGTTCCACGACGACCGGCCCTTGCAGCGAGGACGGGATGACTTGGTGCGCGATCGAGAACGCCACGACGGTGTCCTCGAAGTAGACGTGCGCGCCGACGGCACCGACCGGCTCGCCGAGGCATCCGGCCACCTGCTCGGGAGTCATCGGGAAGAGGTAGATGAGACTGACGAGGTGGGCTTCGAAGAGATGCACGGTGGCGCCGTTGTCGGACCGGTAGACCTCCCGCTCTACGCAGGGGTGCTGCCACCAGTTCTCGGCGCCACCCGGTGGCAAGTTGGCCGGGTCGTAGCCAGTGAACTGCCCGATGTACTCCTCCCACGCGGGGCGGTGCCACTGGTGAAGCTCGACGCCGCTTCCGGGCGCGCCGGAGTCAGCCTCCCGGTAGTTCGTCACCAGGCGCGTGGACGGCGAGATCGGACCCTCGCCGTCGGATCGGGAGGAGTTGAATAGCACCAGGTCCGGCGCACCTTCCACCGCCAGCCGCTGGCCCAGCCAATAGACCGTCTGCGAGAAGCGGCCGCAGCCAAGCAGGCGTTGAGGGTCGAAGCGAGAATCGGCGCAGCCGTTGCCGGCCACCTCTGGCGGGTCGAGCGCGACCGGCTGGTTGAAGTCGTAGTACGAGAACGTGATGGCGTCGGTCGGCGTGGTGGGCAGCGGCTCCGGCGTGCCCCCCGGCTCGCTGGCGGCGACGCGCCGGTAGACATCCCTGATGATCATCCGCAACACACGAAAGTCGGTGGTGCTCACCGCGAGCTCGACGTTGAAGACCACACCGAAGCGCGTGCCAGGATCGCTGGACCTGGTCTTGCCCTCGACGACGTGGGCACGGACGTCAGCGATGCTCGTATCGTCGAGCCGCCGCGCGTCGTCCAGTCTCAGGAACGGCGGATATGGGATGAAGCCCGGGTATTCGTCCACGGGGCCACCGCCGGCCCATTCGCTGTCTGGCTCCCCGAATCTGCGGTAGAACACGCGGCCTCCCGCCACGAACCCCGTCTCCTCTCCATTGACGCTCAGCACCCAGGTATCGGGTGCTGCCCATTCCAGCGTCCGCTCGAGTATCTCCCCGTGCGCCTCGTCCTGCTCGTCGCCAAGGTCCAAGGTGGCGCGGTACGAAAAGACCTCCGCCATGGCATCCCGTGCCCTGGCCAGTATCTCCTCCGCGCTGGCGTCGGCACCCAGTGCGGGCGGCTCCGGCGTGGTCGCCTCAACCCCACACGCGGCGAGCAGGAGGGCGAGTATGCCCAGCGTAAACGCGCTTCCGGCTCTTAGGTATCGCCTCTGCTTGGTCACGTGGCTCCTGCTCAACACAGACTGTACCGAAACACCGTCTCCGCGGTACAGCTATTGAGGAACTCAACCGGATAGAAGAATGTGGCCGCCATGGCAGCGAAGACGATGCCGACCGTCACGGCTGGTGCCCGCCCGATGCTGCGCCGGCGCAGGCGCCCCGTGCCCAGCCAGGTCAGCGCCACGGATAGCAGCAGTGCTCCCGCGTAGCTCGAACCTAAGATGGCGTGAACCCCCCTGGCTTCACTCCTCCCCGCGGACCAGAAGAGCACCAGCGTCGTCAGCAGGACGCCGAGCGATACCAGCGCTGACCCGGCGACGGCGAGCCGCTCCCGCCGGCCCAGCCGCATGAATCGCCGGACCGAAAGCGTCAGCAGCAACCCCGCGAAGACCTGTCCGCTGATCAAGCCAAGCCCGTAAAGCCACTCCGCCGAGGGATATCTCTGGAAAACGAACACCCACAGCCCGAACCCGTAGACGGCCGGCACCACCAGGACAGGGAGGTCGCGCCATCGCCGCCGCCTGGAAAGGAGGGTAGCCCAGGCCCACCACGAGGCCAGGGCCATGAGCACGGGGATCCCGAAAACCAGATACTCCATGGGCGCTACCTCGCATACCCTCGTACGCCGACCGGCCGCTGCGGTCCGGCGCTCACGGCGCAGGCTCCGCACCGACGAACCGCAGTCGCACGGGCAGCGGCCCGTTGGTGAGCAGCGCCGACAGGTCCTTGGCTTGCTCGTACGCGAAATCGCCGGAGATTCGGACGATGCCGTCAAGGATCACCTCGTCGACTTCAGCCGCCACCAACGTCTCCCCGTCGAGCAGGGCGGCGAGCTGGTCGGGGCTGTCCGTGTCGTTGGTCTCGACCAGGCGCTGCGTGAGCGCGGCAAGCTGCCTGGCCGCGTTGGCGTTCAGCTTCAGTACGACGGCGACGCGGTCGGACGGCCACTCTCGCACCCTGAGCACCGTCTCCACGTCGGAGCCGGTGATGCCCGTCGGGACGTCGTCGTACTCGCTCTCAAGCTCACAACGGCTGGTCAGGCAAACGCGCTCGACGATATGCATCGTGCCGGTGGTGGTCAGGAGCTTTATCGCCCGGTCCGTCTCGGCGGTGTGGGCCGGCACGCGGACGGTGAGCAGGCGGTCGCCTTTGCGCTCCAGCACGAGATGGGCGCCGACGTTTGCAAGCCCGCCGACGTTTGCCAGCCGGCGCTCGATCACCTGCGCGAGCTGTGCCCACTGGGCCTCGGTGGGCGGGAGCGCGGCCTCGAGCGTGATCATGACGTCGAGCTCCTCGCCTCCGGCCCCAGCGGGCGTCGGGGTGGGCGGCGGCGGGTATGCGTCCGGGCGAAGCAAGGGAACGACGACGTCGGGGAGCTCGATGACGACGTGCTCGTCGTAGTCGTAGAAGTCGGAGGTCGTCTTGGTGCGGTACCACTCTGGCGCGGGCGGCGGATCGTTGGCGAAGGTGGGTCGTCCCACGAAGTAGGTCACGCGCTCGATGACCGTCCGGACGAGCCGGTACGTCTCGCTGCTCACGAACAGGTGTTGCGTTGTAGCGGTAGCCGACTCGCCTGGCCCCAGCGCCATCGGGTCGACCTCCTCGGTCGCGATGACCACGTGGTAGACCGGCTGGCCCTCGACGACCTCGACGCCATCGAGCCGCGGCTCCGCAGCCAGCTCGGGCAAGGCGCCGGGAGCGGTGACCGCACGCGCGTCCAGCCGCTGCTCAAACCATTCGCCACCGCTGAGGTTGGAGTGCCGACGGAGATGACGCCCGTCGGCGGCCAGCACCTCCACGACTGTCGCTTCGCCGCCGTCGGTGGGCTCGTGTCGGGTGTACACGCGGTCGGGCGCGGCCCATTCGGCATAGTAGCTCCCGCGCTGAAGCTGGCCGTCGGCGCCCGAGATCTCGGTCTGGCCGCGCACGCGGTAGGACGCGGCCGACTCCATGGCCTGGCGGCTCTTGGCCATGATCTCAGCGGCAGATGGGTACGGCTCCTGGGAGAGAGCCGGCTCACCCGCGCCGCAGGCTCCGAACAGCAGCGCCGCGCCCACCACCGTCAGTGCGAGAGCCGCGCTCAGCCTCACCGCAGTACCTCCAGGTGCTCCACCAGAGCGCGCAAGGCCTGCTCGTTATTGAACTCGTTGCGGTCCGTGCCGTCGTCGGGCGGCGGCTCAGCGCCGGGAGCATAGCTCTCGGGAGGCGGGACGGACGTGAGCGCGGGCGCCTCGATGGAGACGATGACGCCGGGCAGCCAGACGGTCGCCGTTGTAGTCGGGCCCGAGGCAAGGACCCGATGGCCGACCATTCCGGCGAGGGTGATTGGCTCAGCATCGACGGGCGGACTCCACTCGTCCTCAGTGAGGGGACGCACGGCGACCTCGACCATCCCGAAACGCTCCGAGGCTTGGAGGGGAACACGGCTCACGACTTGATAGTGGAACTCGGCGCTGTCGCGCCGGGGGCCTGTCAGGCCGGAGCGCATCAGGCTGAGCGTCGGAAACCCACCGCCGATTTCGACCGACTTGCCCAGCCACCATACCGGGAACCCAGGAGGAGTGCTGGAGTGGTCCCCGTAGCGGAAGGCTCGCTCCCGGAGCTCCTCGATGTCGAATGCGCGTTGCGGCACGTCGTTCAGCTCGATGAACTCGAACACGTAGGTGGCCGTGAGGCCCGGCTCACGCTCCCCTTCCTCCTCTGGGGCGAACTCCAGCACCTCCGCCAGAGGCCACTCCAGCGCAGCATCCAGGTAGATGCGGACGTAGGTGTGCATGGGGAGCTCGGGGCCGGGGTAGTCGACCTCCCATACGGTGGCTGGCGTGCCCTCCCACTCGCCGGCGCCGGCTGCCGTCCACGCCTTGCCTGACGCCAGGGCTGCACCTAGCGGTCCCAGCGCAAGCAGCGCTGGGTTGTCGACGGATGGTGGGAGGGCTACCCACGGTGTGGCGGCAAGCGACAACAGGGGCAGCTCGAAGAGGCCGCTGCCTCCCAGATTTCCTGTGGACACAGCTTGTCTCCCTTCGGTGAACACCAACGTAGGCGCGGCGCCCCTCCCCCTACCGTCTTTGAGGTGCGCGCGGCGATTGGCCAGGTCGAGCCACCCCAACTGAACACCGTCCACGTCACCGTCGACGTCACGAAACTCCACCCGGAACTGCATGACGCGTCCGTCTCGTTGGAGCGCGTCGACCACCCGCTCGCGGACGTTGTCGGTCGTCAGCGGCGGCAAGGGAGTCGGTGTCGGGGCCTGTGTGCAGGCGGCGAGGATAAGCATCAGTATGGCCGTGACGAGCTGGGTGGCAAGCCTCATGGCGAAGCCTCCGTGGGCGTGGGCGGCGCGGGCGTCGGGAGGTAGGGCCACACTGGTGGCTGGACGATCGTGCGCTGCTGCACCACCACGATGCCGTCTTCGAACTCCTCGTAGTCGAGCCGCAGCTGGTCGTAGCTCTGGCCGGATTCCCGGTCCCTGCGGAACAGGTATGGGCCATCCTCCCAGCCCAGATAGCCCAGGTACTCGGCGAACCAGTCTCGCCGCCAGCTCTCGGTAGCCGTCGGCTCCAGCGCCGCAGGTGGGCGCTTGAGCGCCACAGGCTCCGAGCGTCAGCACGGTGGCGGCGTGGAGCAAGGCTGCGAGAGACCGCAGCCTCATCATCCTCCCGGCTCGTAGACGGCGCCCACGAAGAGCAGCGTTTCGGTGTCGTCGTCGCGGATGGCGAAGAAGAAGGGACGGTCGACCACGAAGCCGACCCCGGATTCGTTCAACGCGACTGATGTCACGGCCGCGGCCTCCGTCCCGGCCTCGTTGACCTCGACGACCGCCTTGTGCCGGACCTCCCGGATGGCGGGGTTCGCGGGGCTCATGGCCGTGAAGTCGGCGGCACCGAAGGCCTCCTCCATCCCCATGCGGCTAAGCGCCCCGTTGAGCACGGCCTCGAATTCCAGCTTGAAGCGCGGCAGGGCGATCTCGCCGGCTGCCTCCTGGAACGCGTCCATCCACTTGGCCCAGCGCACGGCATCCAGCGTGCCTAGGAGCTGCTCCAGGCTGGATTGGCGGTCGGGGAGGAACACGAACATGCTGACCCCGCCCTTGTAGGGCAGCTCCACAGCCTGGAAGTCGTCGCCTCGCAGGTACTGGAACCTCCGGTGCTGCCGCATCATCGGGACCTGCATCTCGGCGCCGCCGGCCAGGTGGAATGCCCGCTCCTCGGTCCGCTCCTCATCGAACGGGAACTCCCACGCTCCCTTGAAGTAGACCGCGTTGAGCAGCACCATCACGCCGTTGGGGTCCAGCTCGTCGATGATGCGCTCGATCTTCCCCTTGGTCTTGAGGAACACCCAGCGGTTGATGGCATCAACAGTGGCCTGGTCGAAGGGCACCGACCGCACCTCGGCCCCGAAGTAGGAGCGGTTGGCGTCCAAGAACTCCTCCAGGAACTCGACGTCCTGCCGTGCCCAGAGGGAGTTGGCGATGCTCAGCTCCAGCTCAGGGGCGCGGCCGTGGAGGGCGAGGATGAGCTCGGCGCTGCCCCCGTTGAGCAGGTCGCGGTTCAGCTCTCCCAGCCGCAGGGCTTCGGTCATGGCCGCATGGGTGGTTCCGGCGGCGCCGTTGTAGGTCATGGCCAGTGCCAGGAACACGCTGAGCGGCGACATGAACACGTTTTCGCCCGGCGCCTCATCGACGAGCTCGTCCAACAGGTCAAAGCCAAACCGGGTGCTGGCGGCGGGCACGAGGCCGCCGGGGCGGGTCATGGCCACGATGGACTCGGCATATTCCCCCAGCGGCACCCACTCGGCAAGGTGAATGCCGCCGTAGCGCGCCACGTCCACGAGCCCATCCTCGATCCACCTCACGACGTCGAACCCGCCGTAGGTTTCCCCGGCCAGGAGAGGATGAAGCGAGGACATGCGCCGCTCGAGGAAGAACACGGCCCGGTCTCCCTCCCGCAGCAGGGGCGGCTGTGATCCCCACCGGATCGCTTGAGACCCATCCTCACGGGTCGTTTCCTCGATCACCTTGAATGTGATCCGCTCGTACGGCTGCGGATTGATGAGATAGCGCTCCACCTCGACAGACCAAAGCCCAAGGCGGTCGGTGCAGGGACAACCGCTGCCGCCCGATGAGGATGGCTCCACCGTCTCGCCGGTCTTCTCCACTACGCGTCCGATGATGACTGCCACCACGTCGGGATAGCGCTCGGCGAACTCCGACGTCCGCGGCGGGGGCGCGACGGTCAGATCGTCGAAGGTCGCGGTCGGGGTCGGCGGCGTGGGACCGCAGGCGGCGAGCATGCTCAGCAAGACGAAGCCCACAGGCGCTAGGAACCGCCGCATCAGTTCACTCCGTGGGGGTCGGCGTGAGCGTTGCCGTGGGAGCTCGGACGACGAGGGTCTGCTCGGTGACCACCACCGTCCGCTCGGGGTCGAACCGCGGCTCCTGGTCGAGCGTCTCCGGTGGCGAGACGTTCGCCATACCCCGAACCGTATAGATGTCGGGCGCGACCGGCGATTCGCAGCGCTCGAAGCGAGACTCACCGCAGTTGGCGTGCAGGTCCCAGGTCCATGGGTCGCCGTAGCCCTCGAACAGACTGCTGAGTGTCCGCGATTCGGTCGGCGCCAGCGGCTCGGAGCCCTGGTAGCGAATGGCGTGGGCCGCCGTCGCGCGCCAGATGGCCTCACCGTCCTTGAAGATGACGACATCGAGATAGTTCGGGGGTGGATAGATGCTGCCTCCGCTCCACCAGAACACCAATGGTCTATCGCCCGTGTTGGTGAGACGCAAGTCCATCGGTATCAGGTCACCTGCCATGGCTTCCGCAGGCGCCGTCAGTTGCAGCTCCAGCGATCGGGCGTACTCGGGCAAGCCGGCCGGCAGGACGGTGAGCGTCCGCTGGGGTGTTTCGAGGACACGGGTACTGTCCACCACGCTGTCGTCCAAGAAAATCGTGACGATGCCGTGAACCTCGTAGGTGCCCGGCTCAACGGGGAAGCCCTCCCGGTCTCGGAGGTGCCATCGCCCCTGCGAGGCGTGGTCAAGCTCGCTCATGAGCTTGGACTCGCCCGGCTCGAGCTCGAAGGTCAATAGCGGGTCCACCCATACGCCCAGATGACGCCAGACGAGACGGCCTGAGCGGTCGGCCGCCTCGAAGTTGAGGAGGTCGCCGGAGTAGTAGAACGTCCTGGTCGTCTCTCCCACGTTGGTCATGACCACATCCAGCCCTTCCAGCCGCTCGCCCTGGCGCACCTCGGTGGGCAGAATCAGCTCGAGGGCGATTGCACCGTCCAAGTAGGAAGTAACAGGTGCCGTTGGCGTGGACGTGGCCGGAGGGGTCGACGTGGGCGTCGCTTCGTCAGCACCACCCGCACCGCCACCGCAAGCCGCCAACAGCGCCACCGACGCGACGGCCAGCGCTAGTGCAATGCTTCGCTGGGAAGCCTCCTTCCAGACGGGTGGCGCTGGGTAGCCACGCCCCATCACCGCACCTCCGTAGGGGTCGGCCTCAGCGTCGGCGTGGGCGTGACGAGCGGAGCGTCGCCTCGCCCTCCGAGCAGCGGAGTATGCCGGTGGGTGCTGCCGTGGATGCTCCCGGTCTCGGCGTCGATGGCGACGGCGCCGTACGCATAGGTCGTACGCTTATCCTCGGGAACGATGCCCGCGTCCCGCCACTCGCCCCTGGCCTCGATGACCCACACCATCGGATCGGGCACGTCGCCGAGGCTGGCTCCGGTGAGGGCGACGTATTGGCTCAAGCGCATCAGCCTTGCCACGGGCGAATGCGGCTCGCTCACTTGCGCCAGCTCCGCCCCGCCGAACCGGAGCCCGGCCACCCCCAGCCTCATGGCGAGCGTTTTCGTGATGCGGGGACCGGCCGAGCGCTGCTCGGGCCGAAAGTCCTCGGGCAGCGTCCCGAGCACCAGCATGGCGAGCCAGGCGTCAGTCATGATGCCGCGGGAGATCTCCCCCGACTCCAGCCAGAACGAGCGCACGACGGACGTGCCGTCGGCAAGCCTGAACCCGAGGAAGTAGCGCTCGCCGTCGCGGTCGCGCCGGCCCTGATCGACCGGCGCTCCGAGCACCATCTCGACGGCCGATTCGACGGTTCGCCCGTCATCGATACTCGCCAGCACGGTCTCGGCGTCGCGCTCGCTGAGCACGTCGATGGCCGTGACCTTGCCCCGGATGTCCAGCAGGTCCGCGCCGACTTCCGCCGCCGGGTTCGTGCCCGCCTCGTACAGCCTGACCTCGCCGTCCGCCAGCGTGGCCAGCCGGAATGAGGGATCGTACCCCCGCACTTCGTAGAGGGGCGTGCCGGGGGCCAGCCAACCGGCGTCGCCGTCCTGCGACCGGTACCGAGCACCCACGTGGCCGTCGAGCCGGAAGGCCACACGATAGCGCAGGTTCCCCAGGCTCTCGGGCATCGGGCTTGGACTGCGCCAGGCCGACACGTAGGTGATGCCGTTGAACTTCACGAAGGGGACCCAGTCGATGATGCCGTTCCGGGGATCCAACTCGCCGGTGGCCATCTCGATGACCCGCGCCATCGCCCCCTCGTCCGCCAGAGCTGCGTCGATGAGGGCCAGCCCGCCGCCGCTGCCCTGGTGGCGCTCCCGCTCCCCGCCGTCGCCGCCGATAACCACTTGCGCTCCCGTCGGCACGTGGGTGACGTAGGCAGCGCGCGCGCCGTCGTACTCGTCGGACGCCGCCACCACGCCGTCGCCGACCTCCCACCGCAGGTGCTCGGGCGCGGGCTGCGGCGTGATCTCGCCGGGGCGTAGCGGCGCCGGCGTTGGCGTCGGCGTGCCGTCAGCCGCCCCCGTGGCGGGGGCGACGCCGCAGGCGGGCAGCAGTGCCGGGATTACAAGCACACCGAGCGTTAGCGTTCTCATTAGACGCACAACGGCAGCTTGACGCTCGGGGGCCAGGGCACGTATTCAACCCTCCTCCCGCTGTTGCCCGTGAATACGGCCACGTCCTCGCTGATAAGCGTCATCGTTCCGCGGGTATCGTCCGAGGTCCAGCCGGGCGGCTCATCACCGCTGTCGTCTCGCAGCTTCGGATTTGCCATCCACCAAGTGCCGTTGAAGTGGACGTTGTCACGAACACCACAGTGCCCCCCGATGCTGAAAGCATAGGGCGTGCCAATCTCGGCACCGGGGCCTGGAGGGGGACCCTCCTCCGTAGCCTGGTCGACTGCGGGTCTCGGCGTCGGCGTGGGCGTGAGTGTAGGATCCGGACCCTCGTTGCCGAGACTCGTGCCCGCCGAGCATGCGGCGAGCGTCATCATGACCGTCGCCACGAGGGCGGTTGCTACCAACGGCGTCCGCAAAGGCGCACCTCTACGATAAATTATGCGTCCAAGAGCCGAAACGTTCCCTGGATCGCCGGATCGCTCTGAGTATCATCTGTGTTGGAGCCATCTACTATTACATGCAGACGTATGCCGGAGCCAAATGGTTCCGCGGTCTGGCCAACGGGGCGGATCGTCGCGGCAGTGGGACGCTAGAGCGCAACATGTGGGAGCGGACCCAAAGCACCGTCGGCCTGGCAGCGGTACTCGCATCGACCGTAGCGCTGGCCGTCGCCTGCCAGCCGCAGGACGACACCCCAACCCCGCCGGGCTCCGATCCCATCGCCGGGGAGCCGGCCCCGACTGCCGCACCAGTAGACATGGAGCCGGCGTCCGATCCCGAGGGCGACGGGAGCACGCCGGACCCCACGCCCCCGGCCATCGTATGGAGGGACTTCCGGCTCGCCGAGGACGGAGGCCACTTCGAGCGGCTGCTACGGTTCGTGCCCGACACACCCAACACGCGACGGATGGTGCAGGCAGACGACCTCGGGCCGTGGTGGGACGCTTTCGCAGCACTCGGTTTCGAACGGCCAGGCCCGGACGCGCCGCCGCGCTGGGAGGTGGACTTCATGCGGCAGGCTGCCGAGCGTGCCGGGACCAGTATGGGGTACCCGTTCCTTCCGGCGCTGAGACCGAGATTGGCATATCCCTGGCTCTGCTGTTCAGATCCGGACGCTCGTCCGTCGACATATCCGACCGTGGGCTTCGACCTGCGCAGCGCGGATGGGGCGCTGGAGGCCGGGGGCGGGTTCGAGGTCGTGGTTGGCGACTACGATCTCGCCCGGACCCAAGACTGGCTCGAGTCCTGCGACGAGTGCATGCCCCACACGACCCGAGAGCATAACGGCGTCTGGTACTACCGGTGGGGCGACGACGTCGGCGGACGCCTCGTCGTCGGCGACGGGTTCGCTCTGCGGGCGATAGACGATGCCCGCATCGAGGACATGATCGACGTCATGAAGGGCGATAGCCCGGCGCTCGCCGATGACCAAGACGTTGCCCTGGCGGCAAGAGCCTTGACCGGACTGCACGCCTACAGTGCACGGTTGTCTCGGTCGGGGAACTGCGTGACATCGAGCCGAAGCGCGGTGGGTCGCTGCTTCGGCTACCCTGGAGACGATATCAACGATTCCCTCTTATTCGCCATCCGAGCACAGCCCTTCCTGGAGCCGTTCTCCCTCGTCGCTGCCGGCTGGGCTGACCCCGATCCAAATCCAGCACTTCCAGCGGACGTGGTCGTTGTCCTAGTCCATGAGAGCGACGAAGCGGCACGGGCGAACGCGACCCGACTGCCTCTCCGGCTCGCGCTGTGGGAAGCAGAGCGGAGGGAACAGTCCGATCCACGAACGGGGGCCCCGCAGGGCGGCTACTGGAACGACCGCGTGGAACGCCTCGAAGTGGGCGTCGAAGGGCGGGTGGTCATGGCCCGCATCGTGTCCACGGTGGGACCTGGGGGAATTCCCCGTTGGATAGCACCGCAGTGGATACTCCGGTCAAGGACTATTGTTCTCGTGCACGAGTGAGGACTGGGTCGTACCCTCCTCCGATGCAACGCCCTGGCAGCGCGGCCCAAGGACTCCGTGGAGAGCGTCCTCGGGAGGACGCTCCCGGTGGCGTCGCCAGCATGACTTTGGCCCGTGTTCACGATCGTGACGCGGGCGTAGCTACGGCAACGGGTGGACCCTCAGGAGCACGCTATCGTCGGGCGGGACGGTGACGAGCAGACGCCGAAGCAGGTCGCGCGAGCGCAGGGCATGCTCGATGGTGTCGAGGTCGTCTTCGACCACCTCAACACAGGCACGACAGTCGCGACCCCTCAGCAGCACGGTGATGTCGGCACCACCCCGAAGGTTGCGCCACCACACGCCGCGCCGGCTGGTGATCGCCTCGAGCACGCCGTCCTCACCTCGGTGGTAAACGACAGGTACGTCGTAGGCACGGCCGGTCCGCCGCCCTGGAAACCGCAGGCTCATCACGTACCAGCTGGCCAAGGGGTGCAACGGAGAGGTCAAGAGCCATCGGGCCAACGGGTTCACTCGCGGGAACACGGTTGGCACGAGCGTATTGATGAACCACTGAGAGAACCTGGCACGCAGGGAGTGCATGAACGTCTGCCTCGCGATACGTTGGCCCGCAGCAGGATCTTCCTGCCAAATCTCTGTGTGGGACCAGGACCCTTGGCCACCCTGTGGCGAGTGGATTGTCCGCCTTAGGCCCGTTGGGCGCACCATCGTCGGGTCGTAGCAGCAACTGCTCGGATGCCTGGGATGGTTACGGAGGGGCGAAAGCTGTTCGACGCGTTAGAGGCTACCCGACATCGCGTTGACAACGGAGGGGCTTCGGACACTCAGCGACGACATGGCCGCTGCCTGGCACACGGGAGGTCGCTAGGGCAGGGGGTTTGCGACAGTCTTGCTTGAAGAGCCGGTACGACGTTCCGGGCTGCTGGACTCGCGGTGGGCCGCAAGCCGGGAGTTGAGGACAGGAAGCCCAGAAGAATCAGCGGCTATGACGTGCGGCACGGACGTTGAAATAG
>JADFQE010000069.1 GCA_022561985.1 Chloroflexota bacterium
ATCCCCAGGATCGCCACCACGATCAGCAGCTCGATGAGCGTGAAGCCCTTCTCTTTGTTCTTGCGCCAGAGATTCGTCATGACACGCCTTCCTCGGGAGAGACTCCTCCCGATTGAACGCTCCCAGTCTGGGCGGTGCTTCCGTATGAGGGTAATCGCCCGTTCGGGTGATTTCGCATGACGGCCAGCCAGACGGGGTCACCCGTCCGTGTGAGCGCCCTGGGGCGCGATGGATCGCGCGCCTACGAGGAGGTCGGGCGGTCCGGCTCGCGATAGAGGCCCGCGCGCACGGCGTATGCGGTGGCCTGCGAGCGGTTGGCGACGTGCAGCTTCTCCATGATGTTGCGGAGGTGCGTCTTGACGGTGTTCTCGGTGATGAACAGCGCGGCGCCCACCTCCTTGTTGCTGGCGCCTTGGGCAACCGACCTGAGGACCTCCTCCTCGCGGGCGGAGAGGCCGGTCTCGAGCTTGGGCGCCTTGGGTTCGGCCTCCGTGAAGCCCGAGAGCATCGATGTCGCCATGATGGGCGAGACGAGCACTCCCCCCTGGGAGATGTGGATGACGGCCGCCTGGAGGTCGTCGGCACCGGCGTTCTTGAGCAGGTAACCCCTCGCTCCCGCCGCCATGGCCGCGAAGAGGTCGCTCTCGCTCTCCGAGACGGTCAGCACCAGCACCTGCGTGTCGGGGGCCGCCTCGCGGATCTGCCGCGTCGCCTCCACGCCGCCCAGCACGGGCATGTCGAGGTCCATCACGACGACGTCGGGCTTGAGCTCCCGGGTCTTGGCGACGCCCTCCTCGCCGTTGTTGGCCTGACCGATGACCTCGATCCCGTCCGACAGGGAGAGCGCCTGGGCCACGCTCCCGCGCACCCACGCATGGTCGTCCACCAGCAGCACCGTGATCTTGTCCATGTTAGAACTCCACCTTGTTGCGCGGGAGCACGACGTGGAGCAGGGTCCCCTGCCCCTCCTCGCTGGTGATGTTGAGCGTCGCCCCCAGCGACTCCGCCCGCTCCCGCATGCCGTCGATCCCGTGGTGTCCCTGTCCGTCGGCTCCGCTCGCGCTCTCTCCGTCCGGGGGCGCGGCGAAACCGTCGCCGTTGTCTTGGATGCTCAGCTCCACCGTCCGTGACGTGCTCAGGAGTCTAACCCAGGCCCTCGAAGCGTGGGAGTGCCGCCGGACGTTGCTGAGCGCCTCCTGAACGATGCGCAGGAACTGGAGCTCGGCGGAAGGCGGCAGCCGGAGCGCACCCTCCGGCGGCTGGAACCGCGTCTCGATGCCGCTGCGCCCCGCGAAGTCCTGCACGTACTCCTTGAGCACGGGGATGAAGGGGAAGGGCTCCACGCTGAGCTCGTCGAGGCTGTCGCGGACCTCCTGGTACAGGTCCTGGGACAGCGTATGCAGCTCGTTGCTGATCGTGAGGGCTTCGGCCGTGCGGCCGCGCTCGATGAACTTCCCCACGAGCTCCGACTTCATCGTGAGCGTCGTCAGCATCTGCGCAAGGCCGTCGTGGATCTCGCGCCGGATGCGCCGCCGCTCCGCCATCGTTGCCTCGGTCTCGATGTGCCGGCGTATGTTCAGGTTGCTCCGGTACACCGCCGTGCTGATCAGGTACGCGGCGCTGACGTAGAGCACCATCCACAGCAGGAAGTTGTCGTCGAGCACCCACGAGTAGTCCGTATCGAACCAGAGGGGGGACACGTGCGCCACGACGACGCTGACCGAGAGAAGGCTCGCCACCGCGAGCGCGAGGCGCTCCTGGAACAGCATCGCCGCCGCGATCACCGGCGAGAGGGAGTAGAGGAGGTAGGGGCTGTTGAGCGCGCCCGTCATCAGCAGGACCGCGGCCGCGACGACGGCGTCGCCGCCGAGCACCACGTACGTCGACGGGTCGGCGCGCCACCACTGCAGCGGCCCGAGGACCTTGAGCAGCGTGTAGACGCCGATGGCCGCGAGCACGATGTTGTCGCGCTCGCCGATGTCGGAAAGCACGAAGCCGGGGTCGCGCTGGAACAAGATGACGGCAAGCCCGTACGCGAAGAAGCGGTACAGGGACAGGAAGACGTAGATGTCGCGCTGGTACTTGTCCGCCATCAGGCCACGACCAGTCCGGAGCTGCGTTTCCGGCACATTATCGCCAAGGCACGCTCCATTGCCAACCGCACCTCACGTCCCGAGATACCACGACTGGATCTCGGCGCCCGCGAGCAGCGCCACCGCCGCACCCCCCGCGAGGAACGGGCCGAAGGGCATCTCCGAGCGCCGTCCCCGCTTGCGCAAGAGGAGCAGCGCCGCAGCGACGACCCCTCCCACGACGACGGCGGCCCAGACCGCGATGATGACGCCCGCAAGCCCCAGCAGCAGGCCAAGCAGCCCCGCGAGCTTGACGTCCCCGCCTCCCATGCCGCCGGGGCGCACCAGCGCGATGGCCAGGAAGAACCCGAACCCGGCCGCGCCGCCCGCCAACGAGCTCAGGAGCGACTCGAGGGGACCTGAGAGCACGTAGAACTCCCGCCCAACGCCCACCAGCGGCCACAGAGGCGCCATGAGGAGCGCGGCGACCGAGGCCGGCAGGACGATCTTATCGAGGATCAGGCCGTGCTCGATATCGATGATGGCGATAGCCACGAGCAGCCCCAAGATGACCGCGGCAGCGGCGAACGCCGCGCTCAGCCCATAGCTCGCGAGCGCCAGGGCGAAGAGCAGCCCCGTGCCCGCCTCGACCAACGGCAGCCGTCCCGGTATCGCCGCGGCGCAGGTGCGGCAGCGGCCCCGCAGCCAGAGCCAGCTGAGCACGGGCACCAGGTCGATGGTGCGCAGGTGCGTCTGGCACGCCGGGCAGTGCGAGCCGGGCCGCACCAGCGACCCGCCGGCCGGGAGCCGGTCCGCGACGACGTTGACGAAGCTGCCGACCGATGTCCCGATCATGAAGGCGAAGACGAAGGCCAAGGGTTGCATCATCTACGAGAGATTGTAGGTGCAGCCCCGGCCCCAGTCTCGCGCTTGGGAGGCCACTTCGGCCGCTCCGCGGACCGCTCTCCCGCACGCCGTGGCGGGGCGCCCCGCCTTGACACCGCCTCGGGCCAAGACTAGGCTATTGTCGATGCTCAAACACGACAATCGTTCCCCTCAGGCGCTCGCCCAGACCCGCGGGCGCCTCTCCCCGGTGCTGCCATGACCTCGAAAGAAACCGTCCGCGAGCTGGCGGCCCAGCCGTACAAGTACGGGTGGACCACCGACGTCGAAGAGGAGACGGCGCCGCCCGGACTCAGCGAGGAGATCGTGCGCTGGATCTCCGCCAAGAAGGAGGAGCCGGAGTGGCTCCTCGAATGGCGTCTCCGGGCGTTCCGCCACTTCATGAAGCTGCTGGAGGACCAGCAGAACCCCACCTGGGCGAACATCTCCCACCCGCCCATCGACTTCCAGGCCATGAGCTACTACGCGGCGCCCAAGCCCAAGCTGGAGCTCGAGAGCCTCGATCAGGTCGACGCCGAGATACTGCGCACCTACGAGAAGCTCGGCATCCCGCTGCAGGAGCAGAAGCGCCTCGCGGGCGTCGCGGTGGACGCCATCTTCGATTCCGTGTCGGTGATGACCACCGCGAAGGAGACGCTGGCGAAGCAAGGCATCATCTTCTCGTCCGTGTCCGAGGCCGTGAGGGAGCACCCGGAGCTCGTGAAGAAGTACCTGGGCTCCGTCGTGCCCTACTCCGACAACTTCTACGCGGCGCTCAACTCCGCGGTGTTCTCGGACGGCTCCTTCGTCTACATCCCGCCCGGCGTGCGCTGTCCGCTGGAGATATCGACCTACTTCCGCATCAACGCGGAGGGCTCGGGGCAGTTCGAGCGGACGCTCATCATCGCCGACAGGGGCTCCTATGTGAGCTACCTGGAGGGGTGCAGCGCGCCGATGCGCGATACGAACCAGCTCCACGCGGCCGTGGTCGAGCTCGTCACCATGGACGACGCCGAGATCAAGTACGCGACGATCCAGAACTGGTACCCCGGCGATGCGGACGGCAAGGGCGGCATCTACAACTTCGTGACGAAGCGCGGCAAGTGCGCCGGGCGCAACTCCAAGATCTCGTGGACGCAGGTGGAGACCGGCTCCGCCATCACCTGGAAGTACCCGAGCGTGCTCCTCCAAGGCGACAACTCGGTCGGCGAGTTCTACTCCGTCGCGCTGGTCAACGGCAGGCAGCAGGCCGACACGGGCACGAAGATGATCCACATCGGCAAGAACACCTCCAGCACGATCATCTCCAAGGGCATCTCGGCGGGCCACGGCAACAACACCTACCGCGGGCTCGTCAAGATACTGCCCAAGGCCACGGGCGCGCGCAACATCACGCGGTGCGACTCGCTGCTCATCGGCGACCAGTGTGGCGCGCACACGGTGCCCTACATCGAGGTCGAGAACCCCTCCTCCAGCGTCGAGCACGAGGCGTCCACGACGAAGGTGAGCGAGGAGCAGGTCTTCTACGCCCAGCAACGAGGGCTCTCCGCCGACGCCGCGCAGTCGCTCATCATCAACGGGTTCGTGCGGGACGTGGTCAAGCGGCTGCCGCTGGAGTTCGCGGTGGAGGCGAACCGCCTCCTGGAGCTCAATCTGGAAGGCGCGGTCGGCTGAGCGCTTGTTAGAGATCCACGACCTGCACGCCAGCGTCAACGGGGCCGATATCCTCAAGGGGATCGACCTGCGCGTCGGCGCCGGCGAGACCCACGCCATCATGGGGCCCAACGGCTCCGGCAAGAGCACCCTCGCCCTCGTGCTCGCTGGTCATCCCGCATACACGGTGACGCGCGGGAGCGTCACCTTCGACGGCCGCGACCTCCTGGGCCTCGCCCCGGAGGAGCGGGCGCGCGCCGGGCTCTTCCTCTCCTTCCAGCACCCCATCGAGATCCCCGGCCTGCGCCTCGACCACTTCCTGCGCGCCGGCTACAACGAGGTCCGCAAGAGCCGGGACGAGGACGAGATCGACGTCCTCAAGTTCGACCGGCTGATCCGCGCCAAGGTGAAGGAGACCGGGATGGACGCCGCGCTCACCAAGCGCTCCGTCAACGACGGCTTCTCCGGCGGCGAGAAGAAGCGCAACGAGCTCCTCCAGATGACGGTCCTGGAGCCCAAGCTCCGGATCCTCGACGAGGTGGACTCCGGGCTCGACGTGGACTCGCTGCGCAGCGTGGCCGACGGCATCAACCGGCTCGCCACGCCCGAGAGCGCAACGCTCATCGTGACGCACTACCAGCGCATCCTGAGCTACGTCGTCCCCGACGCCGTGCACATCCTGATCGACGGACGCATCGTCCGCTCGGGCGACAAGCACCTGGCCGCCGAGATCGAGTCCAGGGGCTACGACTGGGTGACCGAAGCAGCCCAACCCGCGCCTCCAAGTGTCGCCCCGACGGCGGGACAGTCGTGAGTCCCCAAGCCACCCCCGAGGCGCCGTACGTGGCGGCCTTCGAGGCGGCCGAGCACGACGGCGCGGCGCACGACCCCGCCTGGCTCCGCGAGCTGCGGAGAGACGCCATGGCCGAGTTCACGCGCGCCGGATTCCCGACCGCACGGCGCGGGAACGAGGCCTGGAAGTACACCGACGTCCGCCCGCTCGCCTCGACGGCGTTCGCGGCCCCCGCCCCGGACGACGGGCCGGGAGAGCTCGACCTGAGTCCGTATGAGCTCCCCTGCCCGCGCGTGCACCAGCTCGTCTTCGTCGACGGCCGGTACGCGCCCCAGCTCTCCACCGACCCACCGAGCGAGGGGGCGCGGTCGAGCCACGTCTTCTTCGAGCGCGGCGACGGGCCCATCGTCGGCCGGCTCGCCGAGGCGGCCCACTACGACGTGCCGCTGGTGCACGAGCACCTGGGCAAGCACGCCGGCGCAGCGGCGAGCGCGTTCGCGAGCCTCAACACGGCGTTCGTCCGGGACGGCGCCTTCGTCTCCATCCCCGACGGCGTGAGCGTCCCGGAGCCCATCTACCTGCTGTTCATCTCAACGGGGAGACCCGAGCCCGCGGCGCCCACGGTGACGTACCCACGCGTGCTCATCGTCGCCGGCCGCGACAGCTCGGCCACGGTCCTCCTGAGCTTCGAGTCCCTGGGGGACGGTGTGTACTTCACCGACGCCGTCACCGAGGTCGTCGCGGGCCCCGGCGCCAAGCTGCGCTGCATCACGCTCCAGCGCGAGAGCACGGCCGCCTATCACATCTCGACGACCCAGGTCGTCCAGGCACGCGATTCGGCCGTGTCCTCGGTGACCATCGACCTCGGCGGCTCTCTCGTGCGCCACGACCTGAGCGTGCTGCTGGCCGAGCCTGGCGCGAGCGTCTCGCTGAATGGCCTGTACCTGGGCACCGGCAACCGGCACGTGGACAACCACACGTTCGTGGACCACGCCGTGGCCGGGGCATCGAGCGACGAGGTCTACAAGGGCATCTTGGACGAGAGCTCCCGCGGCGTGTTCGTGGGGCACGTGCTCGTCCGTCCCGGCGCGCAGCACACGGTCGCGCACCAGGTCAACAAGAACCTGCTGCTCTCGGATGAGGCCGAGGCCGACACGCAGCCGAAGCTCGAGATCTTCGCGGACGACGTCACGTGCACCCACGGTGCCGCCGTCGGAGCGCTCGACCCCGCCGCGCTCTTCTACCTGAAGAGCCGCGGCATCGGCGAGGCGGCGGCGCGCGCGCTCCTCGTGCACGGCTTCGTGCGCGAGATCGTCGATTCCATCGCCAACGACGCCGTCCGCCAGTACGCGGACGAGGCCGTCACCGCCGCCCTCGGGACCGGCTAGTCCATGTACGACGTCGCTGAGATACGCAAGGACTTCCCGATCCTGGAGCGCCAGGTCCACGGCGTCCCGCTGGTCTATCTGGACAACGCGGCGACGTCTCAGAAGCCGCGGGCGGTGATCCAAGCCCTCTCCGACTACTACGAGCGCTACAACGCCAACGTCCACCGCGGCGCCCACACGCTCGCCATCGAGGCCACGGACGCGTACGAGGAGGCGCGCGCGAAGGTCGCCCGCTTCATCAACGCGCCGGGGCCGGAGAACATCGTGTTCGTGCGCAACACGACCGAGGCCATCAACCTGGTGGCCTACACCTGGGGCGTGGCCAACGTCAAAGCGGGCGACCGCATCGTCGTCACCGAGATGGAGCACCACTCCAACCTGGTGCCCTGGCAGCACGTGGCCCGCGTCAATGGCGCCGAGCTCAAGCTGATCGCCATGGCCAAGGACTACACGCTCGACACCTCCGACCTCGACGAGCTGCTGACCCCCGCGACCCGGCTGGTCGCAATCACTCAGATGTCCAACGTGCTGGGCACCATCACGCCCGTCGCGGACATCACCGCCGCCGCACACCGCGTGGGCGCGCTGGTCCTCATCGACGCCGCGCAGAGCGTGCCGCACATGCCGGTGGACGTACAAGCGCTCGATTGCGACTTCATGGCCTTCTCCGGCCACAAGATGCTGGGGCCCACCGGCATCGGCGTGCTCTACATCCGGAGCGAGGTATCAGAGCAGATGGACCCGTTCCTGCGCGGCGGCGAGATGGTGCTCGAAGTCACCTACGAGGACGCGTCGTGGAACGAGGTGCCGCTGAAGTTCGAGGCAGGCACGCCGAACATCGGCGACGCGATCGCCCTCGGAGCGGCGATCGACTATCTCACGGCGCTCGGCATGGACAACGTCCGCGAGCACGAGGTCGCGCTGACGCGCTACGCGATGGAGCGCTTCGCGGAGCTCGAGGAGGTCACCACCTTCGGCCCCTCGGACCTCTCGGTGCGCGGCGGGGTCGTCTCCTTCTACATGAGCGAGATCCACCCGCACGACATCGGGCAGGTGCTCGACCAGCTCGGCGTCGCGATCCGCGCGGGCCACCACTGCGCGATGCCGCTGGTGCGCTCCCGGCTCATGGTCCCGGCGACGGCGCGCGCCAGCTTCTACCTCTACAATACGGAGGCGGAGGTCGACGTGCTCATCGACGGCCTCAATCAGGTGCTCAGGTACTTCGGCGATGCAGCTTCCAAGCGAGCTTGACGACCTCTACCAGGACATCATCCTGGACCACTACCGGAGTCCCCGCCACCAGGGGCTGCTTGATGCGCCCGACCTGCGGGGCGAGGGGTTCAACCCCTTCTGCGGCGACCAGGTGGTCCTCACCCTCGGCCTGGACGAGGCCGGGCGCATCGACGCCGTCGGCTTCGAGGGCCAGGGCTGCTCGATCTCCCAGGCCTCCGCGTCCATGCTCACCGACCATCTCCAGGGCAAGACGCTGGAGGAGGCAGAGGACCTCGTGCGCACCTTCAAGGGCGTGATGCAGGGCGAGGAGTTCACGCCGGAGCAAGAGGAGGAGTTGGGCGAGGTCGCCGCGCTCCAGGGCGTCAAGCAGTTCCCGATCCGCATCAAGTGCGCGCTGCTGGGCTGGACGACGCTCCAGGACGCCATCACGGCGTACCGGAAGACGCAGGGCTAGGCAGGCTGCGCGAGCCCCAGCGCATCGCGCAGGCTGTCCTCGACCGAGCGCAGGTCGCGCGCGGAGAGCGAGCCCAGGACGCGCGTCACGTCCGCCTGCTTCACCGTCCGCAGGATGCCCGTCACAACCGATGGCTTCGGCAGCTCCGTGGGCGCAAGCTCTTGGATCAGCGTGTCGCCCGGGAGCAAACGCCGGTGCGTATTGCTCGTGACGGCCGCCAGCACGACCTCCTGGCGGCCGTCCGTGTAGGCTGCGGAGCTGAGCACGACGGCGGGCCGGTGCTTGGAACCACGCTGGTCCGCGAACAGGAATTCGACCACGACGACCGCCCCTCGGCTAGATATCGTCGTAGACCGCGTCGTCATCGTTGTCCCAAAGCTCCGCGAGCACCGGGTCGGAGAGAGCAGTCAGAGGTGCAGGCCCCGTCGCGGGCTCCAGGCACGCGTCCAGGTCGCCCGCCTTGAAGCGCAGGGCTCCGCGTGGGCTCACCCGGTAGGCCGTCACCTGCTCCCTCACGACGAGCGTCCGCATCGTCCGTTCCGACACGCGGAGGTACGCCGCGGCCTCATCGAGGGTCATCCAAGGCGATCCCGTCATTCGTTGCCTCTCACAACACTATATGCATGTATATTACCTTGTTTTGCATGATTCTGCACCATCATGCCAAGTCCACCTCCGTCGCGCCGTCCCCGCCACGCTCCGGCGGCGCGAAGTCGAAGGCCTCAGCGATCGAGTGGCTCGCCAGGTGGCGCCACACGCCCTGGCGCAGCGCGCCGGTGCCCTTGCCGTGCACGATGCGCACATGGGCAACCCCCTGCGCCAGCGCGGAGTCTAAGTAGGCATCCATCCGCTCCAACGCCTCGTGCAGCCGCAGACCCCGGATGTCCAGCTCCGCCCCTTCGGCCGCGATGAACTCCTTGGGAGTCAGCGTCACCCGCGTCGTGGACGGTGCGCGTGGAGCGCCCTCGCCCACCTTCCGCAGCCGGGCGAGGTCGAGCCGGATGCGCGCCGAGCCGACGAGCACGTCGACTTTAACGCTGCCACTGGGGACGCTGCCGCCGGGCGCGTCGCCGCCGGGGTCGCTCAGCACCTCTCCCCTGAACCCGAGCGCGCCGATCTCCACGATGTCGCCGATGGAGATGCGCGTGCGGCTCGCGCGCGTCTCCTCCGTCCTGGCCCACAGGCGCGAGCGCACCAGGCGCTGCACGTCGGCCACTTCGCCGCGCGCCTCCTCGATCACGCGCGGTGGGGGCGGCTCGCCGCGGAAGGCCTCCCACGACGCGGCGGCCTCGGCCTGCTTGAGACGGACGAGCACGCGGCGCGCCTCGGCCTGGAGGTCCCGCCGCACCGCTTCGAGCGCCTCCGACTGGGCGTCGGCCGCCTCGGCGAGGCGCTCCGAGAGCTCCCGCGCAAGCTCGGTTGCGTGGCGCTCCGCCGCCTCCGCCTCCTCCAGGCGGGCGCGCGTGCGGTGGCGCTCCTCCTGGATCGTCGCCAGCAGCTCCTCGCCCTCCCGGTGCGTCGGGTCCTGGAGCCGCCTGGCGGCCGCGACGACGCGCGCGTCCAGCCCGATGCGCTCGGCGACCGCGAGCGCGTAGCTGCGGCCGGGCAAGCCCATGGTGATGCGATAGGTAGGCTCAAGCGTCGCCGGGTCGAGCTCCACGCTCGCGTTCTCCATGCCGGCGTGCTCCTCCGCGAAGGCCGCCACGGCGCGGTGGTGCGTCGTCACCAGCGTCGGGACCGCGCGGTCGGTCAGGTGGGCGAGGATCGCCCGCGCCAGGGCCGAGCCCTCCTCCGGGTCGGTGCTCGTGCCCAGCTCGTCGAGGAGCACGAGCGACCGCTCCGTCGCCACCTCCAGCACGCCCGCGATGTTCATCACGTGCGAGCTGAACGTCGACACGTCCTGCTCGATGCTCTGCTGGTCCCCGATGTCCGCGTACACGCCGTCCACGAGCGGGAGGGTGCTCGTTGGCGCGCACGGCAGCAGCAGGCCCGCCTGGCGCATCAGCACCAGCAGCCCGAGCGTCTTGAGCGCGACCGTCTTGCCGCCCATGTTGGGCCCGGTGACGACCAGCGTGCTCGAAGGCGGCGCGATGGTCAGCGAGACCCCCACCGCAACCCCCCGGAGCAGCGGGTGGCGCGCGTCCACGAGCCTGATGGGGAGCCGGATGGAGCCGCCGCTCTCCTCGACGGCCACGCCATCGTAGGCCCGGGCGTAGCGGGCTTTCGCCAGCGCCAAGTCGATGCGCGCGGCGACCTCGAGCGCGTGGTCGATGTCGCCGGCCCGGCGGCCGACGGCGGCGGAGAGGCGGCGCAGGACGCGCAGGCCCTCCTGCTGCTCGGCGGCCGTCGCCTCACGCCAGGCGTTGGTCCGCTCCACGTTGCCGAGGGGCTCGACGAAGAGCGTGGCGCCGGAGTCCGACACGCCGTGCACGATCCCAGGCAGCCGCGCGCGCATCTCCGCCTTGACCGGCACGACCAGACGCTCCGAGCGGACGGTGAAGAGCTGCTCCTGGAGCACCTCCGCGCCGAGGTCCGAATCGATCAGCGCTTCCAGCGAGCGCGTCGCGCGCCCGTATGCATCCCGCGACTCGTGCCGGAGCTGCCGGAGGTAGGGGGTGGCGTCATCCTTCAGCTCTCCCGAAGGGGTGAGCTTGGCACGGAGCTGGCGCTCCAACGGGCGAAGGTCGGCGATGCTGCGGGCCAGGGACCGGAGCATCGGCGTCTTGGCGCGCAGGCGGTTGCCGATGGCCTTTGCCGCCCGGGTCATCTCCAGCGTGTCGCCGATCGCCACCAGCTCGTCCCCCGCGAGCACGCTCCCGATGGCCACCCGCCTGAGCAGCGGGCGCGGGTCGCGCACGAGGGTGAGGTCGAGCCCCGACGCCTCTTCGAGCAGCGCCCACGCCTCGGCGGTCTCCTGCTGGAGATCGCGGACGGCGTCGGCCTGATAGGAGGGGGCGAGGGCGAGGGCGCGCTCGCGGGAGAGGGGCAGCCGCGTGTGCTCGGCGAGCGCTTCGCGGACGCGTGGGAACTCCAGAAGCTCGAGGGAGCGCTGGCGAAGCTCTTCGCCCCGGTGCTCGCGCGGGGGGTCGCGGTCGGTGGCTTCAGCCATTGGGCGCATTGGACACGGATTGTAGCAGGCGGCCAAGGGGCCCAACGGGCCCAGATCGTCACAGGTGCAAACGAGCCGCCGGCGGCAGCGTGAGGCCGCCTCGAGCCCCCTGTTGGTGGACGGGCTGGTGCGTGATACACTCCCAAATCGCGTCGGCATCCGAGACCGCAGGCGCACCGCAGGCGCGGAAAGGCGAACCAGACAACCAGCGTGCGGGTCATCGGACTGACGGGGGGTGTGGGGACGGGCAAGAGCGAGGCCGCTGCGGCCCTCGCGGCGCTCGGAGCCGAGATCGTCGACGCCGACCGCGAGGGGCATCTCTCCTATCGCGGCGGCACGGCCGGGTGGGAGCGCGTGGTCGCCCTCTTCGGCCGAGACATCCTCGACGCGGAGGGCGAGGTCGACCGGTCGAAGCTCGGCCTGATCGTCTTCGGCGACCGCCGGGCCCTGGCCTCGCTGAACGAGGCGGTCCACCCGCTGATCCGCGAGCGCATCGAGGCCAGGCTGGCCGAGCTCTCCGCGGGCGGCACGAGGGTGGCCGTCGTCGATGCGGCGCTGCTCTACCAGGCGGGCTGGGATGAGCTCACCGACGAGGTGTGGGTCGTCACGGCGCCCCCCGCATCGGTCGCGGAGCGGTTGAAGGCGCAGCGCGGCATGTCCAAGGAGACGCTGCGGCGCCGGCTGGAGGCCCAGGGACCGACCGAACCCCTGGCGCAGCGGGCCGAAGCCGTGATCGACAACGCAGGGAGTCTCAGCGAGCTACGGGACCGGGTCGAAGCCCTCTGGCACCAACGGATCCTTTTGGAAGGCAGCGATTCACATGGCAAACAAGACTGAACAGCTCTTCAAGCGGCACAGCATCGAGGAGTACATCGTCTCCGTGGAGCCGTTCTACCTGGCGGTATCCGACGAGATCGACATCTTCGAGGCGGCCTTCGCCCAGCGCATACCGATCCTGCTGAAGGGCCCGACGGGCACCGGCAAGACGCGGTTCGTCGAGTACATGTCCTGGCGGCTCAACAAGCAGCACGCCAAGAACGGACGCCGCGACCCGGCGCCGCTCGTGACGGTGGCCTGCCACGAGGACATGACGGCCAGCGACCTCGTCGGGCGCTACCTCCTCGAGCCGGAGGGGACGCGGTGGATCGACGGTCCGCTCACGCGCGCCGTGAAGTTCGGCGGCCTCTGCTATCTGGACGAGGTGGTCGAGGCGCGGAAGGACACCACGGTGCTCATCCACCCCCTCGCCGACCACCGCCGGCTGCTGCACATCGAGAAGCTGGGCGAGGTCATCGAGGCCCACCCCGACTTCCTGCTGGTCATGTCCTACAACCCCGGCTACCAGTCGGCGATCAAGGACCTCAAGCACAGCACCCGCCAGCGCTTCATCGCCATCGAGTTCGACTTCGCCCCGCGCGACCTCGAGATCGCCATCATCGAGCACGAGAGCGGCGTCAACCACGACATCGCCCAGCAGCTCGCGCTCCTCGGAGAGAAGATCCGCAACCTCGTCGGCCACGGGCTCCAGGAGGGCGCCAGCACCCGGCTGCTCATCTACGCCGGCA
>JADFQE010000070.1 GCA_022561985.1 Chloroflexota bacterium
ATGCCGCCCGCGGGGGCGCCAGCGGCTTCCGCGAAGATCGTTTGGGTCGACCCGGACCCGGTGCAGTCGCGCTACAAGACGATGGAGTTCCGCGCCGACCTGTGGCTCCCGACCGCGGCCGCCGGAGCCGCGCGCGCGATCTACGAGGCGGCCACGGCGATGCTGACGAAGTCCGACCGCTCGCGGATCGCGGACCGGCGCAAGCGGCTCGAGGAGCGCAAGCGGGAGATCGACGACGCGAGCGAGGCGCTGGCGCTCGAGGCGGGCAAGCGCACGCCGATCCACCCACGCTGGGTGGGCTACCAGCTCGGCCAGATGCTCGAGCCCGAGGCGATCCTGCTGGACGACGCGCTCAGCTCGTCGGTGTACGTGCGCGCGCACACGGAGCGGACGCAGCCGGGGACGTACTTCAAGAGCGGCGGCAGCGCGGGCGGCTGGGGCTCCGGCGCGGCCTTCGGCGCGAAGATGGCGAAGCCCGAGCGCGACGTCGTGCTGGCGACCGGCGACGGCTACTTCATGTTCGGCACGCCGCTGGCGTCGCTCTGGTCGGCCGCGCACTACGGCGCGCCGTTCCTGACCGTCGTCTTCGTGAACCGCTCCTACAGCACGGGCACGATCGGGCTCAAGCACGCCTTCCCCGACGGCGAGGCCGTGGGGGCGGGCGACTACGAGGGCGGGCTGTTCGACCCGCCGCCGAACTTCGCGAAGCTGGCGGAGGCGGCGAACGGGTACGGCGAGGAGGTCACCGACCCGGCGCAGGTGGGCCCGGCGCTGCGCCGCGGCCTCGAGCAGGTGCGCAACGGCTCGCCCGCGCTCGTCGCCGTCCACCTGCCGACGCTGGTCGAGGAGATGGCGGCCGGGTAGGGGGTCGCCCCGTCAGGAGGGGAGCATGTACGACCTGAGCGGCAAGGTGGCGCTCGTGACGGGCGCCGGCGGCGAGCACGGCTTCGGGCGTGCCATCGCCACCCGTCTCGCGCACGAGGGCGCCGACGTCGCCGTCAACGACGTCGCGGCCAACCCCTATGGCGTGGGGGGCGGCGCGGGGCCCAGCGGGTGGGGCGGCCTGGACGCCGTCGTCCGTGAGATCGAGGCCGCGGGCCGCGGCGCGCTCGCCGCCCTCGCGGATGTCTCGGATGCAGCGCAGGTCGACGGGATGGTCACCCAGGTGCTGGAGCGCTTCGGCCGCATCGACATCCTGGTGTGCAATGCGGGCTCGCGCCCCGGCCGGGACCGCGTGCCGGTGGTCGAGCTCAGCGAAGAGGCGTTCGACGAGGTCCAACGGGTCAACGTGAAGGGGACGTTCCTGTGCTCGCGGGCGGTGGCGCGGCACATGCTGGAGCGCGGCGGCGGGGGGAAGATCATCGTCATCTCCTCGACCGCGGGCAAGCGTGGGCAGGCCTTGTATGCGGCATACAGCGCGTCGAAGTTCGCGCTGGTCGGCTTCACGCAGGCGCTCGCGCAGGAGCTCGGCCCGGCGGGCGTGAACGTGAATGCCATCTGCCCGGGGCTGGCCGAGACCGAGCGAGCGCTGCAGATCGCGGAGGCCGTCCGCCCCGAGGGTACGAGCGCCGGAGAGCAGCTTGCGCGCATGGTCAGCGACCGCAGTGCCGCCACGCCCCTGGGGCGCATCACCGAGGCTGGGGATGTCGCCAGCATGGCGGCGTTCCTCGCATCGTCGGAGTCGGACTTCCTGACGGGCTTGGCGCTCTCCGTCTCCGGCGGCGATGTGATGTTCTAGAGGGGGGTGGCGGCAGCGAGGCCACCCCGCGTGCGGTACACTCCCCGCGGCCTGGCGTCCGTATCCTGCCCGATCGATCCAGAGGAGGAGAGATGCTCTACGAGCTGCGTACGTACCGTCTGAAGCCCGGCGCGGTTCCCGAGTATGAGAAGCGCTTCGCCGCGGCCATCGAGGCGCGCCAGAAGTATTCGCGGCTGGTCGGCTTCTGGCACACCGACATCGGACCGATCGACCAGGTGCTCCACCTCTGGGCCTACGAGACGCTCCAGCAGCGGGCCGAGGCGCGGGCCGCCTCAGTGAAGGACGGGGCGTGGCCCCCGGCCGGCGTGCTGGACCTCACCGTGAGCATGGACAACGACATCCTGGTCCCATCCCCGGCGAACGACCCGCTCGATGGGCCGCGGGAGTGGGGGAACCTCTACGAGCTGCGGATGTACACGTACCCGTCCGGGGTGATCCGCCACGTGATGGAGCAGTTCACCGCGGGGGTCGCGGCGCGCCAGGAGCTCTCGCCGCTGGGCGGCTTCTTCATGAGCGAGCTGGGCGAGCTCAACCGTTTCTATCAGCTCTGGCCGTACCGCGACTGGGACCACCGCGACGAGGTCCGGGCGCAGTACCTGAAGGCCGGCACGTGGCCGGCGAAGGTGGAGGAGCGGCCGATCCATCAGCTCGTCCGCCACCTGATACCGGCGTCCTTCTCGCCCCTGCACTGACGCGTTGACGGCCCCATCGGCCGGTGATACCGTCGGGCCGCCTGAGCCCACCTTGCCCGAAGCCCTTGGACGGAGGCAGCGAGCGTATGCGACTCGTCTCGTTCGATGACTATCGCATCGGTGTCCTGACCGACGCAGGAGTGGTGGATGTGACGGACGTCGTCCCCGACGTTCCGGCGCCGCTCAAGTCGTCCCGGATGCTCCTGCTGATCGAGGACTGGGACGCGCTGCGGCCGAAGGTCGAGGCGGCCGCCGGCAAGGGGAAGCCGGTCCCGCTGGACTCGGTGCGTTTGCTGGCCCCGGTGCCCGCGCCGCGCAAGGTGTACGCGCAGCCGACGAACTACCGGGCGCACGTCGAGGAGATGAAGGACTCGCCCTTCGCCCACGGCGGCGAGGCGGTGCCCGCCGACATGGGCATGTTCCTCAAGGCGACGAGCGCCGTGGTCGGCCCGGCCGACACCATCATCCTGCCGTTCCCCGACCGCCCGATCCACCACGAGTCCGAGCTCGTCATGGTGATGGGCAAGCGCGGGGGCTCGATCCCCGTGGAGAAGGCGCTGGAGTACGTGTTCGGCTACACCTGCGGGCTCGATATGACGGTGCGTGGGAAGGAGGACCGCTCCAAGCGCAAGTCCTACGACACCTTCGCACCGATCGGTCCGTGGCTGGTGACGGCCGACGAGATACCGGACCCCGCGGACCTGGAGATCACGCTCTGGGTGAACGAGGAGCAGCGCCAGCACGCGTTCACGAAGGACATGATCGTCGACTGCCCGAACATGATCGCGAACATGTCCTGGGTGGCGACGATGGAGCCGGGGGACCTGATCTTCACCGGGACGCCCGACGGCGTCGGGCCGGTCGTGGACGGGGACCTGGTGACGATCAACATCACGAAGATCGGCGACCTGGCGCTGCGAGCCAAGGCGAGGGAATAGCGGCCGCAGCAGCGCGTGCCGCTTCAGTCCGGAGCCGTCCTTCGACAGGCTCAGGATGAGCGGGTTGAGGAGCGTAGGCGCACAGTCAAGCAAGGCACAAGCCCAGCAAAGCGGTCGCAGCAGCGCGTGCCGCTTTAGTCCGGAGCCGGAGCGAAGCGTAGGCGCACAGTCAAACAAAGGCACAAGCCCAGCAAAGCGGTCGCAGCAGCGCGTGCCGCTTTAGTCTCGAGCCGGAGCGAAGCGTAGGCGCACAGTCAAACAAAAGCACAAGCCCAGCAAGGCGGTCGCAGCAGCGCGTGCCGCTTCAGTCCGGAGCCGTAGCGAAGCGTAGGCGCACAGTCAGAGCGAGGAGGCCGAGATGGCGACCAAGCAGGACGAGGACTACCTGAAGAAGGCCGAAGCGGTCGACGTCTACCCCCTGTGGGTGATGCACCAGCAGCGGCCGGAGCGGCCCAAGGTGGAGCCGGTGGTGTGGCGGTGGGAGGTGATGCGCGCGCTGGCGTACGAGGCCGGTGAGCTCGAGAGCCTCAAGGGCGGGGGCGAGCGCCGGGCGCTGACCATGCGCAACCCGGGCCTGAAGCCCTTCGGCATCGCGGGGTCCACCAAGACCATGTCCTCCGCCATCCAGATCGTGTGGCCCGGCGAGGTGGCGACGGCGCACCGGCACACCGCTGCCGCGATCCGGTTCGTCATCGAGGGCGACGGCGCGTTCACCGTGCAGGACGGCGAGCGCTTCCGGATGACGGCGGGCGACTTCGTGCTCACGCCCAACTGGGTGTGGCACGACCATAGCAACCCGACGGACAAGGCTGTGATCTGGCTCGATTGTTTGGACGCGCCGATGACCGGGTACTTCGACGCCATGTTCCAGGAGCCGTTCCCCGAGGACACCCAGCCGGTCACGAAGCTGCCCGGCTACACCAATGCGACCATCGGCAACGGCATGATGCGGCCCGTGGACGGCGGCGACCCCACGAAGGTGCTCCCGCTCACGTACAAGTGGGCGGACTCCTACAACACGCTGCTCGCCATCGAGGGCAACGACCCGCACGACGGCGCGATCATGGAGTACTCGAACCCGGTGACGGCGGGGCATGCCATGCCCACGCTGGCCTGCAAGCTCCAGCGGCTGGTCGATGGCGACCATCTGGAGGCGCACCGGCACACGAGCACCGTGATCTACCACGTGGCGAAGGGCAGCGGCTTCTCCATCATCGACGGGAAGCGGCTCGACTGGTCGTTCGGGGACACGTTCACGCTCCCGGCGTGGTCGATGCACGAGCACGGCAACGACTCCGGCGACGAGGCGGTGCTCTTCTCCATGAGCGACCTGCCCGTCATCGAGGCGATGGGGCTGTTCCGTGCGGAGGACGGCCAGCGCCAGGAGGTCACTGGCACCATCGGGTGAGCGCGGCCGACCGCGGCTGCGGCATGCGGCCAGGCCTGCGGCGCCTCCCCCCGCTCACCCTGAGCTTGTCGAAGGGCGAGGGAAGAGTTGCCCGGGAGCACCGTGGGCGAAGGCGGAGCGCTCGCCCGTACTTCGACAGGCTCAGCACGAGCGGGTCTCTTGCCGCGCGTGTGACGTGCTATTCGTTCAGCAAAGCCAGTCACTCGGGGCAACAACACCATGACAACCGCACCGAAGAAGCTTCGCATGGGCATCATCGGCATCGGCGTGGGCGCCACGCAGATCATGCCGCAGATGGAGGCGATGCCGGAGATCGAGATCGTGGCGGGCGCCGACACGAATCCGCGCGTGCGGGAGGCCTTCGGGGCGCGCTACGAGGGGGCGCACGTCTACGACAGCGCCGAGGGCCTCTGCGCCGACCCGGACGTGGACGCCGTGTGGATCTCGACGCCGAACAACTTCCACTCGCCCCACGCGGTGCTCGCGGCGAACGCCGGCAAGCACGTGGTCTCCGAGAAGCCCATGGCGCTCAACATGAAAGAGGCCGAGGCCATGGTCGAGGCGGCCGACCGCAACGGCGTGAAGCTGCTCTGCGGCCACACGCTCGCCTTCAGCCCGCCCGTCATGGCCATGCGCCGGATCATCAACTCGGGCGAGCTCGGCCCGCTGCGGGCGCTCAACAACTGGGCCTTCACGGACTGGATGCTCCAGGCGCGGGGCCCGGAGGAGCTGGACGAGGCGGTCGGCGGCGGCGTGCTGTACCGCCAGGGCCCGCACCAGCTCGACACCGCCCGGCTGCTCGGCGGCGGCCTCGTGCGCTCGGTGCGCGGGGTCACCGGGAAGTGGTGGCCCGAGCGGTACGCGGTCGGCTACTACTCGGCGTTCCTGGAGTTCGAGGACGGCGTCACGGCCTCGGTCGTCAACAACGGCTACGGGTACGCCATGACGTCGGAGCTGGTGCCCTGGGGCGACGACCGGGGGCTGATCGTGGGCGCCACGGGAGAGGACCGGGTCGCGATACGCAAGGGCATCAAGGACGGCACGCGCGACGAGGCCGCGGCCAAAGACTCGCTGAAGATCGGCTCCGAGCACGAGCGGGTGATGTGGCGCGAGCGCTCGGAGGAGCGTCAGCCGTGGCGCCCGACGAACCTGGGCATCCTGATCGTCACCTGCGAGCGCGGCGACATCCGGCAATCGCGCTTCGGGCTCTACATCGAGCGCGACGGCGGCAAGGAGGAGCGGGACCTGGGCGACGCGCAGTACCGGGCGGGCCGCGAGGACCTGGCGGAGCTCTACAACGCCGTCGTCAACGGCGCTCCCGTGTACCACAGCGGGGAGTGGGGCATGGCGACGCTCGAGGTCATCACCGCGATCATGGAGTCGTCGCGGGACCGCAAGGAGGTGCGTCTGACGCACCAGGTCGCGATGCCGCTGGAGTACGACGGCTAGCGAGCCGGGCCCGGCTCGCCGGATGGCCTGCTAGCGGAGTGGCCCCCCGCTAACGGAGTGGCTTGAAGCAGACGTTGGCGATCTGCGCGGCGGCGAGGTTGTCCAGGCCGCTCACCTCGCCCGTCTCCGTATCGACGAGCCACAGGCCGTAGAACTCCTCGGCCACGCCCTCCCCCCCGGCCTCGCCCCCGCCGGTGACGCGGCCCTCGACGACCCAGCGCCGTGGGTCCTCCACCCGCGTGGTGAACGAGCCGAACTCGGGGTGCGGGCTGAAGCAGTCGTAGGAGGCCACCCACGCCAGGATGTTCGCCTCCTCGGCGGTCACCGCGGCCGGCTTCTTCTCCGCCGAAGGGGCGCAGCTCTCCTCGCGCCGTGCGTCGTCCACCTCTCGCGCAAGGTCGTCGCGCGGCGTGATGGCGCCGGTGGTGGCGTCGACCTCCCAGAGGCCATACGGTGTCGTGGGGGCCTTGCCTTCGACGATCCAGTTCCCCTGGAGGCCGGGGCGGGCCTGGAAGTCCTCGAACGCCGGGAAGTCCCGGAAGCAGCCGTACACGGCCGTCCACACCTGGATCGCCGCGAGCTGCGCGTCCGGCACCAGCGGGTCGGGCGCCAGGAACAGCGGCGGCGTCGGCACGTCTTCCAGCAGCGCGGCTGGCAGCGCGCAGCGGATGCCGCCCGCGGCGATGCGCTCCGCCGTCGCGTCGCGCGCGGTCACCACCGGCGTGGTCTCGTCCGTGATGCCCCACTGGCCGAAGGCGAGCAGGCCGTCCTCGGTGGCGACGTCCACCACCCATCGCAGGTTCCGGGAGTCGTAGGCCGACGTGAAGATCACGTTGACATCGACGGCCTCGACCGCCGCGGCCACCTCCCCCTCTTCCACCTCGGGGGGCGCCGCCACCTGCTCGGCGCAGCCGCTGACCGCCAGCCAGACCAGCGATTCGGCGAGCGCCTGGCCCACCGTCGGGCTTGGCGTTGGCGTGGCCGTGGGCGCCGGCGGGGCCGACGGGGTTGGGTCGGAGGTGGGCGTTGGCGTCGGGACGGGCACGGAGCCGCGCGCGGTTGCGGTCGCGAAGACCGATTCCGTCCGGGAAAGTCCTCCACCGCCCGCGCCGCTGCCGCCGCCCAATGGGTTGCACGCGGCGAGGAGCAGGAAGCCCACGGAGACGAGGAGAACTGCCGGATTGCGCCGGGCGAGCTGGATCGGGGTCACGCAGACCTCGTGGGGACGTGATAGGGCCATGTTAGAAGGCCGCTGCCTTCGTGACAACAAGGCTGGCCCGCGCCGGACCCCGCTTTTCGGGCGGATGAGTGACGGGCGCATCGGTGCGGATGAGATCACGGTCCGGGACGGGCATCTACGGATCCGTCTGATCCGCATGGAGAACGGCTGGCACGCCCGGATCGACTCCGACCTCGAAGGTCATATCTTCGAGGGCCACGTCACGGAGCTCTCGGACCTGCTGGCGGGCCATCCCGCCGCCGCCGCGGCGCTCAGCGCGCTCCCGCCGGATCTCGACTGACGCGTGGGGGGGCTGACGCGAGGCGGGCCGGACGCGCCGTTATCCGCCGGTCACCCGCCCCGCTATCTCGGCGGTGCCCGCGAACATGCCGAAGCCCAGCGCCACGTAGATGAAGCTCCAGCGGTACCTCCCCGTCTCCGCGGTGGGGATGAGGATGCTCGCGCCGATGTAGATGAACGTGCCGCCCGCGACGCCCAGCAGCATGGAGGCGATCGAGGGGTTCACGCCGCCGATGACGAAGGGTATGAGGATGCCCACGATCGTGACGATCCCGATGGAGAGGCCGGCCAGCATCGCCTGGACCCTGCTCCCCCCGTAGTTGCGGATGATCGTGCCGACGGCGAACCCCGCGGGCAGCTCGTGCAGCAGGACGGCGAGGAAGACGACGATGCCGAGCGCGGGGTCGGTGAGGATGGCGGCGCCGATGGCGACGCCGTCCATGAGGTCGTGCACGTTGAAGGCCACGAAGGACGCGATCGCGCGGTGCTTCGCGGCGTCGGGATGGGGGGCGCCGCCGCTCGGTGTGCCAGCCCCCTCGCCGTGGGCGTGGCCCGCCCCCCCGAAGTTGACCGGGAGCTGGTGCATGTGCACGTTGCCCAGGTGCTCCGTGAGGTAGATCAGCAGGAACCCGAGCCCGACCATCAGCGGCCCGAGCGAGCTCCCCTCGATCGCCTCGGGGACGATCTCCAGCAGGGCCGCGGCCAGCAGGAAACCACCGCTGAAGGCCAGCGCACTCGCCATCATCGCCGGGGAGGGCTGCGCCTTCGCGGCCGAGAGCGAGCTCCCCAGCAGGTTGGCGAGTGCCGTCAGCACGCCGAAGACGAGTGCCGTCAGCATGGGTGCATCTCCGTGGCGATGGGTCCGTTCGGTATCCGGGGCGATGGGCGGGGTCCGGTCGTCGTGCTGCCCCTAGCCACCGGACGCGGGCTCAGGGCCTGCATTGACGCCCAGGTAGGAGAGGCGCGTCCCGCCGGTGTTGCGCATGCCGTGGGGCACGCCGCGCGGCACGATCATGATCTGGCCGGCCTTGACCGGGACGTCCCCGTGCTCCCAGAGCGCGAGTCCGCTGCCCTCCAGCACGTAGATGCAGTGGGCGTTCTCCGGGTGGATGTGGAGCGGCGTCTCCTGCCCCGGCTCGAAGTTCCGCACGGTGATGTGCCGGATGTCGACCCCGTCCCGGTAGACGCCGACGATCATGGGCTCGTCGGGGGAGTAGACCTGGAAGGGTGCGGTGTCGAACACACCTGCGCCGAGCGATTCGGGCCGGACCTCTTTCGTGTTGTCACGTGGCATGTCGTGCTCCCGTGGGGGGGGGTAGGCCGCGTGCGGCCCCGCAGATTCTAACGTGGGGCCTCAAGGGCGGCAACGCCAGCCGGCATGCGCGTCCACGACATCTCCAACCCCTTCCAGCCCGTCGAGGCCGCGCACTTCGTGCCGGAGCTGGCCGAAGGCAGCAAGATCGACGACCACTACGCCGACGCGCTTGCGGGTATGAACATCAACGACGTGTACGTGGACGAGAACCGCATCGTCTACACGGTCGACCGTCAGCGTGGGGGCCTCTACATCCTGGAGCTGACGATCTAGTCCCGCTTGCGCCCCTTGAGAAGGTAGACTTGGACGAGGCCTTTCCCTTTCATCTCTATCGGCTCGCATTTCTCGAGATCGAATCTGTGTTCGATCTTCTCCCGAGTGGTATCGCCCACCTGTATCGCGCCTGAGATCCCGTACTCCTGGATGCGGCTTGCCGTATTGACCGTGTCACCCCAGAGGTCATAGCTGAACTTCCGCGTGCCGATCACGCCGGCGACGACCGGACCTGAATTCATGCCGATCCGAAGCACCAGCCGGTGTCCGTTGAAGGTTCGTGTGCTTGCCGCAGCCATCAGCTCCAACGCCAGCTCGGCGAGCACCTCTGCGTGGTCGGGTCGTGGCTCGGGCACGCCTGCGGCCACCATGTACGAATCCCCGATCGTCTTGATCTTCTCCAGTCCGCGCTCTTCGGTCAGATGGTCGAACTTCGTGAATACCGCGTTGAGCATCTCGACGACTTCGCCCGGCGGCAAGGCAGCGGATAGTTGGGTGAAGTCCACGATGTCCGCGAACAGGATGCTGGCCTCTGCGTGGTGCGTGGCTATCGTCCGGTCGCTCTCCTTCAGGAGCGTGGCGATGGAGGCCGGGAGCACATTGAGCAGCAGCTGCTCGCTCTTCTGCCGTTCCAGTTCCAGCAGCTCCACCGCCTCTTCCTTCTGCCTGTTGAAGTAGCGGAGGGCCGAAAAAGTTATCCCTCCCACCGTGCCTAGGTTCATGACGAAGAACGTCGTTCTGAGCCACACGGGCAGGCTGTTGGACCGCCCCACGATGCTTTCCAGCACGCCGCTGATCGCCAGGACGGCGAGGAAAGCGATGAGCCACCAGTGCGCTTGTTTGCGCTCGGCAAAGAGGAGTGCTCCCAGGGGAGCCAGCCACGCCCAGAGAACGACGCCGCTCCCATGGACGAATCCTCCCAGAGCTATCTGCAGGCCGAACGGCAGCGCCAAGATGAGGAGCAGATGGCTGGACCGGAAGAAGCGCAACCTGCGCGTGAGGGCGAAGAGAAGGATGATGGCGAACGAGGCCACTGCATAGAGCAGCGGTACGAGGGCCGCGACAGGCTCCCTCGATACCAACAAGATCGACCCCCACAGGAGTGCGGCCGGGTTGATCATGAGCGCGATGGCGACGAGCAATCGCTTCTTCAGCCGTAGCTCGTCGCTATCCGCCGGGTCTGCACCGATCCTCTCGATCCTCGCAGAGAGGCTTCTCCAAAAATCCTTCAGCATCCCCCCGCCTGCCTCTCAGTGGTTGCCCCAGTGCTCCCAATGCGTGACCTCGGCCGCGTCCCTGCGCGTCGTCGGGCCGTACCTGTACCCGTCTTGGGGGTAGCCCAGCGGGATCATGGCCGCCGTCACGAAGCCGTCGGGGATGCCGACCCACTCCCGCATCTGCGGCTCGAAGCCGCGCCGCACGCGTGTCGTCATCACGCTGCCGAGGCCCAGGGCGCGGGCGGCGAGGAGCATGTTCTGCACCGCCGGGTAGATGGACGCGCCGTGGGAGATGTCGGTGCCGGGGTGCTCCGTGCAGGCCAAGATCCACACCGGGACCTCCGCGGCATGGTCCGCGAGGTAGTCCGCCGAGGCCTCGGCGTTGCGCTTGGACCAGGTGCCGGCCTCGCCGTGGTCCGGGTGCCCCTCGGCCTTGTACGGCTCCGCCAGCTTGGCCTTGAGCACGGGGTCCTTGATCACCACGAAGGCCCACCGCTGCTGGTTCCCGCCGTTGGGGGCGTGGATGCCCGCGTCGATGACCTTGCGGATGAGCTCGTCGGGCACCGGGTCCGGCTTCAGGTGCCGCAGCGCACGCTGGGTGTAGATCGCTTCGAACAGGCCGATCTCGTCTGCCATGGCCTCCCCCTTGCTCGCCCGCGTGCCGCTCCGTGCCCGCCTCGGCGAGCGCGGGCGGATTATGGCACGGGCCGAGGCGGGCGGCAACGCGGTGCGGCCCGGCCGGAGGCATATGCCGGGATGGGCGCGGCAACGCCGCTCACCGGCTGGGACTGGGCCGCGAAGCGGAGTAAACTACCCCCCAGTCGAATCACGGCCGGAGCGCCGTCTTCACGGGAGGGGCAGATGCTGACGCAAGAGATGCAGGAGAGGCTGACGCGGGTGGGTCCGGGCACGCCGATGGGCGAGCTCATGCGCCGCTACTGGCACCCCATCGCGGCAAGCTCCGAGCTCGACGACGACAACCCAACCAAGGAGATCAGGCTCCTCGGCGAGGACCTCGTCCTCTTCCGGGACGCCCGCGGACGTGTCGGCTGCATCGAGCCCTCCTGCGCGCACCGCAAGGCCAACCTCTCCTACGGCATCCCCGAGCCGGAGGGCATCCGCTGCCCCTACCACGGCTGGCTCTACGACATCGACGGCCAGTGCGTCGATCAGCCGTCGGAGCCGGAGGGAAGCCGCTTCAAGGAGAAGGTCAAGCTCAAGGCGTACAAGGTCGAGGAGCTCGGCGGCGTCATCTTCGTCTACATGGGCCCCCAGCCCGTCCCGGTGCTCCCCAAGTGGGACCTCTTCATGTGGGAGGGCGTGACGCGCTCCACCTACTCCGTCGACCTGCCGTGCAACTGGCTCCAGTGCCACGAGAACTCGCTCGACCCGGTCCACTTCCAGTGGCTGCACCGCTACTACGGCATGTGGCGCTCCTCCAAGAACATGGACGACGAGACGCGCGCCGGCTTCGACCGGACCTCCGCCGTCCGCGGGAAGCGGCACGTCAAGATCGGGTTCGACCGCTTCGAGTACGGCATCATCAAACGCCGGCTGCTTGAGGGCGAGGCCGAGGACAGCGAATGGTGGCGCATCGGCCACCCGATCCTGTTCCCGTACACGCTGCGCGTCGGGCAGGACCACTGGTTCGAGTTCCAGTGCCGCGTCCCCATCGACGACACCCACACGATGCACTTCGCCTACACGGTGATGACGCCGGAGCCGGGCGAGGTCATGGCCCCACAGACGACGATCCCGCACGAGATACGCCCGCTCTACTTCGAGAACGGCCGCATCAAGGACGACTACGTCGTGGGTCAGGACCAGCTCGCCTGGATCATCCAGGGCCCGATCATGGACCGTCTCACGGAGCGCCTGGGCGTCACGGACGTCGGTCTCATCATGTACCGCAACATGCTGGATGAGCAGATGAAGATCGTGGAGGACGGCGGCGACCCGGTGAACGTCCACCGCGAGGAGAAGTCCATCATCACGCTGCCGACGGAGTTCGCCTACTACCCCGGCTACGAGGAGACGGGTGGGCCCTTCAGGGACCAGAAGCTCACCAAGCCGGAGTTGGAGCGCTCGCTCATCTGATCCTGATGCCGGCCGGGAACGCCGGCCGAGGAGAACGCGATGCTCACCCAAGAAGTGAACGACCGCTACACGCTGGTCGGGCCGGGGACGCCCACGGGCGAGCTCATGCGCCGCTACTGGCACCCGATCGCCGCCGTCTCCCAGCTCAACGACGTCGCCACCAAGAAGATCAGGCTCCTGGGCGAGGACCTGATCCTCTACAAGGACCGCTCCGGCACCTTCGGCCTGATCGAGCCCCACTGCGCGCACCGGCGCATGAACCTGATCTACGGCATCCCCGAGGAGCACGGTCTGCGCTGCCCCTACCACGGCTGGCTCTACGACGAGA
>JADFQE010000146.1 GCA_022561985.1 Chloroflexota bacterium
GTCGAGGACCCGGCCGAGGTCGGCCCGGCCATCGCCCGCGCGCGGCGGGTCACGGAAGAGGAAGGCAAGCCGGCGCTGCTCGAGTTCCTGACCGCGGCCGAGACGGAGTCCAGCCACGGGTAGGGGGGCGTTCGACCCACATCCTCGCCCTGTCCAGGGAGAGGGGAAGTTATGCGATGTCTTCTCAAACGCGACGAGTTGCGTTGCCCGGACTCCACGGCCCCCACCGGGGGAGAGGGCTCGCGTGGGAGGGGGCGGGCGCCTACGCCTTCCCGCTACGGTCTCCGCTGGCGTTCGACCCCCATGCTCTCCCTGCTAGTCCCCGGAGCCTCCGGCCAGGTGTGGAGTCCTACTCTCCCCACTGAGCAGCGATTCGAGGTGAGCCTTCACTTCGGGCCATTCGTCATCGATGATCGAGTAGAGGACCGAGGAACGACGGTAGCCGTCTTTCGGTACGATTCGGTTGTCGCGCAGCACTCCCTCACGCGTAGCCCCGATGCGTTCGATGGCGCGCTGCGAGCGCTCGTTGCGTAAATCGGTCGCGAATTGAACGCGGATGCACTCCAGAGATTCGAACGCGTGCCGCAGCAGGAGGTACTTGCACTCGGTGTTCACGGACGTGCCCCAGTAGGCGCGTCCGTACCAGGTCCATCCGATCTCCAGCTGCCGGTGCGCAGGCTCGATCCTCATATAGCGCGTTGTGCCGATGACTCTGCCGCTGGCTGGCTCAACGACCGCGAACGGCAGCTCGCCACCGCGCGACTGTGCTTCGAGCGCGTCAGCAACCCGAGAGCGCATCTCGCCGACGTTGGCCGGCGGCGGTAAGTACAGCCAGCGCCAGATCTCCTCGTCTTGGCCGATCGCGAAGAGCCCTGGCGTATGCGCCAGCGTGAGCGGCTCGAGCCGCACGTGTTCCGCTGCCAGTTCTAGCGGTGTTCGGTAAAGCTCCGCGAGACTACTAGCCGTCACTGCTCACTCCCCTTGGGCCACGAACCGAGCCGTGACCCTCTACTCCCCAGCTCCCTCGCCCCCCACCGGGGGAGAGGGCTGGGGTGAGGGGGCGCCGGGCGCGCGCCCCTTCGACAAGCTCAGGGCAGGCGTGCGTCCCTACGCCGCCTTGAAGCCGCCGATGAGCGCGCGGTCGGCCTTCTTGTAGAAGCAGTCGTAGGCGTCGTACCCGGCCGCCTTCAGCCATTCGAGGTGCCGGATGAGCGTGGCGTCCCGGTGGTGCGGGAACATATCGGTGTGCCGCGGCTCGTTGGCCGTGGCCGCCGGCCGCACGTCCTCGGGGTGCTCGGCGCGCCGCGCCGCGCGGTACCGGTCGCGCATCGCGTCGGTCTCAGGAGATGCCGTGTCCAGGTTGAAGAACGACCCGCCCGGACGCAGGTTCTTGTGGATGTCGGCATAAAGGCGGGCCATCAGCTCCGCCGAGAGGTGGTGGATCGCCCGCGCGGAGACGACGACGTCGAACGGGCCGGCCTCGACCGCCTCGGGTGGGAGCACCCCGTCGCCGAAGTCGCCGACCATGTAGCGGAAGCGGTCGCCGAAGCGCGCCATGCGCTCGCGCCCCACCGCCATCATGGCCTCGGAGATATCGAGTCCGATGGCGTGGGCCTTCGGGTAGGCATCGAGCACCACCGCGGCCACGGGCCCATACCCACTGCCGATGTCCAGCACGCTCAAGCCGGCGTCGGGATCCGCGCCGATCAGACGGGCCATGTACTCGAAGATGGGCCGGCGCTCCGCGTCCTCGCGCTCGTCCATCCGCGCGATGTACTGGTCCACGCGCTCTGCGTCGACCCACTCGTGGCCTGGCTGGCGCTCGGTGTTTCCGGTGGTCATCGTTCCTCCTCGTACGGCCCGGGTTGCTCCCACGGCCCCGGCCGAGGCTAGGCTGGCCGGGGTTGCCGTGTCAACAAGGGCACTGCCCTTGACCCGTTAGGGGTAGCGCCGGGGAGCTAGGCGGCTGCTTCATGCAGAGCGCACGTTCGGCGTCCGCCCACAGCCCAAGGGCACAGCCCTTGACCCGTTAGGGGTAGCGCCGGGGAGCTGTGCGGCTGCTTCATGCAGAGCGCACGTTCGGCGTCCGCCCACAGCCCAAGGGCACAGCCCTTGACCCGTTAGGGGTAGCGCCGGGGAGCTGTGCGGCTGCTTCATGCAGAGCGCACGTTCGGCGTTCGCCCACAGCCCAAGGGCACAGCCCTTGACCCGTTAGGGGTAGCGCCGGGGAGCTGTGCGGCTGCTTCATGCAGAGCGCACGTTCGGCGTCCGCCCACAGCCCAAGGGCACAGCCCTTGACCCGTAAGGGGTAGCGCCGGGGAGCTGTGCGGCTGCTTCATGCAGAGCGCACGTCGGCGTTCGCCCACAGCGCACGTTCGGCGTTCGCCCACAGCCCCGTTCGTGCTGAGGCTCTCGAAGTACGAACGAACGGCAGCCCGGCACCGCCGGTGGCCGAAGGAACAAGGGCACAGCCCCTGACCGAACCCGGCAGGGCTCTGCCCCGGTTGACGGGGCGGCCCAAAGGCCATAGCGTCCCCTCGCAGACAGGGGAGGGCGCGCATCATGCTCAAGGACAAGTCGGTCGTCGTGACGGGCGGTGCCAAGGGGATCGGGCGCTACATCGCCCACCGCTTCGCCAAGGAGGGCGCGAAGGTCGCGATCCTCGACGTCGACAAGCCGCGGATGGACCAGACGCTGGCGGAGCTCGAGGACTTCGGCGGGGAGGCCGTGGCCCACGTCGCCGACGTCTACAACGAGGACCAGGTGCGGGCTGCGATGGCCGGCG
>JADFQE010000071.1 GCA_022561985.1 Chloroflexota bacterium
GCCGCGACGTACCCCACGATGCCGAGCGTGACGGCGAGACCCCTCCGCGGCACGTCGCCGAACGCGAGCAGGACGCCGGAGCCGATCAGGAAGCCGACCGCCGGAGCGGACGTCAGGAAGCCGAAGCCCGCGGAGCCCACACCGAGCTTGTCCGCGTAGAAGGGCAGGAGCACCTTGTAGCTGGTGAAGAGCATCGCGGTGAAGTCGACGGTGGTGAATGCCACGACGACCGGTGTCCTGACCACCCAGCGTATGCCCTCGAGCAGCTCCGTACGGCCGAACCGCGGGCGCGCGCGGGCCTCGGCGGGCCGCGGGTCGCTGAGCAGGAGCACGGCGGCCAGCGCGGGCACGTACATCGCCGTCGTCACGACGTACGCGGCCCCGATCCCCGACAGGGAGATCAGCAGCCCGCCGATGGAGGGGCCGATCAGGATCGAGCCCTGACGGACGCTGGAGGCAAGCGTGAGCGCGTTCATCAGGTGCGAGCGGGGCACGGAGCCGTAGATCAGCGCGGTGCGAGCCGGGCCGTCCAGTACCGTCGCTATCGCGCTCACGAGCGTGGTCGCGTAGATGTGCCAGAGCTCGAGGTTGCCGGTGACGAACAGCAGGGCGAGCGCGCCGGTCGTGACGAAGCTCATGCCGTAGCCGACCAACAGGATCTTGCGGCGGTCGACCATGTCCGCGAGCAGGCCGCCCAAGAGCCCCAACGCGAACAGCGGCAGCACCCGCAGGGAGCCGAGGAGCGCAAGGGGCAGGAAGTCGTGGGTGAACTGGAATACCACCCAGAAGTTGACGACTTCGCGCATCTGCATGCCCGTGGACCCAAGAAAGCCGCTGCCAGCCAGCAGCCGGTACTGTGCGTAGCGCAGCGAGCCCCACGGGCGCACGCGGACGCTCGCGGCCCCTATGCGATGCGCGAGCTCGCTTTCTTCAGGTGCGGACGACTCGGTCACGGGCGCGTCATGCCTCGGCGGTCGGACGAGGGTTGGACGAGGCGATGATAGCGGGCAGCTAGCCGGAGGTGCAGAAGGGGTGCAGCCCGCCCATCTCGCAGGTCGCGCCCACGGAAGCGATCGCTTCCTCGTAGTCCTTGTGGATGGCCGGGTCCTCGTCCTCGAACTCGATCTGGTCGCCGCCCTCTTTGAGGCTCTTGTAGACGTAGGCGCCGCCGCCGGCCTTGGGCTTCTCGCTGCCCCAGCCGATCGCCAGGAACAGGCAGGGCTCCTTGCCCGTGTTGAAGTGCTGGTGGAACCACATCTCCGGCGGCACGAACATCGTGCCCGGCTTCCAGGGGACCGTCTGCACCGGCTCGCCGTCCTTCCACATCAGCGAGTAGCCCTCGCCGCGCAACAGGAGGACGTGGATGCCGGGGCCGTGGCGGTGCGCCTTCTTGTAGAACCCGACGGGCCACGACGATGCGTGGGAGCGCACGGTGGAGTTCACCATGTTGAAGCCGGTGCCCAGCGCACCCGGGGTGCGTCCGCCACGCGCCTTGCTGTCCGTCGCGATCTTGCTGGAGGAGTCCACGTCGGCGATGAAGTTGGTCGTCCAGCCGCCGCCTGGGTCCGGCGAGTCGGCCTGCGTGAAGTAGCCCGCCTTGCCGTCGAAGCGGTCGTCGAACACGAACGGGTTCTTGAAGACGAAATCGAGGTTCTTGAACGTGTCGATCACGCGCGGCGCGGCCGTCATGGCCACGTAGCGGGCCGGCTCGGTGCCCGAGCCGTTGTGGTGCTGGTAGTTCGCATTGGGCGGCATCGCGAAGTAGCTGTGCTTGCCCCACTCGAAGGTCTGCTTCTCGCCGCCGTCGAGCCACACCGACGTCGCACCACGGCCGCTCACGATGAACACCGTCTCTTCGTAGATGTGCTTGATGGGGTTGAGCGACTTGCCGGGCGGTATCTCGCAGATATAGGTGTCGTTGAAGCCGCCCGTCCCCAAGAGGTTCACGAAAATGCCGGAGCCGCCGCGGGACGCCCACGGGGTTAGCTCGACGTCCATCAGGCTCGGCACGGACAGCCCACGGATGGTCGGCAGCCCCTCGGCCTCCTTCCACCGCTCGTACGGCGACTTATAGGCCATCGCCATCTTGTTGTATTCGGTCTCGGGCTGCTTGGTCTTCGTCTTCTGTGCCATCCCTCGTCCCTCCGGTGCAGCTTCCAGCGCGAGGCTAGGGCGCCCCGATGGCGGTGTCAAACGGGCGCCAGGCGCGGGGGCAGCAACGCATCTTGCCCCGTCGGCTCGTCCGGAGGTAGCCCCCCGAAAGTACGTCGCCGCATGGGTCCACCGGACATCGGCAATCAGCGCGCCCGGCCGTACGCTCCCGCCGCTGGACGTTTCGGTGACGCCAAATGGACCCCGCTCGCGAGGTCGTGGCTGTCGCACCGAGGCGGCTTCCCGTCAGCGGTGGAGACGGAGGGACCGGCCTGATGTCAACGATGAGGGGGCTCGCGGACCGCATCTTCCGGTTTTGGCCGGAGCTGCGATGCGATGCCTGCCACTTTGGGAATGCGCCCGGCATGACGTTCTGCCAGGCGTGCGGCACGGTGCTGGGAGACAGCAAGTGCCCGCAATGCGGCGTCGTGAACCCCGCGGACGTGGTGGTGTGTGGGTTCTGCCGGTGCGCGATAGCACGGACGCAGTCCGCGCGGCCAGTGCAGCGGGACATCCATGAATCGGTGGCGCCGCTGCCCGCCGTCCCCCATGAAGACCCACCGCCCGCCGCGCTCATCGGCTTCGGAGCGGTCCTGTCGCTGGCGGCTGCTGCCTACCCGTGGTACATGCTCGGTGGCATCGAAGCCGCCACTGAGCAGCGGGCGACCATCGCCCAGCTGCTCGAGGTGGGCTGGCGGGGGTTCCCCGGCGTGCCCTTGACGCTTATCACGATCGCAGCCGTGGCCTCGATGATGGCCTCCGTGCTCAAGCGGCTGGAGGCCGTGCGCCCCGCGGTGGCCGTGGTCTCGGGCCTCGTCATGCTGCTGTCCGCCGCCTGGCTGAGCGAGGGGTTCGAGCTGATGCGGACCGCGGGGTCGGCACCCGCGATGCCCGACACCGGCGCCACCTTGATGGCGATCGGCGCGATCGTCCTGCTCGCGGTTGGGCTCTCCCTGTGGAGCCGTCCGCCCGCCGAAGGCCCCGCGCGCTCCTCGCCTCGCACGCTCATCCCGCTGACCGCCGCTCCCGCCGCCTAAGCGTCGCTTGAGTGGGGCACCGCGACGGCCTATCATCCGGCTCGTCGCCGAACGCGGATCGCGGGAGGGCAGTCGTGGGCGAGCGGATCGTGTCGCTGCACGCCGGGTACGATGCCGAGGACCACTTCGTGGACGGCTACGTGGCGCGTCCCGTAGCTGGGGGCGTCCGGCCCGCCGTGGTCCTGATCTCGGGGATGAGCGGCCTGAACTGGTTCCAACGCCAGATCACGCGCACCTTCGCCGAGGCGGGGTTCGTCACGCTCTCCCCCGACCTCTTCGACGGCGCGCACCCCGAGGGCCGGCGCCGGCGCTCATGCAGAAGAACTCGCTCGACATCGACCGCGCGGTCGGCGACGTCACGTCCGGCGCGCGCTTCCTGCGCGACCTGCCGTGGGTCGAGGCCGATGCGCCGGTCGGCGTCGTCGGCTTCTGCCTGGGCGGAGGGCTCGCGCTGCTGAGTCTGGGGCGGACGGACGCCTTCGGCGCCGGCGTCATCTACTACCACAGCCTCTTCCCGGACGCGGCGGAGCTCGAGGGCATCGACGTCGGGTTGCTCTGCCACTACGGCGCCGACGATCGGACGACGCCGCGCGAAGAGGTCGACGCGTTCACGGCAACGCTCGACCGGTACGAGAAGCGCTACGAGGTCGCGTTCTACGAGGGCGCCGGCCACTCCTTCCTGAACCCCGGCAACAACCCATCGCCGGCGCAGGGGCGCGCCCGGGAAGAGTCGCTGGAGCGCACCTTCGGGTTCCTGCGCGAGGAGCTCACGGGGGCCTAACCCCCCGTAGCGCGGGCCCATCTTGCGCGAGGAGCTTACGGGCGGCTAACCCTCCGGCAGCACCGGCGTGTGGATCTGGAGGTACGTCCCCGGGATCTGCTGCCAGCAGATGAAGCGCAGCGGCTCGGCGTTCGGGTTGCGGGTCTCGTGCAGGGAGCCGGCCGGGATGCACACGAAGTCGCCCGCCTCCACCTCGATCGCCGTCTCGTCGATGACCTCCACCCCGCGCCCCTCGATGTAGTAGCGCACGGCGTCGCCGGAGGTCTGCGGCAGACCCCGCTCCGTCCCGCCGGGCACGTGCTCCATGAAGAGCTGGAAGGCGTAGATGTCGAAGCCGAGCTCCGGCGAGATGATGTGGTGGCGTCCGGGGCCCCACTCCATGAGCGGGGCGTCCTCCCGGCGCACCAGCAGCCGCTTCTGCTCCCGCCGGTGCTGGAGCTCCAGGGCGATGCGCCCGAAGGTCATCTGCTCCTCTAAGTAGCGCAGATAGAGGGGCCACGGCTCGAGCTTCGCGAGCTCGCCCAGCGACAGGTCCTTCACCTCGGGTGGGCGCTGTGGCGGTGCTTCGTGCATGAAGGGCGTGGCCACCTGCCGGTAGGTGCCGGGGAACTGCTGGGCGGCCAGGAAGACCAGCGGCTCGGGGCTCGGGTTCTCCGTGCCGTGCCAGACGTTGGCGGGCACGTGGCAGAAGTCGCCGGTGCGCACCTCGAAGCGTTCCTCGCCGATGAGCTCGAAGCCGGCGCCCTTGATGTAGTACTTGAGCGCGTCGCCGTGGGTGTGGTAGCGCTCGGAGCCGCCGGCGCGGCCCGAGGTGAACACATGCAGGTTGTGGATGTTGAAGCCCAACTCCGGCCCGACGATCATGCGCTGGTCGGGCCCGGCATTCGCGATGTCCGCCTCCGCGGCGCTCACGTGGAGCCGGTTCTGCTTGCGCCGCTCATCGAGGCCAAGCGAGGCCCGCCCGAAGGCGGCCTGCGCGTCCATGTAGCGCTCGTAGAGCGCCTCGGGGCTGAGTGCGCCCAGCGCATCGTCTCCGGTCGTCATGGCTCTCTTCTCCATAGTCGGCGTCTGGTGGGGGGCGTCGGGGTGCGACCGGCGGATTATACGTCGCGCCCGTTGACGCTTGAGTGTGCCCGTGTACCATGCGACGAAGCACGCTCCCCGGAGGCGACACCCATGGCAAAGAAGCTCAGGCTCGAAAGCACCGCACCATTCCAGGGTCTGCCGGAGCTCGTCGCCTACGACGAGGGGCTCTTCGCGGCGGAAGGTCTCGACATCGAGTTCGTGCGCCGCGGCGAGAACGCGCCCACGGCGGTGGACCGGAGCATGACGAACCCGGAGATGGCGAACTCCTTCGCCAGCCACGGCAGCGCGGCCGAGCAGGGTGGCGCCGCGATGTTCAACGCGTGCGAATGGGGCAACTACCGCCGCGTCGAGGACTCACAGACCGGCAGCCGCCAGGTGGGCCGGCGCGCGATCATCGTGTTCGGCGCGCTCATGGTGGCGCCCGGCTCCGACGTCTACACGCCGCAGCAGCTCGCCAACAAGCTCGTGGGCGTGCCGTACTTCGCGGGCACGCACTACCTCGCCATCCTCGCGCTCGAGGGCTTCCTGCCGCGCGACGCCATCAAGACGTGCCTGGCGCCCAGCGGCTCGCGGCTGCGCTTCGAGGCGCTGATGAACGGGGAGATGGACGCGACCACGCTCACCGAGCCCTACATCACCGTCGCCGAGCGGGCCGGCTGCCGCATCATCGTGGCCGCCCCCTACCACGGCACCGAGGTGGCGGGCGCGGAGATGGACGGCGAGACGTACGCGTCCTTCAACAAGGCCGTGCGGGAGGCCGTGCGCCGCATCAACGCCGACAAGCGCAAGTACCTCCAGTACTTCATCGACCGCCACGACTCCGACCCGGCGGTCGCCGCGCTCACCGTCGACGACCTGAGCCCCTCGCGGCTCCAAGTCGTCGACCCGGCGCCGATCCCGGCCGAGGAGCTCCAGCGGACCTACGACTGGATGCGCAGCTGGGGCATGCTCAACAGCGTCGACGTGGCCGACCTCGTGGACAACCAGCTCCAGCTCGCCGCGCACGGCTCCTAGCGCCCGCTCGAGAGCGGTGATCGAAGAGCCGAGCGGTCCATCGTCGCACCCAACAAGCGGCGGACTACTGAACCGCTAACTCCCAGCCGATCGTGACCTCCGGGGCTCCGAACTTGGTCATGACCAAGCGCAGCTCGATGGTGCCGCCTGGCAAGAGCTCGTGCTGTAAGTTGACCGACCATGCTTGGGCGGACCCGCCCAACGCCGTATGCGGTCAGCCTGGCGAATAGGGCTCCGGTGTGTCTCTGAGCCGGCCCGACTCGCTGAGGTAGTAGGTACGTGGGCCGCTCGTGAGCGGGAGAGTGATGCGGTTCTCGAAGGCGCCCCCTTCTGGTACCCCAGGCCTCCCAGGAAAGTCGGACCAGTCCACGGTCGCACATCCCGAGAGCGGGTGTGGGCTGTCGCAGGTGACGGAGGGCCGGCTGAGGTCCCGCAGCTTCAGCACGAGACGCGAGCCCCCCGGGCCGCCGGCATCGGCGGACAGCTGGCCCTCCGCCTTCAACACTTCGTGAAAGCCCGGCTCCCCAAAGGCACCGGCCGCCGGCAGCGCTATCTGACCCGAGGCCAGCACAACGGTCTCGGCTTGCGGATCGTTGGAGGCACCCGGGGCAGCTCCATCGGACGGGGAGGCCACCGCTGGAGAAGCCGGAGTTGGTTGGGACTGCGGTGGCGGCAGGACGGTGGAGTCCGCCGGGGGCCTGCAAGCCACGGCCAGTGGGAGAAGGACGAGCAGCAGCACATTCCGGTTCAACGCGTGTCCCCGACGCGTGCGCGGTCAGGCATCCCGCGCTGTTCCCAATAGCCCTTGGGCGAGCCTGCTACCAGCTCGATGCGCACCACCCACTTGGCCCACTTGTATCCGTACTTACCCGGCGCAACCAGTCGAAGCGGATAGCCGTGATCGCGATCGCCTACCCCATTGGTCGCATAGGCCATGAAGGCACCGTCTGCGAGCAGATCGCGGACAGGATGGGTCGTGAGAAACCCGTCGGCGCAGTGGAAGATGGCGGTGAAGACCTCCTCCTTGGCTCCCGCCCGGTCCATCAGGTCTGCGAAGGGCACGCCCCGCATCGTGCAGTTGTTACGCGAGCCTCCAACACAGTCGAGGGTCACGTCACGCTCGACGGCTGGGAGATCCTGGAGCTCTGCGAGCGTGAGCGCCGTCGGATGCTCGACGGACCCGTCCACCGTCAGCGTGTATGTGGCCACGTCCACCTGTGGGACGCCCCAGAACGAAAGACTGAACATCTTGGACGGCGGGGTAGGCTCCCAGCGCCGATGGATGCCTCGAGCGTGCTTGAAGACCTGGAGCCACCACACAGCGGCGATGCTGGCGGCACGGCGGGCACGGGGCGGCAGGGCGACCCAGGGGTAATAGGCCAGCCTGAGGAGGTGGCGATTCGTCTTGAGCCGGGTCCAGAAGGTCTTTTTCGGCAGCTCGGTCATGCTAGAGCGCTGGCGTCCCCTTCGCGTACTTGACCGTGCCGATCGGCCCCGGGCTACGGCCCTCGAAGTAGGCGATGTGCAGCCCGTCGTCCGCGTCGATGCCCAGAGATACGAGCTGCCCGAGTGGTTGTGCCCCGGACTCGGCAACGCGCTGAGTGCGCCACACAGCGCCGTCGAGGCCGGCAACGAAGAGCCTGGCCGTGTCGGAATAGGCGACCCAGGGCGTGCCCCGGGAGTCCACGGCGACGGAGGTGATGTTCCTGGCCCCCACCTGCCCGGTGACGATCGCGTCCAGCTCGCCGACGTCGCTGATCGCCCACGGCTCGTCCGCGCTCGCCCGGGTGGCGTAGCGGACGGTGCCGGTGGAGCTCCCGGTGCGCAGCAGATAGCTCACGTGGAAGCGCCCCGTCTCGTCGATGAGCAGCTCCGAGAACAGGCCGACGTCTCCGTCCTGCTCGATGAAGTCGATGTCCCAACCCGTGTCCGTGCGGACGGCGATGGCCAGATCATCATCCTGCTGGCTGTAGTAGGTGATGTAGGGCGTGCCGTCGGCGGCGATGGCGACCGACACGCCGAACTGGTATGTCTGCGGTCCGCTGCCGACGGCCTCGACCGTCCAGTTGCCGTCGGCATCGAGGGAGTAGTACTCAACGCCAACCCCGCCGAACTCCACCGGATCGACGCCGGCCATATGCGGGCGGCCATCAGCATCGGTCGTGATGCGGTTGTCCCACCCGTCGTGGCCTTCGTCCATCACCGGGCCCGTGGTCCAGCCTCCCTCCGCCCGCACCGCATATGCTGCATCCCCCAGGTCCGGGTCGAAGGACGCCGCCTGATGGTCGTGGTAGGCGACGTGGGCCACGTCGTCGTTGCCCACGGCGATGTCCAACGGCCCGTAGAAATAGCCAGTGGCAATGGTCTCGATCTCCCAGCCGGATCCCCGCCGAACGGCGGCCTTCACGAAGCCAGCCTGAGCCTCTTCCATGTACGCGATGAAGGGGACGCCCTGACTGTCGAGGGCCAGGGCCGGCTTGCCCCCTGCGTCGACGTCCTCGATCTCCCACGTCAGCCCGAGGGACCCAGGCCCGCTGCCGGACGCACCCCCATCGAGTGCCGGGGCCGCCGGCGTGGGCGTGGGCGTGGGGTCACCGCCGCTGCAAGCCGCCAGCAGCAGCAGGATCAAGGGCACACCGGCACCGAATGACGATCGCGGTCGAAACATCATCTCTCCCTGCTGTGACTCGCCACGATGAGCCACGCGTTCGTGGCACCTAGTCGCTTAGATGCACGTGAGCGGGATTGAGTCCTGGCGATCGCGGGACCCTGCTCAAGCGGGGCCGCTCCGAGCAGCGAGCGCACCGCTCGTGGGGGCGGACGCATCGGAACCACCGAGAGGGCCAACCGTCGGCTGGCCGCCAGAGGGAGCCAAGACTCGGAGCGCCGCGTGAGCGATGGGAGGGAGACCGACCCCATGACCGTGACCTCGGAGACCGTTGGAGGGCAAGCCCACGGAACGGCGATACCGCTCCGTCTCAAGCCGCGTGAGGTCGAGATCCATGCGGACCGGCGCCTGGTGTTTCAGTACCTGACCGCGTTCGGCCGGGGCGAGGCCGGGGACGACGCGACCAGCCGCGTCGTTCAGGACGACGGTGCGCGCAAGCTCGTGGAGTTCCGCACCGAGATCCGCGACCTGATAGGGCGGAGGCGGATGGTGGTCACCACGGAATGGGTGAGCGAGACCGAGCCGGAGTCGATCGATTTCGAAGCCATCTCCGGGCCGCTCGACATCCTGCGTGACCGTCTGGAGCTGGAAGAGCATGGCGGGTGCACCGTGCTCCGGTATCACAGCACCATCGGCGTCCGAGGATGGATCTTCGGCTGGGTCGTCGCCGCGCTCGTGATCAGGCCGATCGCGGAGCGGCACACCCGCCGCCACCTGCTCGAGATCAAAGAGGCGACCGAAGCCCGCGCGCGGCGCAGCAAGCTCTACCCCCAGCAGCCGTGTGACCGCCAGGTTGCGCCCGCGTAACGGCCGTTCGCGCGGTTCCCACAGGCAGTCGATCGCGGCCGGCGTGCGTCGAAGGCACCGCGCGGCCCTGGCGCGCATCACAAGAGCGTCGTCATGCCTCTAGTCATCCCTCTCGCTGTGGTCGCGTACCTCATCGGTGGCGTGCCCACCGCGTATCTGCTTGGGCGCCGCCTCCGCGGCGTCGACATCCGTACCCTTGGCAGCCGGAACGTTGGCGCCGTGAATGCCTTCAAGCAGCTCGGCTGGAGGATCGGTCTGCTGGTCCTCGCGGTCGATGTCGGCAAGGGCGCCGGGCTCATGGTGCTCTCCCTTGGGGCCGGGATCGGCGAATGGGGAGTATTCGGGGTCGTCGTGGCCGCGACGGTCGGCAACAACTGGTCGCCGTACCTGCGACTGAGCGGGGGCAAGGGGCTGGCGCTCGTCTTCGGAATCTCGTTGGCCATGGTGCCTCTGCTGAGCATCGCGGCGCTCCCGTTCACGGTTATCGGCTTCCTCATCACCCGCGGCGTCGTCTGGGGCTTCGTCACCGGCGCGGTCGCGCTCAACGTGCTCGTGGTCGTTGGCGATCACGCCGCACCCATCGTGGCGACCTGCCTGACGCTCACCGGGATCGTCATCGTGACGCACCTCGTGCGCTCGGCGCCCACCCTCCGGCTCGCCATCCAACGCCGCGACCTTCGACTGTTCGGCCAAGCGGAGTAACGCAGGGAGATCTTGCATGACTGAAACCGGCTCGCATCAACGCTCGGGCACCGCTGACTCGGTCGCGTACGAAACGCGCAGCCTCTGTCCTGTGTGTAAGAAGGTCATCGATGCCCGGGTCGATCGGGAAGGGGACCGGCTGGTCATGCACAAGCGCTGCCCCGAGCATGGCTCGTTCGCCGCGCTTGTGTCCCCGGACGCGGACGGCTACGAGCGTTCGCTCCGCAACAACAAGCCGGGGGTCCGCCCGGCCTATTTCGCCACGGACGTCCACGAGGGCTGCCCCAACGACTGTGGGCTCTGCCCCGACCACCAGCAGCACACGTGCCTGGCGCTCATCGAGGTGAATACGGGCTGCAACCTCGCCTGCCCCACCTGTTTCGCGAACGCCGGGGCGGGCTACAACCTCACGTTGGACGAAGTCTCCTTGATGCTCGACGCTTTCGTCCGAGCGGAGGGCGAGCCGGAGGTGGTGCAATTCAGCGGAGGGGAGCCGACCATCCACCCGCAGCTGCTCGAGATGATCCAGATGGCCAAGGACAAGGGTGTCCAGCACGTGATGGTGAACACCAACGGGCTGCGCATCGCCCGAGACCCCGTTTGGGCGCGCCAGCTCGGGGAGCTGCGGCCCATCATCTACCTGCAATTCGATGGGCTCGAGGATGCCACGTCCATCGCGCTGCGCGGCGAGCCCTTGGTGCAGGAGAAGCTCCAAGCGCTCGACCGCCTGGCCGAGATGGACCTGGACTGCGTCCTCGTGGCGGCGGTGGAGCGCGGCGTGAACGAGCACGAGGTGGGCGCGCTCGTGCGCTTCGGCATCGAGCACCCCGCCGTGCGCGCGATCAACTTCCAGCCGGTGATGCACACCGGGCGCCACGGGAGCTTCGACCCGCTGGACCGCGTCACCATCCCCGAGGTGATCGGGCACATCGAGCGCCAGACCGAAGGCATGTTCGTCGCGAGCGATTTCGTCCCGGTGCCCTGCTGCCATCCCAGCTGCCAGTCGGTCACCTACGCCCACATCGAGGATGGGCAGGTCACGCCGCTGCCGCGCCTCATCGACGTGGACGACTATCTCGACTTCATCACCAACCGCACCTGGCCGGAGCCGTCGCACGTGGTCAAGCACGCCCTCGAGGCGATGTGGTCGTCGAGCGCGGTGCCCGGCAGTCTGGCCCTCGCCCAGCAGTTCTGCGACGCGACGTGCAACATCGACCTCGCCATCTCCGCCTCGGACGTGGCCAAGCAGGTGTTCTCGGTGAGCATCAAGGACTTCATGGACGCCTATACGTTCGATGTGAGCAAGGTGGCCAAGTGCTGCGTGGGCGTGCTCACGCCCGACGGAAAGATGATCCCGTTCTGCGCCTACAACAGCGTGGGGTATCGAGAGGACGTGCGCGAGGCCATGAAGCTGAAGCGGGCCGGAGAGCGGCTTGCCCGGCGAAGCGCCGCCGGCCACGCCGGTGTCTAGGCCCACGGACACCGTGAAGATGAAGCGCGGGCATGCCGACTCCGGAACCCCGAGGGCCACCGCGCCCAGTGGCGAGCCGAGCCACGCGCGAGACCTCGCCGCCTGCTGCGTCGACGTGTATTCGCACCCGGTCGCCCGCTGGCTCTTCGGCGAGTCCTTCCACCCCGGCGGCCTGGCCCTGACCCAGCGCGTGGCGCGGCTGGCGGGCGTCGGCTCAACCTCGCGCGTGCTCGACCTGGGCTCCGGGAGGGGAGCGAGCGCCGTCCACCTGGCCGAAACGCTGGGGTGCGAGGTCACCGGCGTGACCCTGGAGGCAACGGGCGTCGAGGCCGGGCAGCACCTGGCGGCGGACCGGGGAGTCGGCCACCTCGTCGAGTTTCGCCGCGGCGACATCCAGGAGCTCCCGCTCGGCGCTCGCGCCTACGACGTGGCGATGATGGAGTGCGTGCTGTCCATCCTGCCGGCGAAGGCCGAGACGCTATCGAGAGTGCGCGCCGCGCTCAAGCCGGGCGGGATGGTCGTCGTGACCGACGTGACCGTGAGCGGGCCGCTGCCGGAGGAGCTGCGGGGCGTCCTGACGGTCGCTGGATGCGTCGGGGACGCCCGCTCCCTCGACGGGTACGCTCGGCTGATGAGCGATGCCGGACTCGAGGTGCGCCAGGTGGAGGACCTCCAGAGCACCGCGACCTCCGTGGTCCGGACGATCAAGGGCAAGCTGCTGATGGCGGAGCTCGCCTCCAAACTCGGCAAGCTGCCCCTGGACGCGGCCCTGATCGAGCGGGCCAAGGCGTTGCTCCGAGGGGTCCAACGGCTCATCGACGACGGTCTGCTGAGCTATGGTCTCCTCATCGCGGTCGAGCCCCGGCGGGGGTAACGCGTGCCGCCGCCCCCCTAACGGGCGGCGCTCGACGGCCCCCGCTTCGCCTTCCCGTCGGCGTCGAAAAGCTCCGGCCAGCGTGCCCGCAGCCGCGCCGCGTCCTCGTCGCTCGTGCGCACCACCTCGGGGAAGGTCGCGAGCCGGTCGTAGGGACGGCAGGCGTCGATGATCATGCGGTTGTTGTAGTAGCGCAGCCCCTCCTCGCCGGCATACGACATGGGGTCG
>JADFQE010000072.1 GCA_022561985.1 Chloroflexota bacterium
CGACCGCGTCGGCATCGCCGGTGAGTATCTGCGCCACGCCCTGCTCCGCCTCGGCCGCGCCGGAACCGAAGGGGCGGTCCGCTTCGGCCGCCGCCTCGTCGCGCGCGATCTGCTGGAGGAAGCCGGCGATCTGCGCGGGCGTGTTGCGCCGCAGCACGAACACCGGCGTGCCCTGCTGCTCCGCCTCGCGCAGCGCGGGCGCCCCGCGCCGGAAGTGCGCCTTCGTCGTCAGCACCATCTCCGCCTCGCCGACGCTGCTCGTGACCGCCACCGAGACGCCCGCCTCGCGGGCCGCCGCCTCGAGCCGCTCGCGGCTGATGCCGAAGGGGTGCACGCGGGCGGGCCTAGCGGCGCCGTTCCCGCTCGCCGGCACCGCCTCGGCCCTCGGTGGCTCCGCCGGGCGCTCGCTGCGCTGCACCGGGTGGCGCGCGGGCGCCATCACGAAGGGCGCGACCTCGAACTCGGGCGTCGTCGTAGCGGTCTCGAAGCTCTGGCGCACCGCACCGCTCGCTTCGAGCTCGCGGGTCTCTGCCGTGACCGCCTGCCCCCGCAGGACCGCGTCCACGGTCTTTGCCACCTCGGCGTGGACGGCGACGCGGCTCCAGCTCTGGATCTCCACCAGCACGTCGAACGTCGGGGGTGCCTTGCGCTCCAGGATCGTCTTCTGCGTCCGGCGGCGGCGCGCCTCCTCGTCGCCCAGGGTGACGGCGTGCACGCCGCCGACCAGGTCGGAGAGCGTGGGGTTCACGAGCAGGTTCTCGAGCGTGTTGCCGTGGGCTGTTGCGATGAGCTGCACGCCTCGCTCGGCGATGGTCCGGGCGGCGGCGGCATCGAGCTCCGTGCCCATCTCGTCGACGATGATGACCTCCGGCATGTGGTTCTCGACGGCCTCGATCATGACCGCGTGCTGCTGCTCGGGCGTGGACACCTGCATGCGGCGCGCCTTGCCGATGGCGGGGTGCGGTATGTCGCCGTCGCCCGCGATCTCGTTCGATGTGTCCACGATGACCACGCGCTTGTGGGCCGAGTCGGCCATGACGCGCGCCAGCTCGCGCAGGATCGTCGTCTTGCCGACGCCGGGCCGCCCGACCAGCAAGACGCTCTTGCCGGACGTGGCGAAGTCCTCGATGACGCGGGCGCTGCCGCGGATCGCGCGGCCCACGCGGCAGGTCAAGCCGATGACGTCGCCGCCCCGGTTGCGGATGGCGGAGATGCGGTGCAGCGTGCGCTCGATGCCGGCGCGGTTGTCGCCCCCGAAGGGGCTGATGCCGGCGATGACGTGCGCCAGGTCCTCCTGGGTCACGCCGTCCGTGCTCAGGTAGAAGTCGCCGCTGGCGAAGCGCGCCTCGGGCGGTCTGCCGAGGTCGAGCACGACCTCCAGCAGCTCGCCGGCCGCGCCCTCGCGCGCTGCCGCCTCGCGCTCCACCGCTTCGCGGACGGCCGGGGGGAGGACCGCGAGCAGCGCCCGGAGGTCGTCGGCCGCCTCGGCGGCGTCGCTCGCGGCGGTCTCGGTGCTCACGTCACCTCCGGGTCCTGCGCTCGGGTGGGCGGGCATCACGCCCGCACCGCGAGCATGGCCGCGAAGTGCGCGTGCAGCCGGCGGTCGGTGGTGAGCTCGGGGTGGAATGCCGTGACGAGCAGGTTGCCCTGGCGCGCCGCCACGACGGTGCCGTCGTCCAGGCGCGCCAGCACCTCCACGGCGGGCCCGATCTCGACGACCGCGGGTGCGCGGATGAACACGGCGTGGAACGGGCCGCCGTCCAGCCCCGCGAAGTCGACGTCCGTCTCGAAGGAGTCGACCTGCCGCCCGAAGCCGTTGCGCCGCACGAGCATGTCGATGAGCCCCAGGGGCTCGGGCCGGCCCTCGACGATGCGCTCGGCCAGCAGGATCATGCCGGCGCAGGTGCCCCATACGGGGCTCCCGCTCCGAGCGAAGGCGCGGAGCGGCTCGCGGAGGCCATAGGCGTCCATCAGCTTGGCCATGGCCGTGCTCTCCCCGCCGGGCACGATGAGCGCACCGACGCGGGCGAGCTCATCGGCCGTGCGGACCGGGGCTGCGGGAACGTCGAGGGCATCGAGGGCGTCGAGGTGCTCTTCGAAGTCGCCCTGGAGCGCGAGCACGCCGACGGTCGGGGCGGGAGCCACGCCTACGAGCCCCGCGTGGCGAGGAGCTCCTCCGCGCTGATGGAGCGGGTGCTGATGCCGACCATCGGCTCGCCGAGGCCCTTCGATGCCTCGGCGATGGCGGCGGGGTCCTGGTAGTGCGTGACTGCCTTGACGACGGCCTTCCCGCGTGCGGAAGGGTCGCCGGACTTGAAGATGCCGGAGCCGACGAAGACGCCGTCGGCGCCGAGGTGCATCATCAGGGCGGCGTCCGCCGGGGTCGCCACGCCGCCGGCTGCGAAGTTGACGACGGGCATGCGGCCGAGGCGTTTGACCTCGCGGACGAGCTCGATGGACGCGCCGATCTCCTTGGCGAAGGCCGTGAGCTCGTCGTCGGGCATGACCTCGACGCGGCGGACCTGCTCCATCACGGTGCGCATGTGCCGGACGGCCTCGACGATGTCGCCGGTGCCCGCCTCGCCCTTGGTGCGGATCATGGCGGCGCCCTCGCCGATGCGGCGGAGCGCCTCGCCCAGGTCGCGGCAGCCGCACACGAAGGGCACCTTGAAGTCGTGCTTCCACACGTGGTACTGCTCGTCCGCCGGGGTCAGCACCTCGGACTCGTCGATGTAGTCGACGCCGATGGCCTCGAGGATCTGCGCCTCCACGGTGTGACCGATGCGGCACTTGGCCATCACCGGGATCGACACCGTGGCGATGATCTCCTCGATCAGGGCGGGGTCGGACATGCGTGCGACGCCGCCGTCGGCCCGGATGTCGGCGGGGACGCGCTCCAGCGCCATGACGGCGCACGCGCCGGCATCCTCCGCGATCCGGGCGTGCTCAACGGTGACGACGTCCATGATGACGCCGCCCTTGAGCATCTGCGCGAGGCCGCTCTTGACCTGGTAGGTGCCTGTTTCCTTGCCGTTCGTCACAGCCATCTTCGCTCCCTTGGGGCCACCCGATGGGCCGACTCGCAGTATACGCGTGCCCACGAGGCGCGGCGAGGGGCGGGGGGCTATGCCTCGGGAGCGCCCGCGCCCGCGCCCGCGGCCGGGGCTGGAGCGCCTGCGGCGGGGGCTGGGGCGCCTGCTGGGGCGCGGTCCCGGCGCAGCAGGCTGTAGATCACCGGGATCACCACCAGCGTGAGCATGGTCGAGGTCATCAGCCCGCCGATCACGACCGTGGCAAGCTCGGCGCCGACGATGCCCGCGTTCTCGCCGGTGATGATCGCAAGCGGCAGGAGCGCGAAGCTCGTGGTGAAGGCGGTCATCAGGATCGGCCGCAGCCGCGTGCGTCCGCCCTCCATCAGCGCCTCGTGGACCGAGCGCCCGCGCTTGCGGAGCTGCTCCACGAACGCGATGAGCACGATGGCGTTCGTGACCACGAGGCCGATGAGCATGAGCATCCCGATGAGTGACGAGAGGCCGAGGGCGCGCTGGGTGATGAAGAGCGCGCCGAGGGCGCCGATGGACGCGAGCGGGAGGCTCAGGATGATGACGAAGGGGGTGAGCAGCGAGCGCTGGCTGACGACCATCACGGTGTAGACCAGCACGATGCCGATGAGCATGGCTCGGATCATCGAGCTGAACAGCTCCTCGATGTCGGCGAAGACGCCGCCTGTCTCAAGGCTCACGCCCTCCGGGAGACCGAGGCGGTCGACCTCGGCGGTGACGGCGCGGCTGACGCCCTGGGTGTCCTGCGCGGTGATGGTGCCCGTGACCGTCACGGCCTGGCGGCCGTTGATCCGCGTGACGAGCGTGACCTCCCGGCCTGCCAGCGCCGCCGCGGGGATGGCCGTGGTGCGGACGTCGATGAGCCCTTCCGTCCCCTCGAGCGCCTCGACGATGCCGAGCGCCGCCGCGGCGAGCGTCGTGTAGTCCCCGCCGGAGAGCACCAGCTCCATCTGGTTGGCGTCGGGTCCGCCGTCGCCCGCGAGCGCGACGGCGACCGAGCGGCCCTCGCCGGGCAGATCGCGGCGCAGCACCTCGGTCATCTCCACGACCCCGGCTCCCTCGGCGAGGATCACGAGGATGCTCGCGGTGTTCGAGCCGCTGATGTTCTGTCCGGGCCCGAAGGCGGCCCCGGTGCCGCCGATCTGCGACCGGTAGGTCTCGACCGTGCCGTCGCTCCTGAGCGCGGCCAGGACGGACTCGACCTCATCGAGCTGCGCGAGGGTGCCGTCGATGGGCGTGCCCGGCGGCGTGGTCATCTCGACCACGAGCAGGTTCTGCGGGCCGCCGGGGATGAAGGAGACGGGGATGCCGCTCAGCAGGCCGAGGCTCCCGGCGAAGACGGCCGCGGCCGCGATCAGCGTCCAGGCCTTGTGGGCGAGCGACCAGCGCAGCACGGGCGTGTAGACGCGCTGGAGGAACGTGTCGCGGTCCGGAGCGCGCTCGTCGCCGCTGATGAGCAGGCTGCCGAGCACGGGCACGACCGTGAGCGAGACGACGAGCGATGCGAGCAGCGAATAGGTTACGACGAGCGCGAAGGGCAGGAAGAAGGCGCCGATGATGCCGCCGATGAACCCCAGCGGGGCGAAGACGGCGATGGTCGTGAGCGTGGACGTCGTGATGGCGCCCGTCACCTCGCGGGTCGCGGCGATCGCCGCGGGGATGCGCGCCTCGCCGGCCTGGATGTGCCGGTAGACGTTCTCCATGACGACGATGCTGTCGTCGACCACCCGGCCCACGGCGATGGCGAGCGCGCCGATGGTGATCATGTTCAGGCTCATGTCCTGCCAGCCCATGATGACGAGGGCGCCCAGCACGCTTGCGGGGATGGAGATGCCGGTGACGACCGTGGGCCGGATCTTGAGCAGGAAGGCGAAGATGACCATCACCGCGAGGATCGCGCCCAGGACCACCTCTCGCGTGAGCGTGTTGATGGACGTGCGGATCTCCGGAGCCTGGTTGGCGATGGTGGCGAACTCGACGCCGGCGGGCAGCCGCTCCTTGGCCGCCTCGACCACGGCGAGGACGCCGTCCGCGACGGCGATGGTGTTCGCATCCGCGTGCTTGCGCACGTAGATCGAGAGGCTGGGGCTGCCGTTCGTGCGCGTCACGCTCCCACCCGCCTGCGAGCCGAGGGGCACGTCGGCCCGCAGGACGCCGGGCACGTCGCGGATCTCCGGCAGGAGTTCGGCCGAGACGAGCTCGTGGAGCTCGTCGAAGGTCATGTCGCTGAACACGCTGAGCTCGAGGATCGGGAACTCCTCCGGGTTGGCGCGTGAGAGATCGGAGGTCGTCACGCCCTCCGGGAGCGTCACCGCACCGACGAGCTCTCGCGCCGCCCGCTCCGCCGCCGCCATGTCCGTGCCGAAGTCGAACTCCTGGAGCACGAGCGAGAAGCTGGGCGACGTGAAGGACCGCACCGCCACCGAGGCGGGCACCTGGGCGAGGGCCCGCTCGAGCGGCTCGGTCACCTCGGTCAGGACGGTATCGACGTCGGCGCCGGGGTAGAGGGTCGAGACCGCGATGAGCGGGAAGTCGATGTCGGGGAACAGCTGGACGCGCAGGTTCGTGAGCGAGAACACGCCCGCCGCCATGACGAGGGCCATGGCCACGATGACGGCGACGCGGGCGCGGAGGGCGAGGCGGGGGATCATGGGTGGGGGGTCTCCTTCACGTCGGGGGCGAGTGGGGGATCTGCTCGACGGTGATCGCGAGCTCCGGGCAGGCGGTGACGCACTCCATGCAGCCGATGCACGCTTCCTCTTGGACCGGCACCGCTTGGCGGCCTCCGTGCGCCTTGATCTTGAGCCAGAACAGCGGGTGCCTCACCGTGGTTGGGAGCATCTCGAAGACGTCCGTCGGACACACATCGATGCACGTCTGCTTGTTCTCGCAGGCATGGTTGTTGACCTCGACCTTCCAGGTCACCGGCTCGCCTTTCTCACTGAGCGACTGAGCGCGCGCGCTGGTTTCTGCGGAGCACGACGAGCGGACGGGAACGCGAGCTCCCATCCGCTGGCGGCGGTCTCTGCGTGGGGGGGGCAGATCCAGTCTACCAGGCGAACTCGGGCGTGCGGGCACGCCAGGGGGCGAGGTCGGGCGTGCGGGGCACGCCAGGGGCAAGGGCGCACGCCGTGCGCCCCTACAGGTCGTCCTTGGCCAGCAGGCCGGCGACGGTGCGCTCGACGGCGTCCGGGGCGACCTGCGTGGGGTCGGCGTCGCGGCGCCGCTTGATCTCGACGACGCCGCTTTTCAGGTTGCGGGGGCTCACGACCACGCGCACGGGGAATCCCAGCAGGTCGGCGTCGTTGAACTTCACGCCGGCCGACTCCACGCGGTCGTCGAAGAAGACCTCGTGGCCGCTTGCTCCAAGCTCCTCGTACAGCGCTTCGGCCTGCGCCGAGACCTCGGGGTTGTCCGCGTTGAGGGCGATGAGGTGCACCTGGAACGGCGCGATGGGCGCGGGGAAGATGACGCCCCGCTCGTCGTGGTTCTGCTCGATGGCCGCGGCGAGCACGCGCGTGATGCCGATGCCGTAGCAGCCCATGACGATGGCGTTGAGCTTGCCCTCCTCGTCGGTGTACTCGGCGCCCAGCGTGCGCGTGTAGAAGGTGCCGAGCTTGAAGATGTGGCCGACCTCGATGCCGCGGACCGCCTCGAGGGGACCCGTGCCGTCGGGCGCTTCGTCCCCTGCCTGGGCGGTCGCGACGTCGACGATCGCATCGACCTCGAAGTCGCGGGGGTAGTTGACGTTCCGGAGGTGCTGGTCCGGCCGGTTCGCGCCCGCCACGAAGTTGGCGCCCTGCTGGATCGTCGGGTCGCCGATGCGCTGGATCCCAGAGAGGCCTACGGGCGAGGCGTAGCCGGGCGTGAGCCCGGCCGCCGCCGACTCCTCGGCCGTTGCCAGCCGCAGCTCGCGGGCGTGGAGGTGGTTGCGCAGCTTGACCTCGTTGACCTCGATGTCGCCGCGGATCGTGACAAGCACCATCTCGCCGTCGGCCGCATAGAACACAGCCTTGAGCGTCTGCGCCTCAGGGACCCCCAGGAACGCGGAGAGCGCGGCGATGGTCGTGACGCCTGGCGTGTCGACGGCCTCCATGGCCAGCGGCTCGCCCTCGGGGGCGCGCGGCGGGATGGAGGTGGCGCGCTCGACGTTCGCCGCATAGCCGCCCGGGCTGAGCAGGACGGTGTCCTCGCCGGTCTCGGCTTGGACGATGAACTCGTGGGACTCCTTGCCGCCGATGGCGCCGCTGTCGGCTTCCACCTCGATGGTGGGGAGGCCGCAGCGGCGGAAGATGTTGCGGTACGCCTCCCGCACGCGCTGGTAGGCCGTATCCAGCGCCTCGGCGCCGGTGTCGAAGGAGTAGGCGTCCTTCATGTCGAACTCGCGGCCCCGGAGGAGGCCGGCGCGCGGGCGGGGCTCGTCGCGGAACTTGGTCTGGATCTGGTAGAGCAGCAGGGGCAGATCGCGGTACGACTCCACGTTGGCCCGCACGACGGCGGTGATGACCTCCTCGTGGGTTGGCGCGAGCACGAGCTCGCGGCCGCGGCGGTCGTGCAGGTGGAAGAGCGTGTCGCCCATCGCGGCGTCGCGGCCGGTCTCGGCCCAGACCTCGATGGGGTGCAGCGCCGGCATGCGGACCTCCTGGCCACCGGCGGCGTCCATCTCCTCGCGGACGATCTGCTCGATCTTGTGGATGGAGCGCAGGGCCAGCGGCAGGTAGGCGTACACGCCGGCCGCGACCTGCGTCATCATGCCGGCGCGGAGCATCAGCCGGTGGCTGGCGCTTTCGGCCTCGCCGGGGTCCTGGCGGAGGGTCTTGGTGAGGAAGCGGGAGGCACGCATGGAAGCTAGAGGATAGCAGAGGGCCGACGTCGGTCATTCCCAGGACCGCCCGGGCAGCGCTAGGGCGAGGGGGCGGCTGCTTCCTCTGCGGCGGCGTTGATCTCCTCCATCAGCGCCGTGAGCATGTCGGCCTCGGCCACGATGCGCGTCTTGCGGCCCTTGCGGAAGATGACGGCGCGGCCGGCGCCCGCGGCGATGCCGACGTCGGCGTCCTTGGCTTCGCCGGGGCCGTTGACCTCGCAGCCCATGATGGCGACCTTGATCGTCGTGTCCATGGTCTTGAGCAGCCCCTCCACGTCGTTGGCGAGCTTGCGTATGTCGACGTCCGCGCGCCCGCAGGACGGGCAGGCGATCACCTGCGCGCCCCGCTTGCGTAAGCCAAGCGCCTTCAGGATCTCGTAGCCGACCTCGACCTCCTCGCGGGAGTCGTCGGCGAGGGACACGCGGATCGTGTCGCCGATGCCCTCGTACAGCAGGATGCCCAGGCCGATGGCGGTGCGGAGCGAGCCCGAGCGCGCCGTGCCCGCTTCGGTGATGCCCAGGTGGAAGGGGTACGGCACCATGCGGGAGAGCCTGCGATAGGCCTCCACCGTCGTGTCGATGTCGTAGGCCTTCAGCGAGATCTTGATGAGGTCGAAATCGAGGTCTTCGAGCAGCCCGATCTCCCACAGCCCCGTGGCCACCATGTGGTCGACCACCGAGATCTCCGCGCCCTCGCCGCTGGCCTCGGAGCCCTTGCGCAGCTCGTTGACGCCGTCGGCGTGGCGGTGCTGTCCGCGCGTCACGCCGATGGCGCCGACGGGTGGCAGGCTGCCGAAGTTCACGCCGATGCGGATGGGGACGGCGCGGGTCTTTGCCTCGGCCACGACCTCGCGGACGCGGTTCGGGTCCCGGATGTTGCCGGGGTTGAGCCGCAGGCAGTCCACGCCCTGGGCCAGCGACTCCAGGGCGAGCTGGTGGTGGAAGTGGATGTCGGCGACCAGCGGTATGTGGATGCCGCGCTTGATGGGCCCGAGCGCCTGGGCCGCCTCCATGTCGGGCACGGCGCACCGGATGATCTCGCAGCCTGCCTCCTCGAGCTCGAGGATCTGGCGCACGGTCGCCGCGACGTCGCGCGTGTCCGTCTTCGTCATGGACTGCACGGTGACGGGCGCATCGCCGCCGACCTTCACGTCGCCGACCCAGACGGCCTTGGTCGCTCTGCGTTGCATGGGGTCCCTCTTGAAGGGCACTGCCCTTCACCCACTCGCTGCCGCGCTGCCTCAGCGGCCCGGCCAGCGCTCAGCCGCCTTTGCCTGAGACCCACGCACCGCGCTGGCTGAGTGGGTGCAGGGCTGTGCCCTGCCTAGTTGCCGAAGGGGCTGCCGCCGCTGATGAGGCGCTGGATGTCGCCGATGCTGACCGCGACGATGGCCGAGATCAGGATGGCGAAGCCGACCATGTGGGCGATGCGCTCCTTCTCCGGAGCCAGGCGGCGGCCTCCGCGCGCCAATTCTATCAACACGAACATGATGCGGCCACCGTCGAGTGCCGGGATCGGCAGCATGTTGACGATGGCCAGGTTGATGGAGAGAAGCGCGGTCCACGTGATGAGTGAGCCGAGCCCCGCGCCGGCGATCTCGGTCGTGATCTGCGCGATGCCGACCGGGCCGACCAGGTCGAGGGACGACGCGCCGGCGGCGATCCTCGATATCTCGTTGCGGAAGATGACGAGGACGTCCCAGGTCTGCCGGAAGCTCATGGGCACCGCACGCCAGACCGGCTCGGAGCGCGGTTCCGTGGGCCGCACGTCGAGGGTGAGGCCGCCGAGCGCGCCCGCCTCTGGCTCGGCCGTGAGCGTCGTGAGCGTGCCGCCGCGCAGGACGATGATGGGCACCGGCTCGCCGGGCGTCTCCTCGATCCACGCATCGAGTGCTGCCTGCGTGGCGCCGTCGCTCACCACGCCGCTGCGGCCCACGCGCAGGAGCAGGTCGCCGGGCAGCAGGCCAGCCCTGCTGGCCGGCGAGCCGCTCGCGACCGAGGCGACGGTGATGCGGCCGTCCGCGAGGAGGATGCCGGTGGCGCCTTGGCCCTCCGGCGGTGCGATGCGCGCCTCGGCGATGCGGATCTCGATCGTCCGCCCCCCCCGGTCGATGGTCCACGTCGTGTCGGCGCCCAGGCGCCGCTGGACGGCGGCCTGGAGCTCGAAGGAGTTGTCGAGCCGGCGGCCGTCCGCGTGGGTGATAACGTCGCCGGGCGCGACGCCCGCCCCCTCCGCGGGCGAGCCCGGGGCGACCTCGAGGACGGCGACGCGGGTGACGATGGCGTCTTGGGGCAGCATGAAGACGACGGTGAAGAGCAGCAGCGGCAGGAGCGCGTTCATCGCCGACCCCGCGGCCATCACCGCGAGCCGGACGGCTGCGCTGCGGCCGGCGAGGCTCGCCGGGTCGGTCGGGTCCTCCTCCCCGACCATGCGGACGAAGCCGCCGATCGGGAAGAGGTTCAGGGAATAGGTCGTGTCGCCCCACTGGCGGGAGAAGATCCGGGGCGGGAAGCCGACGCCGAACTCGAGGACCTTGACCTTCGCGAGCTTCGCCACGGTGAAATGGCCCAGCTCGTGGACGATCACGAGGACGAGGAGGATGACGACGAAGCTGAGGATGCCGTTCATGCTCGCACCGCCTCGCTCATCTCGCGCCTCGCCCAGTCGTCGGCCTCGATGACCGCCTCCAGCGACGCGTCGCCGCTGCCCTGGTGGTGGTCGAGCACGCCGCTGACCAGCGCGTGTATGTCTCCGAATGCGATGCGGCCGTCGAGGAACCGGTGCACGGCCACCTCGTCGGCGGCGCTGAGCACGGCGGGGTACGTGCCCCCGAGGCGTCCGGCTTCGAGCGCCAGCCCGAAGCAGGGGTAGCGCTCGACATCGAGCGGCTCGAAGGTCAGCGACGGGGTATCGAGCGGCGCGAACGTGGGCAGCGACGCGTTGGCGAGCCGCTCCGGGTGGGTGAGGGCGTACTGGATGGGCAGGCGCATGTCGGGCGGGCCGAGCTGCGCCTTCACGGAGCCGTCCGCGAGCTCGACCATCGAGTGCACGATGCTCTGGGGGTGTACGACGACGTCGATGCGGTCGATGGGGACCGAGAAGAGCCAGCGGCACTCGATGACCTCGAAGCCCTTGTTCATCAGCGTCGCGGAGTCGATCGAGATCTTCTTGCCCATGGCCCACGTGGGGTGGGCGAGCGCCTCCTCCGGCGTCGCGCGGGCGATCTCGTCGAGCGGCCGCGTGCGGAAGGGCCCGCCGGAGGCCGTGAGGATGAGCTTGGCGACGGGCTGCTCCTCGCCCTGGAGGCACTGCCAGATGGCGGACGGCTCGCTGTCCACGGGCAGCAGCGTCGCGCCGTGCAGGCGGGCGGTCTCGGTGACGAGCTCGCCGGCCATCACGATGACCTCCTTGTTGGCGAGGGCGACCTGCTTGCCCGCGCGCAGGGCGGCCAGCGTGGGAGCGAGCCCCGCGCGGCCGGTCGTTGCGACCATGACGAGGTCGACGCCGGGGTCGGCGGCCATGTCCTCCATGCTCACGCGCTCGGTATCGTTCAGCGGGCTGCTGCCGTCGGCCCAGGCCATGCGCGGGCTGAATTCAGCAATCTGGCTTGCCAGCAAGCCATGATTCTGGCCCGCCGCGAGGCCCACGACCCGGAAGCTTTCGGGCAGCGCGCGCACGACGTCCAGCGTCTGGACGCCGATGGAGCCGGTGGAGCCGAGGACGACGACGTTCTTCATCGCAACTATCTTACCTGCCCTTACTCGCGGGCCGCGTGGGTGCGGTGCCGCGTGGGTGCGTGCTTGGATTAGGGCCTAGCCCGTGGGCCAGAGCCGGGAGGCGGCGTAGACGAGCGGGAACACCGGGAAGAGGCTGTCCATGCGGTCGAGGATCCCACCGTGGCCGGGGATCAGCGTGCCGGAGTCCTTCGCCCCCGCGAGGCGCTTGAGCCACGACTCCGCCAGGTCGCCGGCCTGTCCGGCGATGGCGATGCCGGCCCCCAGCAGCGCCGCCGCCGCGAGCGCGGTCTCGATCGGGCCGAGGACGGCGACGAGCGCGACCGTCGCCCCGGTGCCCGCCACCAGGCCGCCCGCCGCGCCCTCCCACGTCTTGCCGGGGCTGATGCGCGGCGCCATCTTGTGGCGCCCCACGAGCTTGCCCACCGCGTAGGCGCCGGTGTCGGTGGCGAAGGTGCCGAAGAAGGCGACGATGAGCCACGCCGCGCCCGCGCCGCCCTCGCGCAGCAGGACCAGCGCGGTGAGGGGCAGCGCGACGTAGGCAACCGCGCCCGCCGTGATCGTCCAGTCGCCGACGGCCGCGGCCGAGCGCCGGGTGGCCACGGCAACCGCGATCGTCGCGAGCGCCCCCGCGGCGAGCGCCAGCCCCAGCATCCGCGTGCCGGTGGGCGCGACGACGACGATGGCGGCGCCCCACGCGGCGCCCTCGTACACG